>NZ_BTPM01000004.1 GCF_036245475.1 Vibrio sp. 10N | reverse complement strand
TTTATTTAAAGGATATAATATCCATTAAATAATCACGAAATTAATTCCCATGCAGTCGGTGTTATAGTCAAGATAGGAAACCCTAAAATATACTGCGTAATTTGTCGGTGTTGTTTCCTACTTGCAAAGGGGTATTGCACCCCTCTTGACTCCCCTGCTAAAAGCAAAAAAAACCCCACCTTTACAGTGGGGCTTACAGCTATAAATGTATTCCATCGCTATCGGTAATATTGCCCGACTTATCGAAATATCGCCGTATTCCACACTGGCAATAAGCGCACGTTTCTTCTTCGGAAACAAGTATCCTTTCCTCATCTCCATCCTTATCTAGCACAACATCGTAATACAACGTTGCATCCAATCTCACGTCCTCATCACAAGTGCCACAATAACCCTCAGACACTCTACTCTCTTCTTCTTCTCTTATTACTTCTGACATCTCAATCACCAATTAAATATTAATTGCCCATTTCCATCACAGGCGTTTTCGTTATTATCTCTTGTTGGTTCTGCTATATCTTCATCTGGCTCCAGACTCTCTTTAAAAGATTTCAGGAACTCATCAGAGGCAGAAACAAACTCTACTTTTGATGTATCAAAAACAGGTATTAGATTTCGCACTATTGAATCCTCAAAAATGCGTTTTTGAAGATTTACTCTTTTCTGCACTGCATCAGCAATATTGATCTCTTTTGCCTTGGCATGTTCGATCACTGCTGCAATCACATTCTTGTCGGTTGTTTCCTCACTGGTGTCCAACACCAAAGACTGTGAATTGGTGTGCGCCACCTTCCGCCATTGCTTACCAGTAAGGCTCATAATCTCAACCGCCTCATCCTCTTTCAGTGCTGCAAGCTGTTCATCTGTATAGTCTTTTACACCACACCTTTCTTTCATCTTTGGTGTCCAGAACATCTGTGCTTTACCCTTGATCGCTTCATTATACTCAAGCCATAGGCGCGCATACTTGCCGTTCCTCTCCTCCTGATACAACGTCAAAAACGCAAAGGGATGCTTACCCTTAGCTCTGCCTTTTTTTGTTGTAGCCTTGGCTATCTCTCGATCTACACCCCAGTTCCTTGAATCATCCTGTTTCGCTAGATAGTCACTTGTTGAACAATTATCGCGAACGTCAACAGAGTGCTTTCTAAAAGCCCTTACAGTGGCTTTCTTTGATGGATCTAACAGCCCTGCTTTTATGCAGCAATCCTCCCACCTACGCAGGACAAATGCTTTTAAATCATCAGCATCCGCATCGCTATCAACAAACCATAGCTCGTGAGTGTGTGGATGCCATCCACTCTCACCATAAGTGATCTCAAGGGATCTTATGAGTCCTTCAAAGCCTACACGCTTCTTAAAGTGCCTCCACCTATTATCCCGTCTTAACTCACTCAAAGCCTCCTTTTGACCGTCCAAAAGGTGCTTTAAGTTGTTTCTTTTGGTATGTGGGAATGTAAAGGTCACCATGACCGCTTTTTTTCCAAGTTTGTAAAAATAATCCATCCCCATAGCCACCTCAACACGGCGCTTTTCTTGAACCTTTGCGGCGCAATTTGGGCACGCCCAAACGCTCCCACAAGTGAAGAGTCCTTTGAAAAAGCTTTTGTGATACTCGACAGAGTTCATTATTGCCACTTCACCTATAGCGATATAGGCGCATTTAGCGGCACGATGATAATTAAGAACATGCTTTAGGTTGGCGCGTTCGCCAGCCTTCGCAAATATACCACGAGCCACTCTAGAGAGCTCAAAACGCTCTCTTCTTAATGCTCTAAGTACCTGTTTTTGCTCGCATTCACCATCGGAGGTGGTGGAGGATTTCGCCTTTATTCCAAGGCGCGGCTTTGCCGCTTGGTGATCGCTGTTACATCCGCACATTCTGCCACCCGCAAATTGCGCGAGAGGCTATGAAAACACCACAGATGTTGCTAAATTGAATTGAGTAGTTCATACTATTCTCGACTTATGTTTGAAGCCACTGCGAGGCGCGCCAACGCCATTGACCAGTGGCTTTATCATTTCTGGAGGTTGGGAAATGTCAATCCTGACACCCACTTACACGCTCCATCTCCATTAAGATACTCCTTTTTCTTAATTGCTGCTAGTACACGGCAAGAATGCCTCCACCCTCATCACACTCTCAAAGATCTAAAAGAGCGCCTAGCAGGAAGGGGGGGTTACCGGGTCCGTTCGGCATTGTAGGGTTCCGCCCCCCACCAACAGTGGCCATGCAAGCTGCTGTGAGGGGCTTGTATGCCCTATCGGGCATTAGGTGAAGTCCACCGTACAGTTGGCAAAGCCCAACCCCTTAACAAGCTTTATAGCGGCATCTGCTGTCTTAAAAGTACGCATCTCACCACGCTGTGTATGTAGCTGATAGTGCTCGTTTTTCTTCTTCCCTTGGAAGGTGGCAACCCACCCACCAAACATAGGTTGGTGGCTCACTGTAGCACCAGTTAGTGATCCAGCATTCATTAGCAATTGTATGTCTTTCAGTTCGTTTTTCATGATTTAATTCCTTTGTTTTGATACATCAATAATAGGGTTTTGATTCACCCCTGTCAACCCCATCACAACTTTATTTTTGATGAATCAATATCGTGCTTTTGATTTGGGTCTTTTTGTTGCTGTATTTCCTGCTCTCTTGCTTGATCAACCCTTTGCTTAATGCGCTCTGAAAAGCTGCTTAGAGCCTCGTTGTCCTCATATTTCACGGCAATCTCATCCACTTGCTTTATAGTCTTTTCAACCCTGTTTAGGGTGCTTCCAAACCGCATTGCGTTGCCTTCTTCTTTATATTTGTCGAGCCTTTCAAACTGATCCTCAATTTTATTAAGGAGACTATTCAACTCTGGCATTAATTCAAACCTATGCTCCAGCTTGGCTCTGCGCATATATTCAAGCTCATCCTTGATAATATCCCCTTTCTTGGCTATATCAGCCTTCCACTTAGGGACTTTTTTCTTGGCTATACCCTTGTATCTTTTTTTGGCTATGTACTCACTGTTACATATCCCGATGGTATTCTTGACCTGCTCGTTAAATGACATCTTGAGAGTCTTTAATACCCCTCTGTGGTTTAAAGGCAAGCCATAATCCAGCTTTGGAATATAATTACCTATCATTACATGTGCATGATCACCAGTGCCAGTACCATCCTGATCCTGCTGATGCACTGTAGCTCTAATAAACCCATTCAGGTCGCTAGGTGTTATTTGTGCCTTTGGTTCCTGCTCTCCAACCTTTATTCTTTTTCCATCCTCATCCTCACCCCAAATAGGTGATGGTGCGTTTAAATATTCGCACATATCACGAAGCATACCATTCACCATACCTTTCCATTGCTCTGGTGTTGGTCTAAACTCATCCCCCTTTGGTAGCGTAAAAATGAACTCTTGCGCCTCGTTCGGGGGGCGTCCTCCCCTTTTCCTCTTTGCAAGATTCATCTTTCGCTTTTCGTTCGCTGCTATTATTCTCACCGTCGTATCACCGTTACCTATAATGTCCACAGTTCGCTCTGTGTTATTATGGTTAGGGTGATTCATGTCGTTGAAATATAGCTCTCTGGAGGCTGCTGATTTAACCCCTTCTGCTGTTACTGTCCAGTTCTTAATTCCCAT
>NZ_BTPM01000003.1 GCF_036245475.1 Vibrio sp. 10N | reverse complement strand
AACCCCTCCTATAATCATATTTTTTCGTATCTAGACAGATAATGAACTACACACCCTGCTAGAGCAAAAAGGTTCAATATGTCTGGAACTTCAAAAATACCGATAAAAACAAAGATGGCAAAAACTGACCACACCAACCAAAGAACAATCATTTTCAGATCGTTTAAAGCCTCACGAAAACTACACATACCATGTTCCCCTCTTAATAACCTGATAGCCTGCACACCTTAAAAGTCATACAAAAATAAGAGAAATGCAAACCAACATCTAAAATTCCACGCTATATCACGAAAGCATGTATCCATTCATGACATTCAATACTCTTTTATCTAGTATTCTAAATCTTAGCACGAATAAAAATTTTCCAAAGTGGCAACACTAAGAATGAACACCAACTTAAACAAGATTGAAAAAGCAATGTTTTTTGTACTATATAACTCCTGTAGTAACAGAATACATAGGTTTTTCGTTACTATATTTGATTTGGTGTGGGTTAAGGAAAACAGACCAAATCAACGCACTTCAAGGAAGCGACATGCAGAATATCTTAGATGCTATTTATGATGAGATTGACAGGGAGTACTATCGAGCCAATGAGGTTTATCAGAACTGGATGACCGTCATTGCGAAAAGAGAAGTTGAACGTAGTCAAAGGAAACTAGACAAGTCAGAGAAGACGAATTATGAGTTGCGACTAGAATTTGCAGGTAACTCTTTTGCGTTGCGTTGGTTGAAGGTTACGTTTACACGCCACCATACATCAAAAAAACTTACCAAGCTCTATGAGAACATTTCCGTTCCTGAAGATGGCCGATATAAAAAAGGCAAGTTCCAAAAGGCTGACGAATGGGAATTAAAGATGGTCATGTATGCTGAAGAGGCGCTTTCTCCAATCCGTGTTAAAGTGAAACATTTGATGAAAGCACATCAAAATGTGATTTATGCAGCCAAGTCAATGAATACTGACGTCCAAATAAAACCACAGGCTAGTCGTGTAGAAAAGACTGACTTAACCATTGCTAAAATAAAGCAGCGATTCAAGTAGGTATCAATTATGGATAGTGACCAAAGAACAGTAGGAAGTTACCCGCTCACCCCTGAAATGAACAATTTTATTGATGCTGTTACAGCGGGGTTGGATGTTAAAGGCGAAGCGTTTGCGGGAACAGGAAAAAGCTCCACACTTCGTGCAGTAGAAAAATACCATACGAACAAACACGGTTTATATATTTGTTTCAACAAAACACTAGAACAAGATGCAAGAAGACTTTTTAAGGGCAATCACGTTGATATTGCTACTGCGCACTCGTTCGCATTAAGTAGTTACACCGACATTGAAAGGAAGTTATGGTCTGATAGGGTCAACCAAAAACTATCTCTTTCTCACATCGAGAAGTATGGAAAGCTTGATAAGAGCCATGCGCTATTTGACACTTTAAATTTAAAGAAGCGATGGTTACTTATAACATCCATCATCGACTGTTTTTTCTCAACAGCATCAAAAGAGATAACCGAGATTCATTTAACCGACCAGTTCAACCAACACATTGAGAAACTAAAGCAAAATAAAACTATTAATAGTTCTCAGGTGGATGACATAACAACGTTCATTCTGAACATCTGCAATAATCTTGCACTTGAAATGTTGAACCCAAAATCAAAATGTCCATCTACGCACGACGCATATCTCAAAGCGTGGCAATTGTCTGAGCCCGTTATTAACTACGACTACATTATGTTCGATGAAGCTCAAGATGCTTCACCGGTGCTACTGTCGGTTATTTTGAAACAAGAGTGTCAGAAAATATTTGTAGGTGACAGGTTTCAATCTATTTACCAATTCAGGGGAAGTGTTAATGCGATGGATATCATCCCCTACGAAACCTTTCCTTTATCTCAATCGTTCCGATACGGACAAGGCGTTGCTGATATAGCCAATCAAATATTGGCTCACTACGACGACACTGTTCACATAAGAGGCAACGGTACAGACAGCCTTATATTTAATGCGAAGGACTATACGCCTACCGTAAATACTCCAACACTAGTATTAGCCCATAACAACAAAACCCTGCTAGAAACTTTGGTCCAGTGTTACGAGGCAAATATTCCTGCTAGATTTTGTTCAAACAAAACAAACGCTACCGAGTCAATTCTTACTAGCTTGTTTTCTTTGCACTTGAACGGGAAGGGAAGAATACCCGCTCATACATCATTCACTTCACTCAAAGAGATTATTCAATCAACACGACACGCTGAGACAAAATATCTCGCCAATCTTATTCTTGATGACGAAGATGCCGCCATTACTTTGCAAAAAGCGCTGCACTGGACAAAGCCAATCACTGAAGCTGATGCGACGATTCACCTAGCGACAGCACACGGCTCCAAAGGCTTGGAATTTGATACTGTTATCTTGGCCGACGACTTTCATGAGGCGATTAATGCGTTCGGGAAGGGCAAGCCGATGTCTGACAATGAGCTGTACTTACTGTACGTAGCTGTCACTCGTGCTAAAAAAACGCTCGTCATAGCAGATGAACTTTTCGACGCGCTGCAGAATCCATTAGCGTTCACGTTGAACAAAACTAAACCGGCTCCGTGCTTGTTGGACAATCTCATCATCAAACCACCGGTTTCGACTGAACAGCCAGGTCACACCGAGACGCAAAATAGCACTGGCACAGCTTCAGAGTCAGAATCAAACAGCTCTTCTTTGGAAAGCTCAAAAACCGATAACGTTAAGGGCGATAGCAACTCGGCACCAGTTGACCCACAAAAAACGGCCTCTAAGCCCTCAAGAAAGACGAAGAAACAAGAATCTAAGGGTAACGCCGCCTCATCAACCAAAAAGCCGTCAGACGACTCTCAGAGCTCAATAAACATCCATGTAGGCACTGACAAAGACACCGGTGAGCATCTTTACTGGAAACCAACAGACACAGACCATTTCTTCAATCCAAACATGGCTATCGTTGGCACGATGGGAACGGGTAAGACCCAAACAGCCAAATCCATCCTATTGCAGCTTCACCGTCAGCGAGAGCGAAACACAGGCGGTGAAAAATTTGGTGTACTGATTTTTGATTACAAAAATGATTACACTGACGATGAGTTTGTGAACGCCACCGGTGCCAAGGTCATTGAAGCGAGCAACATCCCAATCAATCCGTTCGCGTTGTTTACAAAACACAAGCTTGCACCGGTCCATACCGCCAAGACGTTCATTACAACAATGGGCCGCACGTTCCGTCTTGGTCCCAAACAAAACCAGATGCTCAAGAACTGCATCGACTTGGCCTACGAGAAAAAAGGTATCTTCCGCAATCGAGTTAGCACATTTAAAAACCCTGCACCGACTCTGAAGGATGTTTTTGCCATCTACAACTCGCAAGAGAAGGTGCCACAAGATACTCTCATGTCTGCACTGTCCGACCTGTACGACTATGAGGTGTTTGAGCCAAACGCTCGCAAGTGTAAAAGTCTTTTCGACATGCTTGATGACAATATTGTTGTAGTGCAACTTTCCGGCACCGACGAAAATCTCCAATCCCTTATCGTCGCGGTACTTCTGGACATCTTCTACATACAGATGCATCAAGCCGGTAAACCGAAGCCTAACGGCTCACATCGAGCACTAAAGAAACTGGTTTTGGTGGATGAGGCTGACAACTTTATGTCTCAAGACTTCCCTTCACTAAAAAAAGTGCTGAAGGAGGGTCGTGAGTTTGGCGTCGGTTGTATTCTTAGCACTCAAGGGCTTGACCACTTTAAAACGGCTGACAACAATTACGCCGACTATCAGAACGCCTTTATCTGCCACCGACTTAATTCACCTAAGAAGGCTCAAGTTGAAGGCATCTTGGCAACTGAAGACAAGGACGTAGCTGCGGCGCATCACACCCATCTAGGACAGCTTGAGAAGCACCACGCACTGTTCATTAACGGCAAGAAAGAAGTGAAACACCAAGAGTCCACAGCTTTTTGGAAGGTTGTTCAAGAATAACATTTACCATATGCGCTCTGAAGGCCACAACCCGATGAGCGCCCTGACAACACAAGATAACCAAATGAAAATGAACATAAGCAAAGAGTTCAATTACTACTCAAACCTGAACACCCTTATCGTTCACGCGCTTCTGCACCTACACTTTCAGATTTCATCAACAACGCGCTTTGTACCTGTAGCTAAGAGAAACGAGATTTTGATTAAATTTCTCAAACCAAAGCTTGCAGACAAATCACTCGCCAATATCAAGAAAGACATTAAATTGATGCTCGCGGTGGCGCGACGAAAAAGCGGAAACTTAGAGATTCGATTAAATGAGCTAAACCAGCAAGCAAATCAAACGTTAAGCGCCGGTACTGATCGACTATTTAATCTATTAGGTCACTTGCAAAGTCTCGGCTTCGAATCTCAACTTTTTGAAGAGGGCAGCACCGCCGAAGCTGATGTTCTTTACATGTTAGAAGAACAGCTTGAGCACGGGTTTAATGATGACAACCAACAAATAACACCATTGTCGATGTTAATACAGTCAGAACGCGCCCAAGAGCTCATCGATATTATCAACGACCACGGAAGGTTCATTGCCGAAATGCAAGAGTGGAATGTTCAAACCGCACAAGCGCACATCGTGCTTCACCCACACAAACCCAATTAGCTGTTCTGATAAAACACTGGCTCTAGAAATGTAGCCAAGCAAGGGGATAACTCGTGCATCTTTAATGAGATCTGGTTATGTTTAATAAAGACAATCGCTAACTAAAACCGTTCACTTAGAACAATCAGGTGTATGAAATCAGAAATTACCGAAGCTATCCAAGAAAACATCGTCCTTTGGTTAGCTTATGCGAAACTTGAAAAGATCACTTACTCTGAGGCAGAGCAGAGAATCGAAGCGTACTACCTTGGCCTTCAAGAAGTGCTCGACATTAATCAGTTGAGCACCATTCTTCCTTACTTCAGTGATGCTCGCGCCTATATCACGGCAACAACAGGTCAAGCGCCTAGTTCACTGTTCTTTACTATGGGACATCAAGGGGAAGCTGAGGAAATGTTGGCGGCTAAAGGTGAGGTCATAGAAGACTTAGATAAGAACCTTCAGCTCAATGCTAGAAGGTTCAAGGCAGAGGTATAACGATTGAAGTATTAAGAGCTATGCTGCTTTAGTTACTTTCTTCTACTTCAGTGACACCAAATACCACCATTAGCGCATCCAAAAACTCGCCAGCTTTGATATCACCAAGGAAACAAGGTTTAAAATCTGGGGCAGCTAAGTATTTGCGCTTCGCTGGAACATAAATCATCGAGTCTGGGTTGGCTTTCAAATAGTCTTGAAAAACCTTGCTTACCTTCTGACGGCCAAGCCCTAGATGACGATAAATATCCACAGTGGTCACGCTGCCGTTCAACTACAATAAAGTTTGTCATTTTCCTCTGTCAGTCCACTTGGCAGAGTTACGAGCGATCGTTCAAATTGCAGATATCTATGACTCAACTGAAGGTATATTGTTGTATCGTATAGATATTATAGATATCCATATTGCCAATGGAGATTTTACAGTCGCGCAAAGCTATCTGGCTGACTTTAGTCAGTGGGTTGAAGATCTTAGCGGTTTCCTAGTGCCTACTGAGGATGTGAGCGCCATGACATCAAAAGTTGATGAGGCGATTGACGAGCTTTACGCGATGTAAGTCGTATCTGACTGACAAGTCGGTCATTTAATTTGAGGAGACCAGCAATGTTTAAAGTAAAAGAATGTCGATGGGAAATTCTTTACGCCACATTATTGCTGGTCTCTTTTGGTTATTTGGTGCTTGTCTTGCGCGCAAGTCGAAGCGCAGACTTTTTCTTAACTCAACTTAGCCTCGGAACCCCGCTTTACCTTGGCTACTACATCCTGTCTTCTGACTGGTTGAAATCCAATTTAATCAAGATGCTGACTATTGGTTCTGGCGTTGGTGTTGGTTTGCATGCGACTGCCGGTATTCATTTGCAGTTAGATAGTTATGTTCTAGAGGCGCTGGCGATGGTTGCTCAACTATCTGTCGTTGTGCTCGTGAATTTGTTATTGGTTTCGACGTGGTTTCGTCTCTTTCCTACGGCAATCCGCTCTCCTTGGTTTGCTGTCGCGACTTTACTTATCGGTACCTTGCTGGCATTCAAATTGAATATGCCGCAAACTATTTGGGGCGCAATTGTGTCTGCGGCTCAAACTCAAACTATTTCTCTCTCCTTGTTTGACCCACTGATGCAAATTTTTGTGGTGCAGGGGGGGCTGGCAGTGCTTATTCTTCCTTTTCAGATCGCAACTAAGCTACGGGGCTGTCCTCTCGACACAACCGTGTCTTTGTGTGCAACAACGACCATGGCGGTGAATGGTATGGTGGGCTATCTTACGATGTTTGGCTTGTACTCGAACTGATTCTGCCAATGGCTCGAAAGTTTGCGAGGACTGGAAGTAATGGAGTTAATCAAACCGAAACATTCAAACCAAGTTCTAAGCTATCAATACACTCTTTTGCATCGTTACGAACTAAGAGTTCATCTAGCGTTAGAAGCGCACCTACTCTGTTCGCTGGCTGATTAAATTTGGTATGAGTGCGTACCACGGCCTAATCTCCCCACTAATCCTTAAATGTGTTAGAAGCCCAATCGTAAGAATCGCTAGTGTCCATATCAAACTCAGCCATCCAACCTTTGTCCCATTCCGAGTTTTTCCAATCTGACTCATCGTATGGATTCAATGTAAACGGAACGCGACGCCTGTACGCAGCAGCTCCTTCATCGTAAGGTAAAACCTTGTTTGGCATCATTTTCCCTCGGTAGTTATTGTAATGACAAAGTCGCTTGGTAATTAAGGTACGACAGAATCGCTTGGTGATCACAGTCTGTGACCTGTACACGTAGCTCATTTCTGGACAGAAATCATTTAGAGTCGATGGTCTAAATAACTCTCAACTCATTACTTTATGTATTCTGAACCGAGCAATACATAACACCTTATGAAAATCAGTAATAAATAAATACGCAAAAGGCAAGGCTTTCACACCTTGCCTTTATTCTACTTAAGTCGCATACCAACCATCTGCCAGCACTTCTGCTTGCTCTAGCACAAGCTTAATTGCTTCTTCTGCCGCATCAGGCGGGTATTTCCATCTACGTAATAACCGACGAACGAGGTTGCGCATGCGAGCACGAACACTATCTCTCTTTTGCCAATCAACAGTGGCAGACTTGCGCAGTTGATGAGTCAATTCAATAGCAAGCTTACGTAAGTTGTCGTTACCAAGTTCTCTAACCGAGGATTCATTGTCGACCAATGCGCGATAGAAAGCTATTTCGTCGACAGAGAGGTTGAGCTTGTCTAGTAACTCTCCATCTTCTTGCATCTCTTTCGCCCACTGAATCAACTCTTCGATAACTTGAGCCGTTTCAATGCTGCGGTTATGATATTTTTGAAGCGTCGACATAATACGTTCAGAGTATTTCTTCTCCTGTACGACGTCGTTCTTCATGCGAGATTTAACCTCATCACGAAGCAGCTTTTCTAACAGCTCTACGGCAAGGTTCTTCTCTTTCATGTTCTTAACATCTTCTAAGAACTCTTCAGAGAGAAGCCCGATATTTGGCTTATCAAGCCCAACCATAGAGAAGATGTCATCGACACCATCAGCTATAACCGCATTATCAAGAATGAGTTTCAGTGCCGAGTTTTGCTTTTCTTTATTAATCTTTTTTGCCGGATTCATTTTCGAATACGCAGCTTTAATCGCTGAATAGAAAGCTATCTCATTTTTGTAGCCTTGAGTTTCATCCATAGTGCTACATAGGGAATATGCTTTAGTAAGTGCAGCCATCACATCTAGAAAACGTCTCTTACCATCCCTAACTTCCTTGCCATTAGCATTTGTGTGAGACAAACCAGACAAATGGTTTACCGCTCCCGGCAACAACCGCAATGCATCTGTTTCAAAGTCAGGTCGGTAGTTAAATACCGTTGTATCAACAGGCGTTGCAAACATCCCTCGAATGATATCAACCTTCTCCATCAATACTGCAAACGCTTCCGCTGTATCAATTGTTGGCTGGCCTTTCCCTTGGCTATTGGTATAGGTTTTTAGTGCATTTTTAAGCTCATTAGCAATACCAATATAATCGACAACCAAGCCACCGGGCTTATCTTTAAAGACTCGGTTTACACGAGCAATCGCCTGCATCAGGTTATGCCCTTTCATTGGTTTGTCGATATACATGGTATGACAACAAGGCGCATCGAATCCTGTTAGCCACATGTCTCGAACAATAACGAGTTGAAGCTCATCGTCAGTATCTTTGTAACGCTTCTCGAATAGCTTCTTGGTTTTCTTATCATGAATATGAGGCTGCATCTTTTCTTTATCTGATGCGGAGCCTGTCATCACTATCTTTATAGCGCCTTTATCGGTATCTGGGTGATGCCACGCAGGCTTTATCGCTACGATTGCGTCATAGAGGTCGACACAGATTTCTCGGCTCATAGAGACAATCATTGCCTTGCCGGGAAAAGTAGAGGTTCGAGTAGTAAAGTGATGTACCAAATCTTTCGCAACCTGCTTAATGCGAGGCTCTGCGCCTACCAGCTTTTCTAGCGTTGCCCATTCTGATTTTACTTTTTCACGAGCTGCCGTTTCTTCATCTTCACCGATTTCACCTTCAACTTTATCGTTAAGCTGCTCAATTTCATCTTGATTAATATCAAGCTTAGCAAGTCGGGACTCATAATAGATAGGGACCGTAGCACCATCATCAACGGCATCTTGAATATCATAGATAGAGACATACTCACCAAAAACACCACGCGTGTCTTTGTCATCCATCGCGATAGGCGTGCCTGTAAAACCGATAAACGAAGCATTAGGCAGTGCGTCACGCATGTACTTGGAATAACCATAAACGTACTTATGACCCGTTACAGTGCCGTTTTTGTCTTTCACCTCAACCATCTTTGACTTATTGCCATATTGGCTTCGGTGCGCCTCATCAGAAACAACCACGATATTACTTCGCTCAGACAGTCTAGGGTGCTCTGTCTCTTCATCTAATAAAGCAAACTTTTGAATCGTCGTGAAGATGATGCCGCCAGATTGGCGATTTAAAAGCAGTTCACGTAATGCATCACGATCATCTGCTTGCTGTGGGATCTGCTTTAACGTCTCTTGTGCCATCCCGAACGTATTGTAAAGCTGACCATCAAGGTCATTTCGGTCGGTCACCACTACGATCGTTGGGTTATTCATTGAGGCTTGCTGTAATAACTTACTTGCGTAGCAAACCATAGAGATGCTTTTACCACTGCCTTGGGTATGCCAAACAACCCCAGCCTTACCACTGCCTTGCTTAATCTTTTCTAAAGCTGGAATGGTACTTTCTAGAAAGTTTCCTGAAGTATTAGCAGCGCGAACCGTTGCTTCAACCGCCGCTCTCACCGCGTGAAACTGGTGATAGCCTGCAATCTTCTTGATTATTTTGTCGTTGTCGGTTTCAAACAACACAAAATAACGAATGTAATCGAGCAATAAATCTTGCTTGAAAAAGCCACGAACCATTGTTTCTAATTGAAACTCTAATAGTGGTCGGTCGTCTTCTGTAGAAACGGTTTTCCAAGGCAAGAATCGTTCTTTATTTGCAGTCAATGAACCAACACGAGCAGTCCAACCATCGCTGACAATCAACGCTTCATTGAAAACAAACAGATCTGAAATTTCATCTTTGTAAGTTTGTAGTTGGTTAAACGCATTCCAAATATCGGCATGTTCATCGGCTGGATTTTTTAGCTCAATGACAGAGATTGGTAAGCCATTAATAAACACAACAACATCAGGGCGGCGATTACCTTTTGTACCTGTAATCGTAAACTGATTCACGATAAGGAACTCATTGTTATCAGCCGTTGTAAAATCCATTAACTGCGCATGAGTATGCTTTGTCTTCGATTCGCCGTCTTCAACAGCCGTGTATTCAACAGGCACCCCTTCAATCACAAACTTGTGGAAGGCGCGGTTGTTTTTAATAAGAATTGGCGTATCGGGGGAAGATACCGTGTTAACCACATCATTAAGAGCTTCAATAGGCAACTCTGGATTGATGATTTCTAACTGATTTAATAACCGCTGTTTTAAGACGACTTGATGGTAATCATCACGCTCTGGCGAGTCGCCGTCTGGTGCAATGTCATAGCCATTTTTATAGAGGTAACCTTGGTCGGTAAACCATCGAATGCACTCTTGTTCTAACTGATCTTCAGTGATCATACTTCAGGCTCCGTCGAAAATGTGGCTTGACGTAGTTCACGATTAATTAAAGTTAATGATTGTTTAAAAGCACCTTCAAGCATCGTCATATGCTTAACCATCCACTCAATGATTTCAGGCCAATTCTCACGGTCATAACCATCAAAATCCTTTTGAAACTGAACGCGTGATGCTTTCTTATCATCTAATCGAAGCCACTCTAAATTTTCCCCAAACACAGACTCAATTTCAGTTTTCTGCTCTATTAAGTGATCAAAAATAAACTTGTTCTCTTTCATTTCGGAACGAGACATGCTGAATTCGACACGAGCTTCTTTAGTGCCAAATATTAAAGAGAAAGGGCATGAACGAACGCCAGAACCAGCACTTAACCAATGGTCTTTACTTGGGTTAATATTGTTAAATAGGTCGCATTGACTACTCTTCATCGCTTCTAGGGCTTGCTCCCAAAACGCCATT
The DNA here is from genome assembly GCF_036245475.1 of Vibrio sp. 10N. Taxonomy (NCBI): domain Bacteria; kingdom Pseudomonadati; phylum Pseudomonadota; class Gammaproteobacteria; order Vibrionales; family Vibrionaceae; genus Vibrio; species Vibrio sp. 10N. The sequence goes on along the minus strand of NZ_BTPM01000003.1, from coordinate 69,165 downwards.
CGAATCCTGTGCCTATTTTTCAGCTCAGCTTCGGTATTCTTCTCTTCCGCCTCCTTGGCGTTCATACCAATCATCAGCTCTTGAGCTTCAGGTGTAGGTATAATTTGCTCCACATTAAGGAACAGCTCTTCAGCCATCGCATATGGTGTTACTTTAAAACACTGAACCTGAATATCATGACTTAGCAACCACAAGGCTGTGCTAGTAACTTCCTTTCTAAAGTTTGCAGCTACCAGCATCAACCTCTGATCCATACCAGAGTTTAGAACTACCTCACTTAAGTCTGGCGCTTCAAGAAACTCACATAAAAGCGCTTTAGCATCACCACCGCTACAATATTTCGTTAAATAGCTTTGATAAATTTCAACAATCTGAGACTTAGTTAGATTTGAGCAATAAGACGCGTACTTGAGAGCCTGCCACATGACGTCACGACCAGTATCATCCAGCTTGTTCTCAATGATAACTAAATTGCCATCTTTATCCATCGCTAGCAGATCAAGTCGCTCCCTGGTGTCATCGAACCCATCAAACTCTTTTTGAATAATAAGTAACTCTTCGCCCAGCGCGTCAGGTTGATTAGCAAGCCATTCTTGCAAGTGGTCACGTTCTCTAAAACCCAGTTCACTAAAACGTTTAGTTTCGATCCTTGAAATTCGATTGGATTCCTTATCAATTTTAAACACGTCTTATAGTCCTTTTTTATTAGTTCTCAGTTGCCGTTTCTAAGTCTATTTCGCCGGAAAGCAATTTAGGAAGTAGCGTGTCGCGAAGCTGCTCAAGGATTTTATTTTCCTTATGTAAGCTATCAATCTGAGCAAACAAAGGCGTCACCACTTTTGAGAATGCTTCAACTACTGACTCATTTGGAATGACGAGCTTTTGACTCTCCATAATTCCTTTGGTTAAGTGAGTGAAGATTGAGCCTGTACCCTGATTTTTCAGATAATCAGTCAACCTTGCTAAATGTAGGTAAAGCAGGTATTTGCCAAACTTTGTTTCATCTACATCCATCTTCCAAATATGGTAGTGATAGATTGATTTAGGCCCACGCCACAGATGCGGCCCAAACGTTGCTGACCATGCAAAAATAAGATCACCGTGCTCAACTAACTTATCTTCTGGTAGTTCCATGTCTGAATAGACTGTTTTCCCTTTCCCTGTAAGGTTTTGAATCCTTATAATTGGAGTTCCTTCCTCTTTGAACTCTGTATTTTTATAAGCTCGTCCATTAATAACCCGTGATATGTTTTTTAATGGCTCAACACTCCAGCCTTCAGGGATCATTCCTTCTTCAGACTCAACTAGCTTTTCAGGGAATAGCGAGGCAATAGCCGCATCCATACCCACTGGTTGTTCGCCTTCCATCTTAGCTTTTACGGGGTCGAAGTCGACAAACCATGACTTGAAGATGGCTTGTGCCATTTGTTCTAAGGTTTGGTTCATTTGAACATTGGTAACAATTTTTTCATCCAGATCTCTAAGTATCTTTGAAATACTTTCTTGAACTTTGACTGGCGGAAATGGAATTTCAACCCCTTTGATGATCGCAGGACTTAGGTTTGGCTGACCACTTCCCGAACCAGCAGCAAAGAGTAAGCTTTCATATGCAGAAGTGCTAATAACGTAATACAAGTAGTCCTTGTCCAACACGTTAGGGTGCGTAACAAATTTACCCACACGTTGATTCAAATATGGGGTGACTCGTTTGTCATTTAAAACTAGTTTTCCGACTCGGCCAACACTACCTTGTCCTGTCATTGCAATTAGGATATCACCATGCGTCAACCTGAATTTATTCAATTTTTCGGTGATGACGCTCTTAGGTATAAACTGATTGTCACCATTCAAAGTAACTTGTTTATTTTGAATGTTTTTAATTTTTATGACTGGAAAGCCAGATTCGGCAAAATCTTTACTTTTGAACGCGTACCCTGAAACAAACTCGCATCCAGCACTTATCGGTTTTGTTTCGAAAATAGTTTTCCCTAAGGGAGTTTTAAAGCTCATAACCCAACCCCGCTAGGTTCTTCTTAATCTCCGCTTCTAGCGTTGCTGACTCTGCAAACTGTTCACTTAACTTAGAAGTCAAAGTCACCATTTTTTCAGAGAAAGGGACGCCATCATCCTCTTCCTCAGCAGCACCAACATAACGACCCGGAGTCAGTACGAAGTCATGTTTCGTGATTTCTTCCAATGTTGCTGATTTACAGAAACCAGCTTGATCTTCATAACCAACACCATGTACTTCTACGCCTGTTTTCCATGCATGAAATAGGTCAGCTACTTTCTTAATATCATCAAAGCTGAAATCACGTAATACGCGGTCTTTCATGAAACCAAGGTTACGAGCATCAATAAATAGCACTTCACCTTTACGGCCACGCAGCTTACGACCTGCCTTATCTACACGAGGGTTCTTGTTCTTCGTTAAGAACCAAATACAGGCAGGGATCTGTGTGTTGGTAAACAGTTGACCGGGAAGCGCTACCATACATTCAATCAAGTCGTTCTCGATTAACGCCTGACGAATAGTGCCCTCGTTGTTGGCCGTTGAACTCATAGAACCATTTGCCAACAGAAGCGCCTGAGAGCCTTCAGGAGCAAGGTGATGAAGCATGTGCTGCATCCACGCAAAATTCGCATTACCTGATGGTGGTTGGCCGTATTTGAAGCGAGGATCGTTATCATCAACACCCGTGTTCCATTCTTTCATGTTGAATGGAGGGTTAGCCATGATGAAGTCAGCACGAAGATCTGGGTGCTGCACGTTAGTGTAGGTACTTGCAGGCTCTTTACCGAAGTCGTAATCAAGACCACGGATCGCCATGTTCATCGCTGCTAGTTGCCACGTTGTATGGTTATATTCTTGACCGTAGATTGAGATTTTCTGTTTCTGCGTTATTGCGTCGACTTTCTTCTCATTCGCATGACGTTCAATGAACTTCTCTGATTGAACGAAGAAACCGCCAGAACCCATTGCAGGGTCATATACACGACCTTCAAAAGGTTCAATCATCTCAACGATCAGCGTTACGATAGAGGCTGGCGTATAGAACTGACCACCTTTTTTACCCTCAGCCAGTGCAAACTGACCAAGCATGTATTCGTATACATGGCCTAGGATGTCTTTACTGTTTAAATCAGCATGAACAAACGGGATAGTGGCAATCAGATTGATAAGCTCATTCAGCTTCGCTTGGTCAATCTTCAATGAAGAGTATGACTTGTTAAGTACACCTTTCAGTTTCGGGTTATCTCGCTCAATACCTTCAAGTGCGTTATCGATGAGGTGACCAACAGAAGTGATTTTCTTAGGCTTACCATTAATATCAAGTTCAGCGCCACCAATAACTAATGGGCCGTTATCTTGAAGAAACTGCCAACGAGACTCAGTAGGTAGCCAGAACACGTTTTTCTCTGTGTAGAAGTCACGTTGTTCAAGTTCAATAGCAATCTCTTCTGCTAGTTCTTCTTCCGAGTAATCAGCAGGATCCAAGTAGTATTCGTGCTCAGGGTTAGCGATGTCAGCTTTGATTTCATCCTGACGCAGCTTAAACGCATCAGAGACGTATTTAACGAAGATTAGCCCTAACACTGCATGTTTGTACTGCGCTGCGTCTAGCGTTGAGCGTAGCTTGTCTGCTGCGTTCCAAAGCTTGCCTTCAAGCTCTTTCAAATACTGTTGTTCTGTTTGATTCATTAGAAGTTTTCTTGTTATAAAAATATTCCGTCAATCATACCACTGGATGCAGCATTGTATTTGATTTCTGCCTTACTTAAAGAGCATTTTTATGAAGTAAGGAGCACATTATGGAAGCTTGGAATAAAGGAAAGCGTGTAGGTCAGAAGAAAGCCCTCAAACTAGAGGACATTTGGCGCATCCGTATTCGACTTGAACTGGAAGAGCGGCTATTTGAATTAGCACTATTCAATCTCGCCATCGATTGTAAGCTAAGATCGTGTGATTTACGTAACTTGAAAGTCCAAGATGTCAGTCGCAGTGGTTGTGTGATGTCGAGAACAATCGTCAAACAGCAAAAGACCCAGCAGGAAGTACACTTCGAGATCACACCCAAGACTCAACAAACATTATCGCAGTGGATCATCAAAAATTCATTATCACCAACAGACTACCTGTTTCCAAGCCCACGACGTGAGGGGCAGCCCATCTCCTATCACTACTACACCACTATGGTTAATCGATGGGTTACTGATATCGGACTAGATAAAACACTATACGGCACGCATTCACTGCGCAGAACCAAGGCTTCTTTGATCTACGCTAAAACCAAGAATCTTAGGGCTATTCAATTACTTCTTGGTCATGCTAAGTTAGAAAGTACGATTGAATACCTTGGCGTTGAGATTGAAGATGCGCTGAGGATTTCAGAGAGTTGTGAGACTTAAGGGTTCCAAATTGTATTTATATAAATTTCAAAGAGTTGACAAATACTCAGTAGCAAACCTGCTGAATACATGCCTTTATTTTGCGAAACCTGCAAACTTGAACGACCCTACAGAGTCGCTCTTTGAATTAGAACTCCCAAATCCGGACGATAAATACTGTCCCGACTTAGAACATTTCAAAAACATCGCAGCTCTATCTATGGCTGTCGATATGGAACGTCCATACGAGCTATCCGATTCCTTGTTCCATTGGTCTTATTATGCAGATGGGCTGAGAGGCTTCTGTATGGTTTTTGATAAGCAGAGACTTGTTGAAGAATTCAACGATAAGACTTTAGTCCATGATTATATAGGCTATCAGCCTATTTCGAACATTCTCATCGGCGATAACCTAATTACTGAAGAATCTGGACTAGAGGAAGTTCCGGGAAAAAACTTCAAACATGATAACTTTGGAAGACTAGTCACCTCAGCATATATGAACAAACCTGACAGCTATGCAAATGAAAAGGAATATCGATTCATTAAAACTGGGGATGGTGAACTAAAGTACAATCACTTCAATGCTCTTCGAGAAGTGATTATTGGCTCTAAGATGTCCGATCATGACCGAAAGCTATTGGAAAGTATCATCAAGTTGACTGGCCAAGATTCAAAAATCAAGTACGCCAATATACGAAAGAATCGTTATCAAGTCTTCATTGAGAATGAATTGGTTTTAGAGTCAATTTAGGAGCTTTGCCGAAGATGAGTCAAAACACCACTCTCAGAATGATTGAATTTGCAGATAAAATGTTGAATGCTGATGTAAGCGAACATGTATACCAATACATTGAAAGTCATTTAGTTGAAGGTGGCATCACGATTGATCAGGGCGTCAATATTGCACGGATGGCATGCATTCTAGGTGTTAGCCATAGCGACGATTTCGATGAGCATTACAAATACTTGTTTGATATAGCTACAAGTGATTAAAGATCCACTATCTCGCTTCTGTCCCGTACTGTTACGATACAAATGTTCTTAAAATACATGTCTACTAAATTTTTCTAGGCTGACGCAAAAAGAGTACTAAGGTGCTAAGCTAAACCATAGTTGGTGTGCTGCTCAAGAATTTGATAGTAATTCTCGAAGCGTACTAAGGCTTACAAGATAAAGGGAAGCTTGCTTATGCAAACCACAACTTCAAAAAAAACGACTGACCAAGCGACTCGCTTGGCAGAACTTATGAAAAAAAACAAAGACAGATTTGATGTTGATAAAAATGGTTGCGTTGTTTTAAAAAGAGATTCAAAGGCTGTTGTAAAAAAAGTACGTGAGGCTGCTAACTAGGAGTATTGTCATTGGGGCTGTTCTATGTATTGATTGTTCTTGTTACTGGTTTCATTTTTACGAGGCTGTACTTACCAGCAAGGTTGCGTCAACAAAGGTCTGAGGGTTGGGATTCATACTTTCATATTGCGGCTTGGGGAACGTTTTTTTTAGCAGCATCATTCATATTACTTATCGTCATAGCAGTAAGCAGTGTCGGGCTAAACCTGACAACAAAACTTATAGCCTTCCATACCGAGTTATTCATCCTTGTAACATTATCACTAGCAGTAATTTTAGCTGCCTTGGCAGCAGTATTAATCAATGTCACCTTTTTTCGAAAAAATAGTGACCGATACTACCAACAAGTTGCTAATGTCATTGTAAATGATCATATTGAGGCCCTTCTAATGGAGTCCTGCATTGACCAGAGGCCTATATTGATAACATTAGCGAATAACAAGATATACATTGGTATCTCACACGACACTTTTTCATGTATCACTAACGAAATGACAAGCAGTAGTATTGCCATACTTCCACTACGGAGCGGTTACCGTTCTGTTAAACGAAAGAAACTTAAAGTTATCAATGATTACAATAAACATTATGGGGAAATGAACAGTACAGACGGATTTGATGTGGATGACTTCCGGGTTGTGATACCAAAAAGTGAGATAATATCAATTTCTTTTTACGATTCAGATTCATCTGAACACATTGAAAACGAGTGCTCTTATACCCCCAAAAATCAGGTAACAGCTACATCCTATAGTACTAATTCGACTACAGTTTGATATACGGAGCCGGGCGTAAATACTAAGTCGCTTTTGTCCCGAAGCGACCTAGCATTTACTCCTAAATACTCACTGCCAATGCATAGATATTGCCAACGTCACATGAGTAAAATTTGGGGAAATCACGATTATTGAAAATGTGAGTTTGATCGTCGAAGATGATAATGGGGCATAAATGAGACAGTAGTTATCCAAACATCACCTCTAATAGTATGAAACTTTATTACTCAGTTTCTGCTCCATTTTGGTCTTGGTGATCATTTCAGTATGATACTTTATTTTTCTGAGGCGTTTTTCATCAATACAAAATCAATGAGTTAGACACCTGTGAGTATGCGACTTTATTACTCGTATATACTTGTTGCCAGTAGCCCCTACACGAATTGAAATGAGAGCAACCCTATGGAAGTCTATTCATCATTAAAGATATTTTCGATTAGAGTGGAGGTACTCAAAATCTCCAGTGACATGTACAAATGGCAAATAGTCGAACTTGATACAGAGACAATTTCCCACCTGCATAAACACCGATATTCCAATCCCGCTATTGCTATGCGTGACTGTCTGCATGTGGTTTGTGGTGAGCCTGATCGCTATCGTAAAGCAGAACTGAGACAAGCTGTAGAGAGCAACCCGCGCTTGAATTGGTGAATCATTTTTTCATAATCCACCAAAGAGAGGAAAACGGGTATCCAAACCTACCCTCTATTGCCGATGCAGTCTCACCACGTTATCAACGTTCCGTTTTGAAGGTTGTCTAGGTTGAACTCTACGTATAGGCTCTCCCCCATCTAAAAGCACGCTAACCAAACCGGTGTTCACATCAAACACGCCAACTAAGTAATTATCCATATCAAAGTAAACTGGCTTCGAGAAATCATCTTTAGTGAATGACAACACATCGACTACCTTGACCAGTTGGTATTCGAGCAGCGTATTTCTATATAGATCTGCGTCCTCAAAGCCGCCGAAGGGATAACGTTCAGACCCTCCGTTTCTCTGCAACACTGGAACCGTTGCACCGGCTACACTCTTATGGCCACTGACAATTGTTCCGTTGTGGTCGATTTCCACACTGTTATAGTTGTGACGAACGCGGATTTTCATAAGAAGTGCGTTTTAGCGACGGCGCTGGCCGTTGAAAGGTCAAAGAAGAAGTAATGACTCTCACTGCTGTTCACAATAAACGACAGTTTATTGATTTGATTTCCGTGTTTCACACAAACAGCCAGGTATGTACCCGCTGATATTTCTACAGATTCTTCTATGGTCAGCTCGATATCGATTGCAGCATTGTGTTTATCAAGAATTTGATGACTCGAAGCAAAGCGAGATTGATAGAATAAGCACTCTACCGCTTCTTCTAGCGTATGTTCCACATTTGGCCGATAAGAATTAAACTTCGGTACCGCATATTCGTTTAGCGCTTCTCCATGCTCTATCAGCCACTTTTGTTGCTCAAAAAATGGAATACTTTCTCTCGCCATCACCATACCTCTATCTTTACGCTGCCAGCGACACTGTAACGGTCATTTAGGAAACTTCAATTCCGATGCTAACGTAATTGTACGTCAACACAAACGAGTAATCAGCATGAAAATAAAGATGCCCAAGAGACCGAGTAAACAGCTACTCAAGCGCATTGCCAAATTAGAATCATCGATTGAACAGGGTACTGCGAAGTTTCGGTCCTCACGCCGTTACAACTATCAAACCATCGCTCTAGGACATTGCGAACGCGGGGTTCTGCTGAATGATACATTGCACATTTTTTCGCAGCATAGCGACTACGAAAAATTTGTAAACAGAGCCCACTAATTCAGACATCGAGAGGTTCCGTATGATCCCAGATAATTTAGCATTATTACCAGCGAACAACTTCCAGCGCGCCGTTGCACTTACCTACACAGACATGGCGCACCGTACACCAAGAGGGGCAACGCCATTCGCCAACTCGTTCTGCCGTCACTACTTCGGATATAAGCCAAGAAGACAAGAACTACTCGTCATCGCAGATAACCGCAGCGATAAGGTTCCCGAGATCATGCATAAACTAGATAGGTTCCTGCGTAGTAACGGACAGCAGAGATATCTGGTAAGCACATACTTTGCAGATCAGGCATTTCCTTCGATAGCGACATCAGCCCGGTCTCGTAGCGAAAACCACATGGGTATGAGAATTGAACGTGACAATAAAATATATGCCAAAGCCACATTGGACCGTCAGTCTAAGTTGAATCAAATGAAGACCGACATGCTGTCACTATCACCAAAGGACTTGCCAGAGTTCATTTCGAACAACGATACTCAATGGCACGAGTACGAGCTGAAGCAATGCCTAAAAACTTGGTACAATGCCAATGTATCAAACGGCTGGCGCTTCGATGATTTGTACTCAGAATTGTCAGCATCAAGGACTGCACTTGATTTGAGCTTCGGTGACTAATATATAATAGGTTAATTACCTATTATATAAACTTTGGAAAATTAATAACTTACGATACGATAGTCAAAATCATGGAGGATTACGCTATGTTCGACCTATTGAAATTTGCACTTCTCGCAGCAGGGTGCATAGCACTGTATGGCATTGCTACGGGAACAGACCTAAACGAGCTTTTTGCTGAAGTCACCAAACAAGTCGTACCTGTCGCAAAAGACGTTATTTCGGGTATCTGGTCGCTGATTCAAGAAGCTATCAGTAAAGGTTAAGACCGTTCGGGTTTACAAATGATAAGTTTTTCTGCCCTATTCAAATCTCCTTCTTCTGCGGTATTTGGTCGGTGCCACGCCGATCATCTAGCGCCTCACTGAGTTAAGACACGCGCTCAAATGCCGCTTTTGGCTTATCAGTCGTTAGTACCCATTGCCTAGCCTTCCATAAGGAAAAGCTAAAGAAATCCGTCAGATAAGTTTTTTCAATAGATCTTATATATAAAACTCTATATAGGATCTATATAAAGACTATAAGATCTATGCACTCTCAAAAAGAGCTCTAAGTTATTGAGTTTTAAAGTTTTTTCATTCGATCCTTTGATTCGTTTTAAGCAATTTTTGACTTGAAGTAAGCAATTCCTGACTGAAAATAATTATAACTGACTGAAAATAATTATAACTGACTGAAAATAAGCCTTTTGACTGAGTTTAAGCATTGCTGACTCAAAATAAGCCTTTTGACTGAATTTAAGCATAACTGACTCAAAATAAGTCCTTTGACTGAATTTAAGCATAACTGACTCAAAATAAGTCCTTTGACTGAGTTTAAGCATTGCTGACTCAAAATAAGTCCTTTTGACTGAGTTTAAGCATTGCTGACTCAAAATAAGTCCTTTTGACTGAGTTTAAGCATCAAGCAAAATGCGAAGATAATTTTTTAATTTTCATGCATATGCTTACGATACTGTAGTTCAGTGCAGTAAGGATATATCACGTAGATGCAGTTAGTCGAGAGGTTGATTTGACTGATATTAAGCATTATCATGACTGATATTAAGCATTATTGTCACTGAGATTAAGCATTTCACGACTTTCGATTACTGCAAGGTGGCATTGCTTAAAGTCAGTCAAAAACAACGAATGGATCACAAGTTATGGAAGAACAAGTCAATTCCGATCAAACAGAAAAACCACTACCGACTTCCGTTGTTCGTAAATATCACGCAGGTATAGAATCTCACATAAAAAGCAACGATATCGTGTTTGCCTCCATGAAGCTCACACCAAAGATGTGTGATGTACTTTCTATTTTGTTCACGAAGATGAGGGCTCAAGATTGGTACGTAAACGGGGATGTTGCGAATGGTCACGCCATACCACATTATAAATTTGAAGCGAAAGAGATTGCATCGTTCTTTAAATTGGACCGCTCAAGCAACGTAGCATCGATGCTTAGATCTCCGATAAAAAAACTGACTGAAACTGTTATCGGCATAGAGAACGATAACGGTGACTTTGACTACTCCCCTCTTTTTAGTCGGTGCCAATATAAAGATGGTGTTCTTACTATTATTCCCAATAACGAGTTGCGTAATTCGTACATAGCAAAAGCGAAGACCAATGGTTACGCGCTAATATCAAACGATCAGTATTTAGCTTTGAGCGACGCGCACAGCAAAAAGATGCTCGATCTACTTAGTCGGTTTAAAACTGGACAAAAACTCTATCCAATTTCCATTAAGAAACTTCAAACAGTCTTTGGCGTCTACGGCCACAATGGAGAGCTCTTAATGCCAACGTATAAATCTCCGAAAACGTTTCTGAAAAGGTTAATCGCTAGTTCATTGAAAACGATAAGCGAAAGCGAAGAATCAAGAGAACGTATCATCATTGAAGAAAGCGAACGTCAAGGTACGTTGGGCTTTGAAATAGTTAATGAAGATGAGGATGATAACAGCGTTGGGCATGATACAAGAATTAGATTCCTGTATCGCTGGATTGCTACCTTTACAGATGAAAACATAGAAGAAGCAGAGAGGGATGTAGAACGTTTGATGCAATTAAACATGCAAAACGTTAATGGCGGTGCCGCATTTGGTCTAACGCTAGAGGAATACATTGAGCTAACTGACGCCCTAATGGTACTCATGAGTGAATCTGAAGAAAAAGAGAAGTTCCATAAACCACTTTACGAGCAGGTCGTAGAGAAGACGCGTGAGTTTGTTGAAGAGCTGGAAAGACAGCACAATACAAAAGAAGAGGCATCAAAACAAAACTATTTGGAACTTGTTAAAGGGTTTAGCTGACCTCAAAATCTCGAGTTTTTCCATCAACGTCAAATCACCTTCGACCCCTTGTCTAACAAGGGGTTGTTCATTTTGAACGCTCCCAAACAACCCCCCTTGTTCCCACAAAATATACGCAACCCATGACTTTACCGAAAAAGATTAATTTTACTTTACAATGGTAAAGTAGCGTCTATTATGGTTACAAATACGAATAATCAGGATGTTACGCCAATATGACCAGTATCTTAGAATCGATAGCGCAAACAGCACAAAACATGAACAATGAGCTTGTTGACTTAGAAGAGGCTCTAAAATCACAGTTGCGAGTAGCAGTAACGGACGAAGACTTGGTGGATGGGGTTGATAGGCTCGTGTATAACCATTCTATGAACAAAACGGCTGTAATAAAGCTGCTTGGTACAACCAAACCAACATTTAAGAAGAAAGTGGAAGAGGCTGAGGAACTAGGTATTATTGGTGAGCATACCTCTCAGGGAGTTCAGCACCTTTACACAAATGAACAAATTCACGTTCTTATGGAGCACTTCGGACTACCTACTTTCTTTGAGCGATATGACGGCCAGTTAATCGTAGTCGCTAATCACAAAGGTGGAACCGGTAAGACTTCAACAACAGTAACACTGGCTACCGCTACCGCATTAGACTTACCGCTCAACGCTCGCGTACTTATACTCGACCTTGATCCTCAAGGCTCTGCTGGACAAGGAACAATGCAGGTCGCAGATAGCAGTATCTTTGTTACGATGACGGACATTCTATTGGCTGAGTTCGAGCCTGAAAATGAAGAGAACGCGGTTAATGCTCTGCTTGCCAACGGCTATACGCTAGAGGACATCATTAAGCAATGTGCCTTCTCTACGCATCTATCAAACCTATCAGTTATAACGGCCTTCCCTAGCGATGAGCGCTTTGTCGATACTTATTGGAGCTTAGATGAGGCCAATCAAGATCGATTGCTGAGAAAGTTTTCTGAGGTGGTATTGCCTGTTCTTAAAGAGATATTCGATGTTATCTACGCGGATATGCCGCCTCAAGACAGTCCTATCACATGGTCAGCTTTGGAGGCCGCAGACATGATTCTTACACCTGTCACGCCGCGTTATTATGATTATGCTTCGACTGCCAATTTCATGAGCACCCTAGCGACGCGTCTGAGCACCCTGCCTTCTAAGGGTGCGAAACTGGCATGGCAAAAAATCGCTGTCGTTAACTACCAAGAGTCAAGCCGTCCAGAATATGACACGTTCCAAAAACTACTACGTTCTGTCAGAAATAACATGATGACGGAGACGATTAATCATAGTGACGCATTTACTGCCACCGCTGCACTTGGCCGCACAGTACTGGACATCAAAAAATCAGAAGAGCTATGCACGAATGGTCAATTTGATATTGCGGTTAGTTCTGTGAATGCATTTTACAAGCAGTTCCGTGGTGAACTTATGCAAGTTGCGGCGAAATAGGGCGATATTATGAAAAGAACACCACCAGGAAAAAGAGGCTCATTTACTGCTAAATCTGGCCTTGAGCTAAGTTCAAATGGCCCAATGACTAAGACGCTCACTTTTGGAAAAGTAAAGTACACCGCTAGACATAAAGTGTTGAAGTGGGAAGAGGTAGTGAAGAAGACAGTCGTTCACCATTTAAACCTGCGAAACCAAGAGTCTCTGGACAGTGACGCCGTTCGAGATATCTTGGAGGAAACTCGCAGAGAAGGTGAGATCAAGCAAGAAGGTGTAGCCTATTATAACAAAGAGCTAGACCGTTATGAGATTATTGACGCAAGCCGTCGTCGCTTATGCGCGATAGAAGAGAAAGTTAGTTTGCCGCTTTGGGTTTTAGATGAACAACCTGATGCGAAGGAAATTCAAGCCTATATTGATTTGACTCAGAAGGTGAAGCGTTTTTCTTGGAGAGAAGTTGGTATTGGATATTTAAAACACGCTGATGAGAAAGGTATCGATAAAAGTGATTTGGTCGCACTAGCTAAAGAGTTTGGCGTTAGCAAAGAAACGATGCGAAAGAAGGTCAACGCGGCGAACATAGACAAACGACTCATATTGTCGTTTCCTGATAGCGAATCTGTACCAACCACTACCTATGCAAAACTTGGTAAGATAGAAGCGACGTTGATGAAGTCGAAGATTAGTGTCGATGATTTTGTTGAAGATTCCAAGGCTTCATTTGAGCATGATGATTCAGACGTTGAAGGTATTCAAAAAGCGCTATTGGCTCATTATGAAGATAGAATCTCGAAGCTTAGTACGGCAAAACCTAAACGCAAAACTCGTGAAGAGTCGTTAGCGAAGTTTAGTAATCCTAAGCAGTACGCCCGTATTAAAACAAGCTCAGACGGTCACAAGACTACGTTGGAGTTCTCTAGATTACCTAAGTCAGTAATCGATGAGATAGAAGAGTTGGTGAAGCAAAAACTGACCGAGATATAGATAGATTTCCCACACACAATAAAAACCACAACCTCTTGCCCTGCAAGGGGTTGTTCGTTTTGAACACTTAAAAACAACCCCCCTTGTTCCCGCATATCGTTAGGGGAAACCTACGATGTAGGAGGCACCGAAAATGCGGCGTTACTATACTATTTGCTTAAACTATTGCGGAACGTATTGAGACATTTGAATGTGATATGGTGCTATAACTAAATGTAAGATGGCTGTGATGTAAAGTACGTGGTTGACTCGAACGAATCTAGAATCAGCACTCGCGCCATGTCATCGCTGTACGCTTCCATAGTTACCTTTAACCTTCCCTCATAGGGAGCACACATAGCGCAAACTACAGATGCCCCATTCAACTCTATTGATGGTATTTTCCTTAATCTAATATCGCTTGTTAGTATTATGGCAGCCTCTAATGCACTACTTGCTTCCACTAATTTATAATTAAACCAATCGCTTACGCAAAATATCATTAATACCCCCTGTGTTTTGAATGGAGATTACTAGTGAATTAATGGGGTTGTAGGAGTTATAGGCTCTTTTTGCGACTCAAATCAAATACAACCATACGTTGCTAGCAATGACTTGTAACCACAGCGTTATAGCTATAGCTGGAACGCCTTGCCTATATCAGTCGTAAAGCCTAACGGGTAAGCCCATCTTTACAAAATGATTAGGTATATGTGTGCTGCCGAAGTGCCAATCGTGCAGTTCAATTGTCGGTGGATAACAAAGTTCGAAACTTTTCGGTGCCTTTTGTCGTCGTTTGCCTTCTACTCTAAGAAGGTTTTGTCCAAAAGATTGTTAGTGGTCTAGCAAACTATATTAGGGTCAAACTAAAATTTTTTGGTAGGTTGGGAATCAACTCTAAAAAAACTCATATTCATTACATCGATCGTAAGTGGCTCAAATTTTGGAAATAGTAAAAATGATGTAACATAATCTTATAAAATAAGGATTGTAATATGTTGTTTGCGCTAATAAAACGACTGTTGAATAGAAATGTTCAACATGAACGCTATGGACTAGATAATTTAAATGACGATGTAATTGGCTACCCCCCCACCCCGCAGGGTATTCCAGTTGTACAGACTCCCGTACTTTTAGAGAGAATGAACGAGGACATCAAGTTCATTCAATGCGAGCTTGGACTATCAGATGATGAGTTTGACACCTATGTTAGACCCGTGATGATACGCTTTATAGAGTTGGTCGATCTCCTACCTGCTTCTGAGTACAAACATCATAGTACCGGTGGTGGTTTGGTCTATCACTCTTTTGATGTTGCAAAGCGAGCGATGAGAGCGGCACAACATACGCAATACCCCGCTACAAATGTATCTCAAGCCAAAACACAGCAATCCAATCGACACTGGAAAACAGCCAGTGTCTTATCTGCACTATTACATGATGGCGGTAAGGTCGTATCAGATGTCAGTGTTTGGAACGGTGATAGCGAAAACCCGCTTACTTGGGACGCACACTCTGACCAAACAATAAATCAATGGGCGAAACAGCATAAACTTGGTCGCTACTACATCAAGTACATGAAAAATCGCCACCAAAAACACCACAATGCGTCTATATCCGTGATGCAACGTATCATTCCGAAACAAACGTGGTCGTGGCTCGGTAACTGTGAGGATGGAAAAGCTATCCATAACACAATGCTAGAAGCGGTGTCCGGAAATAATCCCTCACATCCGATGTGCCAAATTGTGTCCAAGAGTGATGCGGAATCGGTCAGGCATGACATGTTGCACAACCACTCTCATGTGACCAAAGAAATTAAACGAACCCCCCTGTCAGAATTACTTGCTGATTTGATAAAACACAGAGTTCTCAACGAACAATGGTTAGTGAATCAGAAGAATGCAAAGCTGTGGTTTATCGACGACGAAATCTATGTTCTCTGGGACGCGTCAGTGAGTGAACTGGTTGAAGAGTTACTTACGGCTGGCTACATGATTCCAGCAGTGCCAGATGTTCTCGCTCGTATCTGCATTGAAGAAGGCATGGCAACAGAATACGACGCTGAGACATTGTATAGTCCTATTAGGCCAGAAATACTCGGAACGAAGGCAAAGCCAGTGACATTACAATGTCTCAAATTTAACCGCGTCGAAAGGCTTGTCCCATCGCCAGAAAAGCTCTATTCGCTAAAGCAACACCCAAGTAAGAAGAAAGGGAAAGAGGTTGCTAAAGATCATGGTCCTGCGAACGCTGATACGACACAGCCAGATCCAACACCACAAAGCACCCAAGAAAGCGGCAGTCGTTTCGAAACATTCCGAACAAGTATGGCCTCAATACTGTGTGCCTTATCAAAGGTAGCGCCTAAGACGGAAAGCGACGGTAATCTAGCGGAATCTAGCGAAAGCACAGCGACTTCTGAATCAAATGCACCGGTCAACACAACTGACCAGGATGTGCTTTTTGAACACCCCATAGCACGAAAGCTATTTGAGCTTGGCTACCAAGTGAATAAGGGCAAAGTTGTTATTGAACAACAGAGTTTGACGATAGCGATGTCCCAATTGGAATCTGCGGGCTTCAATGTTAACCCAATGAATTATCAAGAAGTCTTAGATAATCAACATGAGGTTGTAGTGGTATGAGCAAAAAAGACGATCCCAATTACTATGAGTTCCCCTACAGAAAGAATTACGAACTGCGCATAGCCGCTCTTTGGATAGCTACGAGTTTTGCTTTGTTCATTACTCCCCTAGTCATTGATGTACCCATGTCAATTTACTACATGGCGGGAGTCGCGTCGTTAATACTCGCGGTGATTTTGGGAAGGAATGGCATTGAATTGGCGATAAGAAAAAGCCGACTGAAAGGCTACAAGGTCGAAGCCATTGACCCAACAGCCAGTTCAACACTGGCTCTTTTCGGTATTAAAGACAAGGAAATCATAAAAAATGTCACTCGCAAGCAAAGAAAATAGCCTGTTCCTTGGCTGGGGCGGTGAATGGGGTCATGGTGAGGCTCAAGTCGTCTATGACCTCTTAAAGCGTGATGTGAAAAGCATTGTTGGAAAACAACGTGTTAGCAAGGGAAGTGGTTTTATACAGGGGATTCTTGAGCACGAAACTGATATCCGCTTTCCGTTCGCCTACGCTGACGGTCACAACCTCATAACCGGTGCGTCCGGTTCCGGTAAAACACGATTCTTCGATTTGGTGTTGAATCAGCTTATTCTCCGAAACGAAACGTGCATCTTTCTATGCCCGAAAGGTGATAGAGAAATACGAGAGATAGCAAAGTCTGCCTGTGCTGCAATGGGCAAACCCGAGCGCTATGTAATGTGGCACCCTGCCTATCCCGAAGAGTCGATTCGTATTAATCCGTTAAAGAACTTTAGCAGAGCGTCAGAGTTGGCGGCTCGTGTCACAGCTCTGATACCTGAAGATGGCGACTCGTTCTATCGTGATATTGCTAACACGGTCCTTCAGTACATCATCGACGCGATGCACATGATGTCTGAACAAGTTACGTTGATGTCGATTCGCTACTACTACGAACATTTTCCTACTCTCATCGAGAAAGCGTGTTTGGCATGGTTTGAACAGAACAAAGTAGAATGGAAGGACGCGTTATTTGTACCGCTTGAAGAAACCACTGACGCCGAGGTTAGAGCTGCGCTATGTACAAAGTTTTATCAAAACAAAGTCGCTCAAAAATATAGAAATAGCTCTATAGACTCAATGTGCTCTATGTACTTTGAGAAGCGTCGCGTACTTGAGCAGTCAACAGCAAACCTTCTGGCTAACTTAGCAAAAGTGACCTCTGGTGAGCTGGCAGAACTTCTATCACCTTCGGATAACAATGATAGCCGTCCTTCCTTTGATATGGAGTCAATCATTAAAACCAACAAGGTTTTGATGATCGGCACCGATTCTCTCTCCGACAGAATCGTATCGTCAGCCATCGGTAAAATGATATTAGCTGATTCTGCTGCTGTAGCTGCGAATCGATACAATTTTGGTGAAGATGAAGACAAGGTAATTAACCTCTTTGTTGATGAGGCCAGTGAAATGCTTTGTGAGCCGCTAATTCAAATGATCAACAAGGCGAGAGGGGCACGGTTCCGCTTATGGGTTGCCACTCAAACTATTTCAGATCTAGTCGCGGAACTTGGCAGTGAAGCCAAAGCTGATCAGATTATAGCGTCAACCAACAATTTTATTTCTTTTCGCTGTGCGGATACTGCGACTCAAGAACGTGTGTGTGCCAAAAACCCTCCCACAAAAGTTCGATACGTGATGCGAACGCAAGGGTTCAACGCTTCTAACTCTGAGATTGATGGGTTAGGGGCCAATATTGGTGAACGTTTAATGGAAGAAGAAGCCGATCTTTTTCCGAAGGAGCTAATGGGGCAGCTTCCCGATCTAGAATATGTGGCGTCATTTGCTGGAGGCAAGCTGTTTAAAGGGCGTATTCCCGTTCTTGGAAATGTGAGGTAACGATGGCTGAACAAACTGTCACTCGAAAACCGCTTTGGTTCCTTATGATTATTATAGCAACGCAAATTGCGGTAGTCGCCTCCTTGTCTTCAAGGGAACTTATAGTAGAGAGCTTTGAGACAGAGATCGGTTACATGCAAGACATATATGGAGAAGCTGCTACAGACGATATAGTGGGGCGTTCTCTATCGTTCTCACAGACTGTCTACATTAATAGTGGGGCATTAGAGCTAACAAAGAGTGTGCTACTACCAGTAGACTATCTCGACGGTACTCTAGCAAAGTCTGATGCGCTCTACTCTTTGTGGCAAGTAGTCGATGATATTGCAGGAAATATATATATTGCCATAGCTTATACCACGATGAGAGTGCTGTCATTTGCGCATTGGTTGCCACTGGTTGCTCTACTAGGCATTCCAGCCGTGCTTACTGGCTACTTGCAGAGGGAGATTAAGAAGGAATCCTTCGAGTACTCATCACCATTGAGGTTTGGTTTGAGCCAAAAGATGCTTTATATGCTGCCGATCATTGTATACAGCGTTTTCGTATTCCCATTCTCTATATCACCGCTGGTTATGGTTGTGCTGGTAGTTGTATTTTCTGCGTGTGTGTCTGTACTTATATCAAACGCTATAAAGAGAGTTTAGTAGTAACTGATAATTCTATGTCCGAGTGATTCATTGTGATGAATAACCTCTATCGGTGAGGTGTCAATAAGAAGCGACAAAAGAACTATGACACTAAAATAGCCATTGTTTCAAAGAAACAATGGCTATTTCTTTATTGGTTATTGATATTATTGTCGTAATGTAAATATGCGAGCTATTTCAATAATAAAGGCCTAGTAAAAAGGATGGAGTATATAGAATATTCAGGAATATTACTCTGTATTTTTAGGTCTTAATTAAATTATTGGTTTTATATGCTTCTTTATTGTGTGATGATAGTCGTTTATGTCGTGTCAATGGCCGATTCT
This sequence comes from Vibrio sp. 10N, assembly GCF_036245475.1. NCBI lineage: Bacteria > Pseudomonadati > Pseudomonadota > Gammaproteobacteria > Vibrionales > Vibrionaceae > Vibrio > Vibrio sp. 10N. The sequence continues at coordinate 50,001 of NZ_BTPM01000003.1, read as the reverse complement.
ATGCCTTTTGCTCTTCTTTCATGTTTTGGAAAAATTAATAGTCGAGATAGAATTGCCTATGAATAAATATTATTAATCTTAGTTCATAAATGACAGTGGGAGGTCACTATGCACGACGATGAATCTATTTCTATTCCAAATCTAGTTGATGAGATGGATCATTTTCTAATCTGGCAGGTAGATGAAGTTTGCATTATCGGGTTCGGTCTTATTCTAGGTATAGTAATTGGAAGTCCGATGACTGGATTTGTCATTGGCGCTATTTTTGTAAAATTCTACAAGCGTACCAGAGACGGGAAGCCCAAGGGATACTTTATTCATCGTTTTAGAGATTTAGGTTTTATGCCTGACTCTAAGAGTAAGGGAACGTCGGTCGATAATTTCAAAAATATGTTTAAGAGGATTCATAAAAGGGGTGTCATTAAGGAGCCCCAATCGTCTTATCAACCGGCACTTGTTGATAGATTTATACGTTAGTTGGAATGCTAGTAATGGACTTCAAAAAATATACAAGTAACTTCAAGTTCCTCCATTCATCGCAAAAGTTTCACATGGTCAGCAATACAGTCTTGGTAGTGCTGTTATCCGGCTCTCTTGTTATGAACATGCAGCAAGAAACAGTGGTGATAAATGGGCTGTCAGATTATTGCGAGGAAACGGCGATCTCACCAAATTGGATGAACGACGCTAACCATGAAAAGTTAGGTTATTTTGTTGCCACAGCGCTCGGGAATATCACACCGTCAACTGCAAAATACACGGATGCATCAGTAATGGAGTATGTGTCGCCGGAGATATACGAAGATGTTAAATCGGCGATGCATGACCAGCTTAAAGGCATTGTTCAAGATAGATTGACCATGCAGTTTTTTCCTGAGAGAGCGTTTGTAGAAGACGGTGTTACTTTTGTGACAGGGAAAGGTCGAATATCAGGACCAACGAACAGTGGTAATAAGTTTATTCGTACTTACGAATTTAAGTTCGATGTGAACAATTACACACCATCCATTACATATATCAACGTCTACGACGAAGCCCCTCGTGATAGAAAATGGAAAGAGAAGAAAGCAAAGGAGGCTGAGAAGAATGGTTAGATTGATGGTCACACTCACAGTATTGGTGTTCTCGGCAAATGTACTTTCTACACAGTTTGCAAGTATGACTGACGGCTTATTACCGAGTACGGCAAGCGATGCAAATAAGCCAGAAGTTCACGTTATATCAAACTCTCATGTTAACCGTATTGTTACGCCATTCGTCAATCCTTCTCTCAAAATGGATAGCGTGGGAGGGGTGGTCTACAAACAACAAGACAATGTGATCTATTTGTCTACCGGAAAAGGCAACAGGAATGATATCGCGGCCTTTGTGACGGAAAAAGGCGATGAAACGGTGGCGATTCCCGTTGTACTAAAGCCAAAGGCGATTGGTCCTCAACAAATTGAGATTGGTAGTACGCATAGTTTCTCATCTAACGCGATGGCCCAGCGCTTTGAGCGAAGCTATCCCCGAGATCAAACTATTGAGCGTGTCCTCAATGAACTAGGTAAAGGTGATCTACCAGAAGGTTACTCACTGCGTGGCGTGTCTGCGACGTATCTTCCGAAATGTACTCAATCAGGGCTGATATTCGATTTTTATCGCGGCCAGTTAGCGAGTGGCGGCGATTACGTGGTTAGCATTGGTACGGTTAAGAACAGTTCGAAAAGTGTCATTGAGTTTAAAGAAAATAACTGCGGTTCGAATGACGTTATCGCGGTAGCTAGCTATCCAAAAACTGTACTAAAACCAAATCAAGTCTCTGAAGTTTTCGTCATGTTTTACCGCAACAAACCGTCGGTTGGGGTGAAGCGAGATCGAAAGTCATTGATTGGGGGCTAGTATGACAAAGTGGTTATCCAAGTACTTAAAACCGTCACAAATATCGAAGCTATACGCGGGATTAGCGCTCATCGCTATTTTTGCTGTATCGGTCACGATCACCGAAATAAATGCGCCCACAAAGCGAGAGAGAGTGCCGGAAACGAATGTAACTAACATCATTACCTCCCAACAAACGCGTGAAATGGGGCTTGATGCAATAGCTGACAAAATGAAGTCGATGGCGATTGAGCAAGAAAAGCAGCAAAAAGAAGTACAGCGTTTGAGGGATGAAAACAAAAAGTTGAAAAAAGAAACAGTGAACTCTGTGGAACTGGCAAAGGCAGTAAAGAAAACAGAAGCAGAGTTAGTCAAACTGAAACAACAAAACTCAGACCTAGAAACTAACGTGAATCAACGCGTGAGTGATGCCGTTGAATATGCGCTAAAGAAACATAAAGTCAGTACCATCTTAACGGGAGGTAATTCATCGACAACGAGTCACGGTCAACCTATGTCAAGGCCAGAATTTTCTTCCGCAAACACCAATTCGACAACAATTCCGAACTTGCCAGTGCCACAACGCAAGAAGTCTGCACAAACAGATAATAGCTCAGCATTTCGCTATGGAGACTCGACGCAAGCCGCGTCGAGCAATACCGAACCTGTTGCTTCGGTATCAGAAGAAAGAAATGAAGCGCTTCTCATGATTATTGAGCCTGAAGTGGCGGCGGTGTCAGAAGGACAATCCGAAATATACCTACCGAAAGGGGCAATGCTTACGGGCGTACTCATTACCGGTGTCGATGCTCCGACAACATCAAGCGCACAAGAACAGCCAATGCCAGTACTCGTTCGAGTTAAGAAAGAGGCCATTCTCCCTAATTTTCGCACCCTTCAAGAAGTGAGAGAGTGTTTTGCTTTGATGGCTGGCTATGGCGACTTGGGCTCTGAGCGAGCGCATTTTAGAGGTGAATCTATAACGTGCGTTAAAGACGATGGCACCGTCATTGAACAATCGTTCGCGTCCTACGCAGTGGGAGAAGACGGCAAAGCTGGGATTAAAGGCATATTAGTTACACGAAATTCTACTGTTCTTGCCAATACAATGATGGCTGGTTTCGCATCCGGTTTGGCTAGTGCATTCAATGTTACACCTGTTCCGGTTATAGCAACGGAATCTAATGGTACTCAGCAATATCAGGATGTGTTTTCGCCAAGTGCAGTTCAGGGGGGCGCTGCTAAAGGTGCTTCTAGAGCTATGGACAAGTTAGCGGATTACTACCTCAAGTTAGCCGATGCAATGCACCCAGTTATCGAAGTATCTGCGGGGCGCACAGTTGATATGGTCATTACGGAAGGGACGACTCTATGATATATCGCAATTACTCCACACTAGCTCTTTCTGTATTGGCATTGTCTGGATGCTCAATAGGCCAATCTGAGTTTACGTGTTCGATGGGCTCGGAAAGCAGTATTTGTGCAAGCTCAAGGACTATCTATAAAGCGACGAATGGTGACATTGAAGAGAATGAAACAATCACTTATGTCGAAGACGGCGAACGTAAGCAAATGACTGTAGCAGAGCTAGAAGCGATGCGAGAAGGAACATTGAGCCCTGATAAGAAAGGAGAGATCAAGAAAGACAATTACGCACCTAGAAATGACTTCAAGCAGATAAATACAGGCAAACCCAAGCCGAAAGTGGTCTATGTACCCGCAACAGTCGTTGAACCGAAAATGCCCTACTCGTACAGCTATGATGGTCAAGCGCTTAGAAGCGATGCAAAGGTTATGAGAATTTGGATTAGCCCTTGGGTTGATGTCAATGACACATTGCATATGAGTAAAGTTCTATTTACTGATATGGAAAAAAAGAAGTGGACTATCGCTGATAGCTCTCAGCTGAATAGGCCGCAAACAACACTAACCAAACCGGTGGTTACTAAGACGACCGCTACTAACCCACAAGGCGATGAGCCGAAGAAGCGAGCGTTTGTGCCGCCACCGCCTGAAATTGAAAAACTGCAACAAATGTTTCCACAAAACACCCAAAACGGAGATTAGAAATGGAAAACTTTAAACTAAACGTCAGCAAGATTGAACTAACCAATGGACAAATGAATATGTTGTTCCTTTGTTCCCTTTTGGCATTGGTGTTCATGATGAACTCTAGTGCTTTGGCGGGAGCAGACAGTACATTCGATACATGGGTTTCGCAGATGACTGATTGGATCTCGGGATCACTTGGTAAAGGGATCGCAATTGGCTTCGTTCTTATTGGTATCGTCGTGGGTATGGTGCAGCAATCGTTGATGGCCTTTGCCATTGGTGTCGGTTGTGCATTAGGTCTGAACTACACACCTAGTATTCTGTCATCAATGTTCACAGCCGGCCTTTAATGCTAAGAGGGGGTGCGTTAGTTATGTATCGAGCAATCACCGTTTTGGCTTTATTACTGGTGTTCTTTGGTGCGTCTGCTAATGATGCTCCCGATCCAACAATTGCATTTAGAACGGTTGAAAAGGCAGAGAACATTCCAAATTCACGTTCGATAGTAATGTTTGAAAAAGGTGAAACGGTGGTTATCACGGATAATCCGAGATACGTCGTGAAAGGAGAATTGTTCGATATGTGGAAGAATGAGCCAGTAACATCAAGGCTAGAGCTCAAGAAATCCCGTCGAGTAATGCCATTGGAATCGTTAAAGCTTGATAGCTCTGGTTTATTTGAAACTACGGTCAATGATCACCATGACAAGACGTTAACGATATTCATCGATCCGACTTCAGATAGTGCATCAGAGCAAGTTCACATTATTAATAAATACGCGAGCGCGTATCGTTTGAGATTTGTTTTTACCTCAGTAGAAGCGACGGAGGACTCAGTAACTCGTCTGTTGACATTTGCATGTCGTGTTCAATCAAAACAGGCAAGTCAAATCGTGAGTTCCATTGTTCAGGAGCCAGATAGTGCCACAGACACGACGGCTACCTTTTGCCTTCAAGAGCAAGTCATCAAAACATACGCTTTTTCACAGTTTCTAAATATATCAACACTACCTACTTTGGTTGCCTCGAACGGTGTCTATTCGGAAGGGATGCCAAAGCCTTTTATTGGTTGGTTAGCTGAGAACATGGAGTAACAGCAATGTTCAAATTTTCGTTTAATCAGAATAGCGCCTCACAATTATTTAGGCCGCTAGCTTTTGATAAAAGTAACGACATTTTTTTGTGCGATGACGATACGATGGCGTTTTCATACATTTGCAATCCTGTATCTGGTTGGGATAGCCAAATGGTCGCCGCGATTCAATTGATGCTTAATGATCCATATCCAGTGAACTCAACCTTGCAGTTCGCGCTGTGGGCGAACCCTGATATTAGAGCGTTTCTTTCGGCTTCTGAAAAGTTGCGAATCAAGTGCAAAGATGAATTGATGCGTGCTTCTCATAATGCTCACCTCGGTTTCTTATGGGGAGGAACGAGTCAGCCGGTTGAAACCATTCAAGCGACAAAAGTACGCAATTTTCAAGTGGTCTTAACATTTAAAATACCAATATCTTCAGCAGAGAAGAGCGCTGAAGATATCGAGACACTAGTGGCAATACGTCGAAAGATGGAAGAGCGATTGAAGAAGGCGCATTTAGATCCTCTAAGAGTAACCAATGATCGTTACTTGTCGCTGCTAGATACGATGTTGCATTGGACACCTGATGCGGAATGGCGAAAGGTGACTCAAACAAAGGCGTGTGAAGACACACCACTTAACGAACAAGTTTGCCAACAGGATACGTTGATTGAAAAAACGCGCCACGGCGTTGTTATTCGTAATGGTCAACATAAAACTCATGTCAATATGTTGACAGCTCGTAGGTTTCCAAAAAATACGTACACCGGAGCGGCGTTCGGTTGGTTTGGGGATATTTTTGATGGGCATGGCTGCGTAACTCAGAATTTCTTGATCACTCTGAACATGAGTTTTCCCGATCACTCATCTGTTAAAGGGGCGGTCCAGAGCAAAAAAACTCGTTATATTCGCAATACGTTTTCTGCACTTACTCGCTTCGCACCACTCATAAAAGAGATCAACGATGATTTAGAAGAAGTGGACGCAGCACTTCGTAAGGACAATAAAGCTGTTAAAGTGACGTTAAATGCAGCTGTGTTCGGAAATAGTGAAACAGATGCGGAAGACGGCGTTACTGCGCTGCAAGGTTATATGCAGCAAACTGGCTTGAACATGATGAAAGAGGATTCTTTCTCGATACCATCATTTATTACCAGTTTACCTTTTGGGGCGTGTGAAAAAGCGGTGAATCAGAGTCAACGTTATTTCACAATGACAACCAAACATGCAGTCCCTCTATTGCCTATCTTTGCAGAGTGGAAAGGGACCAATACACCTGCCTTACAGTTCGTGAGTCGATCGGGTCAGATTATGAACTTCGACCTTTTTGACTCTCAAACCAACTATAACCTTCTGATTTACGCCGAAAGTGGTGCGGGTAAAAGTTTCCTTACCAATGAGATTGTTCGCTCATACCTGTCTATGGGGCATAAGGCGTGGACGATTGATGCCGGTGAGAGCTACAAGAAGCTATCAAAGTCTTTTGAAGGTAATTATACCGCGTTCAATGAAAACAATACGCTGTCGATTAATCCATTCACAATGATCCCAGAAGGGGATGAAAAGGCGTTTAGAGACTCATTGGAAATGTTGGCCGGTAGTATTATTGCAATGGCCTTTACGCGTGAAGCTCCTACTGACTTACAGCACTCGGAAATCGAGCGAATTTTGACTCTGGTTTGGGAGAAAAAAGGTCGTGCCGCGTTAATTGATGATGTCGCCAACTTATGTATAGAACAAGACGATCCACGCGTTCGTGATATCGGTATCCAGTTGTTTGCGTTTACAACAAAAGGTCAGTTTGGCGAGTACTTTGATAAGCCGCACAATATCGAGTTCAAAGGTGACTTCAACGTACTTGAACTTGATGGTCTAGATAAAACACCAAGACTGCAAGCTGTGGTTCTTTTTATGCTCATGGTTCAGATCTCACATGCTCTGTACGATGAGTATAAAGATGACCGTTCAATAAAGCGTTTGGTCATTATCGATGAGGCTTGGGACTTACTTGGTAACTCTCCGGCGGTTACTGCGTTTATGGAAAAAGCATTCCGTCGTGTGCGAAAGTATAACGGTGCCGGCGTTATTGTTACGCAGTCCATTAAAGATTTGCAGAAGTCCGAAGCTGCAAAGGCTATAGCCGAGAACGCAGCAAACTCGCTCATCTTAAAGCAAAAGGATTCAACCATATCGGAAGCTGAAGAAAACAACCTCATGTCGCTTCCTCCTGCTGCGTATCGATTGCTCAAGCGCGTTACCACTGAAAAAGGACATTATTCAGAGATCTTCTTTAGCTCAAACGTGGGTATGGGGATTGGTCGCTTAATCGTAGACCCAATGCGCGTGATGATGTTTTCAACGAACCCTAATGACAACAAGGCTATTGATGACCAGATAAGCATGGGGCTTAGTCCTGAAAATGCCATGATGGAAGTCGTAAAACAACGTGAAATGCTTCGATATAGCATTGAAAAGCCCTCTTTTCTGACCGCTAACTTACGTGCTATAGAAGCGAAGAGCGCTGCGCAAGCGATGTTGTCTATCAATACAGTGGCTCCTTTACAGCGCCGTATAACAGATATTAAGCAAGACGGCATCAAGAGAGCCGCGAATGAGTGAAGTTAAGAGCAGCAAGCGTTCGCATCCATTGTCGTTCCCAATCAAAATGATTTGGTTGGGCATTTTCATGGTGATTGTATTTGATATCGCTATAACAGCTTTTAGCAAGCACTACTCGATTGCAATCGACCCTCAAGAGGTGAGGTGTATCGAAGAATATCGAGTCTACTTCATGGATAAGAAAGTTGGAGAGATACAAAGAGGCCATATATATGCGTTCTCTGCGAAAAATCTTGAACCCTATTTTAAGGACGGCTCATGGCTAGGAAAATACGCCTCTGGTATTGAAGGCGATACGATTGTTATTAATAAACATGGCGTGTTTGTGAATGATAGAAAGGTCGCAGACGGCTTTGCGGTAGCAAAAAAAGCTGGCCTTGACGTTGAAACACTCTATCGCACTTTTACTGTTGGCAAAGGAAAGATTTTCTTCACTGGTACTGCTGAACGTAGCTACGACTCGCGCTACTACGGGTTGGTCGATGTCAGTCAGATTGTGGGCGAGGCGACACCGATATGGTAAACCTCAGACTCAGCGCACTTCTAATGTCGTCCATTGTGGCGATGCACTCCCACACTAGCAGCGCCACAGCCGCGCACGACTTAGCTAGTCAAAAGGCAACGGCCATTGAACAGGGAACCGCATTACTCACGGATGATTACATTAACAATCTTATTATGGCAAGTGAGTCTATTGCGCGTTCACATGCCAGTGAAGAACTTATTAAACACCGTCCATCACGAACGCACTATAAAGTGCTGATATCTGCCTCTATGGGGGAAAAAGAACTTCGCAACTTGCTGATGGCCTATAAACACCGCCAAGACGTATCGTTTGTAATTCGTGGATTATTGCCAGAAGAACGAACTATTACGGACGCGGGAAAACGCATTATTCGTTTGGTGGCAGATTTTGATACGGTGCCTAACGTTACCCTAGACCCTAGACCGTTTCGTGCTGTGAAAGCCGAGTATGTTCCGCAAGTACTCGCCTACGATGGTTCGAAGTTGGTGGCATCGGCGTCGGGTATTACAAATCTGACATGGTTAGCTGACCAACTAAAACGAGGCGAAACGGGCTTTATCGGTGAGTTTGGTGCGACAACGAAAATAGCAGAACGTGACTTGGAAGATATCCTTCGAGAGCGTTTTAATGCACTGGATAAGCAAGCGCTCATTGATGGGGCCAAAGAGCGCTTTTGGGATAATCGCCAATACCTAACGCTCCCTAAAGTTCAAAAAACACAGCGTCGTACTTTCAGTCCAGATTTGATTTTGCAGCAAGACATCATCACGGAAGAAGGCTATGTCATCGCACTAAAAGGACAGCAGTTTAATACGCTAAAGCACATGCCCTTTACACAACGCTTAGTTGTCTTTGATGCCACGGATAAAACGCAATTGGAGTACGTGAAGTCTTTGCCTGAATCGACACTGAGAACGAAATACATCACGACCAAGTTTGATAACTCATTGAAGTGGGATGCAGTGAAAAGTGTTGAAAGATACCTTGGCGCTGAAGTGTTTCAATTGAACTCAGACATTATCAGTGCCTTTGATGTTCGAGCGGTTCCGTCTGTTGTGACCGCAAATAACCAAGACGACTATTTCATTATTGATGAAGTCAGAATGGAGGGCGTTCGATGAAAACACATGCCTTTCTATTATCAGCTTTGTTAATGACAGCAGGTACGACGTATGGGGCTACGCCGTCAAATCTTGGAGAGTGTCAAAATGCCGGTATCTTGGATAGCTCCATGTTCTCTGATGTGCCGTGGAATGCTATGTATCCGATCAAACTGGCAGGTATTACATTGGGTCCAGATGGAGGCGGTGCGCCCGATGCAGCTTCAGATAAAGTCTTCTGCTCCTGCCAAGATGACCTCGGCATTTTTGTACCTGGCTTTACTCAAGCGATGTACGAACCATCAAGGTTGATTGAACTAGTACGTCAGCCAGATTGCATGATGACACTCAATGGCACCGATATGTCGATAACTAATGGACGTATGAGAGGCAATATCGGCAGTACAGAAACCTTAGAGGGCGACAAACCCGCGTTTTGGCACTATCACTACTACGCTTACCCGCTATTGGTCCTTTTGGAAATGCTCTATCCAAGCCGTTGTGGTGATGGGTATATCGATATGGACTTAATGTACATATCGGAGCTTGACCCCACTTGGATGGACTCTGAGCTTGGTTTTTTCGCTAACCCTGAGAGCGCCATATTCTCTAACCCTATCTCTATAGCCGCGTGTATGGCCGACGCTGCCGCAGCGACGGTAGGCAAGCCGATAGATTCTATGTATTGGTGCGCTGGCGCATGGGGTGAGCTCTATCCGTTTACCGGCTTTATCAAATCTAAGAGCTCGATACCAAGCAAAACCAGTTTACTCGCAACACGTTCCGTAGCAGCGCTGCACCGACGTTTGTTGGCGCATCAAACGATGGGCAATGATGCACTGTGTGAATCGAAGATATTTCCAACTATTCCTAAGTCTCAGTACAAGATGAACATGATGTATCCCGTGCCCGAGCGCGGTGACAACCGAGTCTTTGCTATTGAGAAAGAAGATGGGACGGTAGAAAAGAGAACGGGCGGCGACGGCGGGGCTCATGAGATAGGCGCACCGGCCATTATGTGGGGTGAGTGGCGCAATATTCCTTCTAGAGAAGACAATATTTACATGCTGTGGAAATGGAATGACTGCTGCATAACCTACTACTAGTTAAGCGCATAAGAATAGGCATTTGGCATATATGTATCGAGTTACTTTAATACTCTTGATGTTTTCAATGAACAGCTACGGCTTCTGTTTTGATGAGGCCGGTAAAAAGTTCGATATTAACCCATTGCTACTCAAAGCCATTGCTTATACAGAATCACGGCTCGACCCGAACGCAATCAATGACTCGAATACGAATGGCACAACGGATTACGGGTTGATGCAAATTAATAGCTCTTGGTTCGCTCGGCTCGCTGATTTCGGAGTTTCCGAGAACAGTGTTATTAATGAACCCTGCACCAATGTTTATGTTGGGGCTTGGATATTAGCGCAGAACATGGCTCAAACTGGCGACGGTTGGTTAGCGGTGGGCGCATATAACGCGGGATATCGTGAGTCTCGAAAGAAAGCAAGAGATAGGTATATCGACCTTGTACAAATCAATTTGATGGAGTTGCAGAAATGAAAATCATCCTTTTGATTCTGGTCAGCTCTATCGTGATGATGGGTTGCGAAAGCACGGTTATGTGTAAACCAAGCAACTTTATTATCGAGCAACAACGTCAATCAACGGAGAAATGAAATGGCGAACAAACGTAAATACTCAAGACCCAATATCGAACGACAACTTGTCGTTAACTCACAATCGAGCATTGATGCGTGTGAGAACTTCGTCAACCGTACTATGTCCTCTTTGTACGCGCTGGATGTCATCCTGTACTACATTGCTGACGGCCAAGTAGCAGAAGCGGCCAACGATGAAGTTAAACGTATCTTTGATGCCAAACACGATGTCTTTGATCAAGATGTTTTGAAACTCAGTGAAAGGGTCGAAGCGTGTGAGGCTGATGAGGCCAAGTACACGGAAGAGTTTTCTCGAAACTACAAAATCTACTCCCCGCTATGCGCAAGCTATCTCAAGCTGATTATGAAGTTTGAACGCTGTATTAATCTTATTGACTCCCTTTGGTTTGCTGGTGAAGTCACATCGAAAAGTCGCACTACGCAAGTCATGAAATTAGGTCGCCACCTACGCAATCTATCCAGTCAGATTAATAATATTTCTCGCCGTGCGATGGAAATTGCTCGCAACGAAGGTAAAGAGTCAGAAGTGACCGAGGCAGTTAAAGAAATTGGTGCCGAAGAAGCACTAGCCGAAGCGGTTATTGAAAGTAAAAAGAACGCCAAAACAGTAGAAAAAGCCGAAGCTGAAGAAGAGATCGTCGCATAAAACATACCCCCTTTGTCATGAAGGGGGAATCGAGGTACAAATGAACAATGTCGCGTATGCAAGTAACGCCGTCACCTTAGATGACTATTTTCATTCAAACATTTGTAATGGAAAGTCCATCTATTGTGCATTTGAATTGGAGTCTGGCTCCATCGAAGCGAAGTACATTGCTCAACAAATGACCAGGTGCGGCGTTGAAAAAATCGAATTTCAGAATGGCTTAGTTCTGTACCCTGACTGCTCAGTATCGACTAGGAGTAGAGCTGAGCTCTATGTCGTATTTGAAAGAAACGGAGGGGTTTTTTAAGTGCTTAGAGATCGTTTCTTTGGTCGTGTAGGTAAAGCAATCAGCTACACGCTGATTATTACCACGCAGACGTTGACAGCGCATATTGCTTACGCGCAAGACAGAATGGCGAATGCTATTGCTGAAGCGAACCAATTAGCGACGCAATTAAGCAGCCGTTCATTGCCTCGCATCAATGCTGATGGTGATGTGATTGTCAATGGGCAAGTGTTATCGAGTAGCAAGCAGTTAACCGGTCAAAAGAGCAACGATTACCTACCAGCCGAGACAAATACCTACGGCAATGACGGAAAAACCCTATTGCAAGGTCAGCAAGCTCAAAAAAAATATGATCAAAAAACGGCAGAAACCGCAGAAACATCCGGTGAAATTGCTTATCACATTCTGAAAACATCCTTCAGCTCTCAGAAGCCTGATTTGACCAATGACCCAATGTGGAACAACACCGATAATGTGTTGGCGAATCTTCCAGATATTGCCAAAGGCTTTGCGAACTGTGAAATCGATAAAGAGTTGGTCAGCAGTGGTAACAGTTACCATGTGCCAAAATACGAAACCTGCGAAAAGCTTCCGGCTATTGAAGAGTCTTTTACCATTGTTCATGACTATGAGGTGGGGATAATAAAACACCATAGCGGCCCCGTGAACATTGGTGAATGTGGTGATGGCTGTTTGAGAACGTGGGTTGGTACTGTAGGTAATGACTACTGGGGAGGGCGATGCGTCTTAGAAACAGAGGAAATGGAGCTAGAGGTCATTCAGCCCGACGCTATCATCAGTGCTAAGCTTGAGAGGGCTAAGTTTGATGATTATTTCCGAGTATCATTAAATGAGGACATCATCTACATTGGACCCTATAGCAGCTTTCCAACTTGGGCTATTGGTAAAGGCTGCGAGTTAAGTACCTCTTGGGATAAATGGCCTGATATTGATATCACGGGTTCATTTACCCAAATAGGTGAGTACGATACTGTCAAATTTAAGAATGAAACCCTTGTCGATTCCGGTGGCGATGATAAAGGTGGCGAAGGCTTTTCTTCCATTCTTATTCACTATGATCCAACCAAACTCATATATAACGACGTATGGACTACATTAGAGCAAATCGACAAAGCTCTGGAGATCAAAAAACAACTTGATGATGGCTATTGTACCGGTCATATAACCTGTACCGACATGCCAGCTCTCGATGAAAATGGTTGTCGTACCGACAATGGCATAAAGGTTTGCGAAAGCGACTTCCAATCAAACCCTATATTTGATCTTGGCATTAGCCCATTTTGTAAGCGTGTTGATGTTGTGTCTGATTGCGGGTTTAACGATGGTCAAATTTGCTTTACGAACATGGATGGCATCGAAACGTGCTTTGATAATGACACGATAGATAGAAATACCTGTCAGCAATATGAAGAAGATCCTGAATGCAGCTATATAAAGACGGAATGTGTCGGTGGCGCACAGGGTGACAGCGGGAATTGCTACGTTCAAGAAGATACCTATGACTGCGGTTTTACTGCCAGTACCGGCCAAGAAACGGAAGAAGAGGTTCTGCGTTGTGACGGCCAAATACAATGCATCGGTGAAAGCTGCTATTCGCCGGTTCGAGATATGCCAAACGAAGACTTTGGTGAAGTTAATGCCTACCTAGAAATGCTCAAATACGCCCGTTCTGATATGAGCTGCGTCGGTGTTCCTGAACGCCCGTTCGACCCTGAATCGCCGCCTGATCGATACTATCCCGTAGAGGGCTGCGCCGAGGGGTATGTCTATAACGCGACGTTAGATAAATGCTTGAGCAACTTAGGTTGCGACTATGATGATGCGAACTTCTACGCTGCGTCACATCGAAACGGTATTCAAGTGGTCAAGCAGAATGCCGTTATCGCGGATAACAGTTCTGTGACGCAATGTATTGCAGTTCAAAAAGGACAACAGGCATACACTTGCGGAAATGCTGTACAGCGTCTAGGAACGGATGTTTTCCATGAAGTGTGTACCAGTGATGTGGATGGCACTATTCCGAATAGCTGCCCGAATAATGAACATGATCTAAATAGCCTAACTGGGTATTGCGAAGTCCCTCCTATTTTGGAATGTCCTGAAAACTATGAGTTAGTAGAAGGAGACAATAAGTTTGACTATTTAGATGACAACTGCATATCAGTTAGGCTGAGTATCAATAAAAATTGCCCTAATGGTTATTCGTATGACTCTAATAGTGACACTTGTAAAAGAAAGGAGGCTACACCTGCTATTCCAATATGCCCAAGTGGATATACGTTGAGCGGGAATATATGTGAAAAGTACAGTTACTCTTCACCAAGTATTGTTTGTCCTTCAGGCTTTAACGAGAGTAATGGGAGTTGTCGAAAGTTAACAAATCCCACATCAAGGACAAGCTATTGCAAAACGCCAAGTTCGTGTACAGGTAATACACAATTGCTCGATAGTAGTAGCTGTAAGTACCAATGTAATAGAAGTGGTGCAAGTGAAAATATAGGAATTGAGTATGGTACCAAAGGATATACTTGTGGTGGAAAAACATACGTAAATGGTAAGTGTTATTCATCCGAATACGCTGATAAGGTAAAAGTATGCCCTAGTGGTTATACCCTAATTCACGGAACCTGCTCAAAACTAGAAACGAGAGGGATTATAAATACTTGCCCCAATGGGTACTCATTAGTAGGCAATCAATGTAAGCGTGAACTGACTACGAACTATACACCAGTTTGTAATAGTCCATTTGTACTTCATCCCAATAGGTCAGAATGCTGGATGCAGCCGGAAACTATGCCAGTAGAAATGAGCTGTCCTTCCCAGTTTCCTGTGTGGAATGAACAAGAAATGCGCTGTGTGGTTGACCGCTATGATGCTATCAATACCACATCTGTAGAGTTCAAAGATAACGACCAAGCTAACAGCGAGCAAGTTGCCAACGTCCAACTAAAACAGCTTATGCAAACCGTATTGGCACCGTTCGCCTATCTGATGGATGCGGCGATTCCGTCCGTTGTTGCTAACGCTGAGCTTCATGACACAGAAGAGTCACAAGTCACTCAAGAGTCGATGAATAAGTACATCGCTGGTAAGTTTGGTGAAATCGCAGAGACGATGGAAAACGACTTAGAGACGTACCAAATGGCGCAAACGCAGTTAGGCGTGAGAGCTATGGCGGCGGCACCTCAAGTTCAGGCCAATTCAGCGCCACAAGTCCAATCCTTCGCTGCCCCTCAGTCGGCCTCTGCCGGTGGCGACCAAAATGTGACTTGCGAGCTATTCAGAGGCGAGGCAATGGAGTGCAAGATTGCCGTGGGCGGTATGCAAAACTGCTGTGAAAACCCTGTCGCGGTCAGCCTATCAGATTACATTTCACTGACTAGAAGCATGATGAGTATGGATGCCATGACCGGCGCGGTATTTAACATCGAAGGCTATCACGGTGTATGGGAAATGGGCAAAGGGTACGTTGCGGAAGGTGCTGATGCCGCATGGAACTTTGTATCATCGCCGTGGGCGAGTGGTGCTGATGCTGCAACCGGTGTTGGACAGGCTGCGGGTGAAGCTGCAACAGAAGGCATGATGCATACGTTCTCGCAAGCGGTAATGACATACACGAATGAGTTTTTGAAGAGTGTATTCAGTGATGAAGTAGCTAAGTTGTTCTTTAAAACCACAGTAGATACAGCAACAAAGGAAACAGTCATTCAAGCTTCAGCGCAAATGGCGGCTGTTGGACAGGTCTTGATGTATTGCTATTACGCTTACTTAGCCTACGTCGTATTCAATTTGCTCATAAATATTATTTATGCTTGTGAAGATGAAGAGCTCGATTTGGCAATGAAGCGCGATTTACTGTCTACGCACTACATAGGCTCTTACTGCAAAACAGAAGTCTTATTTGCATGTATTGAGAAGCGAAATGTCCATTGTGCGTTTGATAGCCCGTTGTCGAGAATCATGATGGAGCAGATCTATAAGCAACCGCAAATGGGGCTGGATTGGGGAACGCCTGAGAGTCCGAATTGTCGTGGAATTGGCATAGCAGAGTTGGATAAGGTCGATTGGGATCAAGTGAATCTGGATGAGTGGATTGGGATTCTAATTAAAACCGATAATTATACCGATATGGTTGATATAGATTTGGACTCGCTGACTGGTAGCGGCTCATCCTTAAAAACAAACGATGATAGAATGGATGTGTTAGAGCGTAACCAAGAGCGCTTCAAAGAGGTGGACATTGATGGCATACGCCGTGACGCATACGAAGATGGTTGGAATAGAAATCAATAATTTAGAACTGGTTAGCATATATCGATGTTCGATTTTGGAATTTATAAAGAGCTGAGATAATAGAATTAAAAGACAACAAAACGGATTTTTAGCATGAAGATAAAAACAACACTGACTTTGATGACGGCATTGGTTCTAAGTGGTTGCCAATCTACACCAGAGCCAGTAGAACCACGAGAGTTTGATTCCAACGCCAGCTATGCGTACAACATCGCCAATCAAACGTCTTTAATGCGAAATGACAGCCCTTTGAGAGACTTTACGCGTGAAGAAGTAAATGATGTTAAAGCCAAACTGACGCGTCCGAGTGGTGCGGAAGCATCAGTGGTGTTGGGTTCTTTAACTATCTTGACAGGTAATCTAACGGGCATTATCAATGTTGCTGGCGGTGGCGCTGCTTACTTAGCTAATTCAGGTCATACCGCAGCAAATAGTCGTTTCATTGTGGTGTTGAAGAAATCAGACTTTGATAGCAAGCTAGACGCGGCAAACTATATTGTTCGAGTAACACATCAAGCAGCAACTCAAGCGCTTACATATTACGGCAAAGTAGAGATTGAAACAGACGATTCCCCTTTCGATATTCTGACAATCGATGGAGAATTATCTGGTCTTGTAACGGCGAAGGACGTAAGGGCTGAATTATTACAAGAAGGGCACTTTGAAGTAGATGGTGAAATTCAAGAGGTATATACGTATGGTGTTACATTTGGGAATAATGACGCATCACATTTACTAGTTACGCCACCGTCACCATTGTTGTTGGCGTCTACTAAAAACGAAGTGCGTTTTGATGATTTTTATAAAAGATATACAAAGGCGTTGCCAAGTCAATTCTATATATACACACCGTCATTTCCCAAGGCGAGAGGAAATAAAAAGGTCTATACGTACCCTAGCGTAATCGTCCCTGCTATCTACACCCAAGGTAAAAAACACGAATTTGTTAAGCCAGAGTAGTAACCTGCTCATTTGCGCCTTTAGCCTTGCTATTGGCGCTTTTTTTTGAAATGGATGTTCACATGAAACCCAAACATATCGGACCATTATTAGCTATTTTATTAGCCGGTCACGCTTACGCCGAAGTCAGTGTAATAACAGACAACAAAAGCCATATAGTACTTAATGTAAGTGAAAAATACGTGTTGGGTGATAACGACACACTGACCAGCGCAAAAGGTATCGTACTTGAACAGGCAAAGAGATCTGCGACGGACTATGCCGGAACCTACGTTGAATCGACATTGGTTGTTGATGGAAACAAGATAACGAAAGAGCAAGTTAAGGTGCTCTCTGCGGGATTCTTAGAGGTAACGGACAGTGACTTCAAACGTAGTGTTAATCAATCTGGAAGCATAGTGTTAACCGGTGATTCAACGATTCGTTTGTCAAAGAAGGCGATTAATGACGGTTTAGCCAAACTAAAATCCGACCCCGAGCGTCTTGCTAAAATAGAACAGCTAAAGACCAAGAACGCCAAGCTACAGGCGCAGCTTGTTGAGCTAACCAAGAAAATCAACAGTTCAGGTACGACTCGCGCAGACCTGATGGCTTCGCGGGATGCGATATTGTCTGACCTGAACTCCAACCGCGAAGCAACAAAGCAAGTTTTTGAGCAAGGTACGCTTTTTCAACTGGCTATGCTCGATGACAATGAATATGAGTTAGCGCTCAAAGATATTCAGGACAATGTTTACGGGTACTTCAAGAATGAAATGGAAGTTACTCTTGGTAAGCCGAAAATGTCAAAATCTGGAAGTGGATATGATGTTTCCATTAAAGCAAGTTGGAACATAAAATCTAAGCCTGTACGTGATACTCTCGATAAGTATTTTAATTCCAAATATAATGAGAGAACTTATATTTCGTACTTGTCTGTAAGCGAAAATAGCGCTGATAGACAGAAAGAGCCATATACTAGAAAACTGTATGATTATATCGTTGATAATAATCTGGCGATAAAGGTAAGTATTGGTGATAAATATCGATACATACCACTTTCAGCAGGTTCGAAATTTATAAGTCATAAGGGTGTTAAAATCAATTACTCGGACAATAAATCGAATAATTTAGCGCATAATGGTTCAGAAAATCCAGTGCGAATATACATGAGCGAATTACAGCTTAAAGCCGCTACTAAGGTTGAGGCCGAGGTTGTGGTTCTACGAGGTAAGTATGCGAACCGTTAGTGGTAAGTCTGCGCTGATATTGTTCGCTGCGATTGTGCCATTTTTCGCTCAAGCAATAGAAGCGTCTGGTTGCGTGGAAACAACCGGTAGCCTTTCAAAAGATAGAGTTATTGCTAACGCGTTGGCTAAAGGAAATTTAGCTCACGAGCTGGGTTCGACCGTCACGGCCAGTTCGAATTTGGAAACTAAGACCATTGAAAGTAACGGTTCGATTGAAACAGTAGATACTCTCACCGAGAGCGTATCGTTAAAGAGTGAAAATTATATCGAGCGGGTTTTAGTTACCGCTCAAGGTTATGAGCAAGTGAATGGATCAAAGCATTACTGTGTTCACTTGAGACAACAGGAGAGTCGATAGATGAAACATAAACTAACTACCCTAGCAACTGTGCTTATTTTGGCTGGCTGTGCTTCTAGTGGGCCAACGAAGACCGAAATAGTGAAAGACCAGCTAGCGGCGAAAGAGCTTCAAACGTCGGCTGAGCAGAAAGCGGCTGAAGCTACGCTTTCAACGATGCCAGCATGGGTCATAAATCCACCAAAGTCCGATGAAGTAGGCGTGTATGGCGTCGGTATAGGCGAAAGCAAAAAAGTGGATGTTGCCATGAAAAAAGGCCAGTTGAATGCGCAATACGAATTGGCAAAATCCTTTGGACAAGCATTATCGGGAAATGAGCGTTCATATATTAAAGATGGGTCTGTAGGTTCGACGGATGACTACACGCAGCTGATCGATTCAATAGTAGCTGAAGTGCCTATCAACGGATACGAGGTCATTGAAAACAAGGTAGTTGCCGAAAATGGCAAGTTTACCAATTACACATTGATGCGTTTGACCTACGATCAATTTGGGAAAGGTCTGACGGTGGCAGAGCAAAAAAGTACGGATGAAAAAATTAAGTCGGAATTTAGCGACTTATACCAGAGGTTAGATTCGATTAAACAAAATTGAATAATATAAGTCAGATGACATTGAGAAGATGAGCATTTTGCAATAAGTATTGGCAAAGTGCTCATGAGTTAAAATTGACTGGCATTTCTCTAAGGAATGAAGATTTAATGTTCGCAGGAAATATATTTGGGGTTATAGTTTCAGCAGGTATCGTAATGATATTTGTGTTGTTGATATTGAAATCGCTTGCCTTCACTAAAAAGAGTGGTATAAAACCATCATTAAGCATTTTTAATAGAGCATCCTACCGTAGTACGAATTACCTTTGCACAAAAGCAGAACAGAACTTTCTTTCTCAACTGTTGAATAAACTCCCTCTTGAATTGGTCTATGTCAGTGCAAAAGTGAGACTAGCTGATTTAGCACTACCAATTAACTCAAAAGATATTGGGTCATTTAATAAAGTCGCAAGAAAGCACGTTGATTTTGTTATATGTAGTCGAACGGATAGTAAGATATTGGCGTGTATCGAGCTAGACGATTCCAGCCATGCTTCTCGTTCGGCGCAGAAGCGCGATGGTGAAAAAAACAAAGCATTGAGTGACGCTGGCATTCCATTATTCAGAGTTACGGCGTCACGCGGGTATTCTCAGAAAATTCAGCAAATAGTTCGGTTCCTAAATTTAGAGCCAATGAAAAACACATCAACAGTAAAGCGCTCGAACGAAATTAAAAAAAGTCCTGTGAAAAAGGTGGAGGAACAAAAAATACCTCGAACTAATAAAGTCGTAAAAAAAGATATGAGTGCATGCCCAAGATGCAATAGTGGTATGGAGAAAATCGAAATGAAATGGCCCAATAGAGGATTTTCTTTTCAAACTTGCACTGTATGTTCGTTTAGAACCGAGCCTGAAAAATAAAGCACATACCTTTGGAATTGACGATGGAACAGTTTATTCTCAACTACCTTACTAATCTTGGCTATCTGGTAATGCCGGTAATGGCTATAGTTGTTGGACACAATATATTGCTGCGATTGTTTGGTCGTATGATTGGCGATAATACAGTCACACGGTTTGTCTACTACGTGCTTGGTATTGTTGGCGTCCCACTTCATGAAATATCCCATGCGTTCACTGCGTGGCTATTTGGACATAAAGTAACTCAAGTCAAGCTCTACGGAGTAGGAGAAGGGGGGTTGTCAGGCCATGTATTACACAGTTGGAATCCGCGTAGCATATATCAACGGCAAGGTTTGTTTTGGATTGGCATTTCGCCGCTTATCGTTACGATACTTGCGGTGAACATGATTGTAGATACGCCTGTTGAGCTAGGACCACTTGAAGGCTGGCGCTCCGTTGCTTGGTACGAACTGCTTGCGGTTGGCATGGTTGCATTTTACTGCATACCAAGCATTGCAGATTTAAAGAATGCTGTGAAAGGGGCAGTGGTTGTCGCGTTGGTCGCTCCCATTCTTATGTTGATGGCACCTTATGTCGGGTTTGTGGGTATGGAAAAAATCGTAGCGAAGTATTGGAGCTGTTTGTGGGGAGTGCTGCTGTTCTCAATGTCGGGTTGGTTGATTTTTATTAACCTATCCCTATTAGAGATAGGCATTAAAAAAACATACAGGTTATTTTGGTAGCTGTGAATATACCTTGTCTGATTTTGCCATTATAAATATAAAGAAAACGATTAGTGCAATTGTTAATACAGCTCCAAGTAGCTCGTTTAATGTGGTTAGTTGGACCAAGAATAAGAGTGACGCAAAGAGTGACAAAACAAGAGTTATGTCAATGAGGCGCGTTATGACAGGGTGTTTTTTTCTTACTAATGCGTAGCGGTACGATAGATTTATCATAATTTCTAGCCTATTATCAATAGGGGTTTATTTGTCTGAACATAACAATAAAACAACGTAGATGGAATGTTTGATTCCAAGGGTGGATTTATTTTTTTATATTTCACAAAAAATACACGATATTATGCTCTGGAATACAAGAGAGATTTATTTGATATTGTTGTACAAAAACATTATGGTCGAATTGGCACACAGTTAGGGCAGAATAGAACGCATCCTTTCACTGAAGAGTCCGAGGCGATGGCCTTCTTTGAGTCAGAATGCCAACGAAGACTCAAGCGGGGTTATGTTTTGTGTGACGCTGTAACTTAATGATAATGAGCCCTTATCTTGCCCATTACCCGCATGATTTGTAATCTGTGCATCTAACCTTAAAAACTAATCATCTTTTAAGGTTGTGGTATGGGGTTAATAGATTGGGATTTTGATTAATAACATTGAAAAACATATACTTAGCTCGCCTGTCTGGTTTGGGGCGTGACCGTGTTAAAAGGAACTGTTAGATATGAAATCTAGCGTCCAAAATGAACAGTAGCGGTTTGTATCGATATACCTTGAAAAAGGCAACTCACTCACCGTTCATTTGAAACAGTACGCAATTGCAGCCGTTTCGTAATCAAATTGAATCACCGGAGACTAATAATAAAATGATAGATTTTTCGTCAAACATGACCACGATGGACAGAGCTAGGTTGTTGGAAATGAACTTTGACCATCCAGAGGATTTAGTTTTTGGTAAGCTACTTGTCGAGTTGGGCAACCAATCAGCGGAACGGGTGCGCTCAAGCGCGATGAAGGTTGAGCTTAGTACATTGAAGGTGCTGGCCGAAGCACTTCAAGAGCAGATAGCTCTTATCAAGAAAGAACGTGCAGAAGAGATAGCCTGCATGATGAGAAACGATGGATTTACCGTTGATGATGTATTGTCATGGAGGAAGAGCCAGCTTTAAACGTCTAGGGGCGAAGTAGCTGTAACGACTTCGCCTTTGCGCTGTCTTACCTAGCTATACCCGATATCAATAGGTTCTCTTCTCAGGCAAGAGTTGTCAATTTTGGAATTATATATAATACGCTAATATCTAATTATACTTGATTTTGGAGAGCGAGCCATGAACTACCAACTTAAAGAGAAACTGAATGCTAAACAGATTTGCGAAAGACGCGATCAGATTGAGGCGATTCTTACTCAGGCAATTACCTTGCTCGGTGAAGCGGATAGCTTGATGAAAACGGTATCGAACTACGGACTAAGCTTTGATCGCAACACTTTCTATAGTCCGAGTGACGCAAATCAACGGCACCGTAGTTTGTCGAACCTGACCAAACAAGTTGATCAAAAACTCTGGCAGCACATTTTGGAACTAGGGCAGTTCCGATCTTTGATGAGTGCAGACAAGAGAGCCGAAATTGATAAAGATATGGAGAATCCTCCGGCGCTAACATATGCGACGTTGACGGCCACTTTCAATGACTTACTCAAGAATCGAGTCAACATGCTTCAGGACCTAACCGAGTCCGTGTTTAAGAATCGTAGTAGTGATTACAAGTCCAATCGCGGTCACAAGCTCAATAAACGCCTCGTGTTTAATAATGTCTTTTGCAAGTACGGGTGGAGGTATCAATCGGATTTGCTAGAGGATGCTTGTCGCATTTTCACGGTTCTAACCGGCTGCGATTCGCCTCACATCCTAAACGTGTTATCCGATAGCAGGGAACCTCTGATTGCTTTCGATGGGGCGGTTAAGTTCGTCGCATATCAAAATGGAAACGTACATGCGTGGATTATTGATGCAGAGCTAGAGCATAAGGTGAATGACATATTGAATGGGGTTTTTGATGGTCAGTTACCCGATATGGCGGCATAGATATATAATTGGTTATTAACGTATTATATATAGTGAGGAAATATGCCACAGTTTCACGACATAACCGGTCAGTTTTGGCTCAACAAATCCGACGTTCTAGCCTTACCGAGTGATGCAGGGCCAGAGGGGGCTACATCATGGTTAATCGCTGTGCTCCAAGCGGCTAATAAGCTTACCAAGAACGAAGCTCAAATTGTCGATGCGTCAGTTTCCGATTCTCCTATGGCTGAGTTGCCGGACGTTCACATTGAAATCGATATCAATGCCGCATTCTCAATGTTGCATGTCACCTGTTGGAGTTTCCCAATCCCTGAAGATGGCGTTGTACACGTAGAGTTCAAATAGGACATTTAGGAAATAACATCAGACTAACTACAATGGAGTTATTTCAGGAGGATACGATATGATAGCTTCATGGTACTCAGTGACAGGACAAGCAGTACTTCAAGCTCCCAAAGTGGTATTTGATGACTCACTCTCTCTCGATGAATGTGTAGAGCAAGTAGCATCTGAATACCAATTGGAAGTACTAATCAAAAAGGATAGAGCGCAATGGGCCTATCTCGGTAACAAAAAGCAGCGTATGGTTATCTCACTAAAATAGGCACTAAATCTAAATGAAAACACGACATATCACAGGCACCGAGTGGGAAAACTATTCACCGGTGCGAAGGAAAATCGTAGAGCTCTATAACGAGTCGAGTGATGTTCACTACGAACAACCGGAATTGGATTTTGAGGCCATTGACGATCACTCGGCTTTACATTGCTTTTCTATCGACGGTATAGGCGGGGGAGTGTTGGTTGAACAGCTCGTTGGTAATGAATCGTGTGCCATCATTACGTTCGCAGCCATTGAACCTCTTTGTCGTGGAAAGGGCGTCGGGTCAGAGCTCGTGTCTCTTGCAGAAGAAACGCTTAGAAACGTTGGGATACGCTTAATCGGCGTTCAAATGAACGCCTACGACAAACCAAATTTTTGGTACAAATTTGGATTTACTGAACTGGTTCCTTTTGGAAATGGGGTGGCTCTGATTCAAGCGAGCTACTTTCGAACCTAAGTTTTGTTCAATCAGAACAACCAGGAACCAGAAGCCAAAACTCATCTGGAAAGCTCACTACTTCTTGCGATAAAACAAGTAGTCAGTACTGAATGGTAACGCAATCAACTGATCATCCCTCAGTGCATCACTACGTTTCTTTCTCGGAATCGTTTTGTAGATAGCGATGTCGTGCTCTGGCCCTACAATGAAGAATCCAAGTTTGACTCTTCGGCGCTCATCGTTTGCATAGCTGAACATGCCCGTGTATTTCTTTCCTGTAGCCAACCGACGCTGTATATGTGTAGCTCCATTGCTGAACGCATATATTTCATTCGAATCAACGACAATTTCAGCCTTGAGGCCAAGGGCGTCCGTCATCAGTTTTGCACTAGGAAATACAGATTGGACTTCAGACAACCATATTGCCGAGTGATCATCTTGGGGGTCTTCTGCTAAGAAAAACCGCTTTACCGCAACCCACTCATCCGGCTTAACGGCAACGGACTCGAAAGCATCTTGAATATCATAAGTGAGCTGATACGCAAGCGGGTCTAGAAACTCTGGAAAGCGAGCGGGATAACGCTTGGCCGTATGCTTACCGGATTCCATCGCTTTTTGATAGTACGATAGAACCTCTTCAAATCGGTTATGAGCCTCTTCGTAAACGGCCACGGAAGGTGCTTGCACTATTCGACGGATGTATTTCGGCGGCTTATACCAAGTGATAGTGCCATTGTTCAATTCGAAGGGCTTATAGAGGATGTCGGGTGAAAAACAGGCAAGAACGTCAAACTGTTCATCGACCCATTTAAGCCAATGACGTTCGGCATCATAGAAACTCTGCCATGCTGATTTACTTGCGCTGTTAGAGCTAGACATTTCGGAAAACTTAACATTGGGTTAATATCTTATTATATAACATGGGAGAATCGCCAGTGTCCAGATTGAACAGACGAATTGACGCCATCAGGCCAGCCATTGAGACAAAAGACGGTGGCAAGAAAAGGCGTAAAGAAGAGTCGAAGCCTCCGCGTTCTGATGAAGAAGCCAATCGCATTTTCGATGAGCTTTGGGAGATTAACCCTCTGCTATCTCTCACTGCGCAACTTTGCTCGTTGACCGGCTTGCGCTACACAGATGCCGCATGGTTACGCTATGACGATTTCTATGATGAATATGGAAACTTCCGCTCTCAGTTTCAACTTTGTCAGCAGAAGGTGTACCGACAACGAGTTGCGCGTAACCCCGATGAAGAGAGTGAGGCATTTCGGAGATCTCAGACGACGATATACAATACTTCAGAGATACAACAACTTGTCGAAGAAACTCGCTTTTACAGTGCAAGTAAAGAGTACCTATTCGCCAATAAAAGGAGTCAAGCTAGGGATGAGAACGGGCAAGTGATTGAACGTCCGATGTCAGTTGAAAGCGCAAGCGCACATCACCTAGTCATACGCACCAAGCTCAAGCTCCCATATACACTCGGGACGCACAGTTGGAGAAAGTATTTCGTAGCAAAACTCGTCAAAGCAGGAGCGTCAGTTGAAAAGATTCGAGATCTACTAGGGCAAGCAAGCTTAACCAGTACCAACCATTATCTCCACAGTGAAGAAAACGAATTGAAACAACTGGTTAATAACATTACATTACGATGATCACAAAGGAATTTGATGGACAAATTTGATATTGAGTCAGCATTGGAGCTGCTAATCATGCAGTGTAAGAAAAACAATATAAAGCTAGCAGGGGCTTTGGAGATTGAATCGGCAGATGCGGAATCTCCGTCAGTAATCGGCTTTACTTCTACCAATGTGAAATGCAGCCAAACAGAGTCTTTTAAAAACATTCACACAATGGTCAACACAAAAGGCGACCTTGACCAGTTCTTGATGGAACTATCTACGGCAGAGCCCTTTTATCATTCAGAGGAAGATGAGCGCTCGATTAGCTTTGGTCGCTCAAATCCACAAATCTACGTCACACAGCACTAGAAGGACACGGTTGCAATGACACAACAAAACAATACGCTCCCTATTATCGCACTTATAAGCGGCATTATAGGTATGTCGATTGGCGGTTATTCGCTTTCGAGAGTCGATACTTTAGAACAAAGAAACCAAGAACTGACCCAACTTCTCATGCTGGCTGAAGCAGAAAGTTCACCTCAAACAGCAGAACCTTTGAGCGATGAGCTTTTCAGCCAGTTTGTCATGGACAACCCCGAAACCATTATCAAATCGCTTACAAAGTTCCGATTTGAACAAGAACAAATGGCGCAAGCGCAAGAGTCAGAGCGTGTAGTGTCGTTTGAAGATGCTATCTACAACGACAAGAACGACCCGTACTTTGGTAATCCAAATGGTAAACATGTTGTTGTTGAATTTGCAGACTACAACTGCGGTTACTGTAAGCGTCTCGCGCCTACATTAGAAGAGTTCGTCAGGATTAACCCTGAAGCCAAGGTTATTATCAAAGAGTACCCAATCTTCCAAAACAAGCCATCGTCTGCGTACTCGGCCATTGTTGGAACAGCTATTTTCATGACAGAACCGGCTCTCTATGAAAAATACCATCACGAAGTGATCAGCCAACCAAACATCACTGTTGACTCGGTAGATGAAGTAATTGCCAAGTTAGGGTTAAGTAAAGATAGACTGAAGCCTAAGTTTGAAGCAGCCAAAGAGCAGGTAGAAAAGAACCGAGTGCTTGGAAGTCAGCTAAAAGTTACGGGAACACCTACCCTTATCGTCAATGGGCAAAAAGTTGGTGGCAACGTGAGCGCTCAAACGCTTATGGGATACTTTAACTAGCGTTCCAATTGAACAATCTGGACTCCTTCCTTTAGCGGCCTTTGTGCCGCTTTTTATACCGACCAATTTAGGAAATGAAAATAGCCGTGATGTAATGGAGGTGATCGCTAAAAACGAGGATTGCCGACATGGATAGAACAATCAAAGAGCTCATGCGAAACCCTAACGCATTGGCGAAATTTCATTTAACTGGTCAATTGCCGACAGTAACGTTACAACCAAGTGAAGAAACCCCTCTACGCTCGCTAATTAATCATATTCCGGTGCGCTACTGGTCAATGTTTCGCGGTACAACGCTATCCCGAGATTTAGGTTTTAAAAATACCGCAATGAAGTTCTCGAATCTTCATCAGCTAATGAGGTACATAGGTTTTAACCGAAAAGTTGCGAGAGCAGAAAGACTTCCTTACCAGTTCTATATTGATCGAAGCAAACAGACGGTCACTTTAAGCGATCTTGTTGAAGCCACTCGCGCTGTACCAAACGCCAAGCTGCTTGACAACGTTAAGGCTTGTTTACCAGAGCATCTAAAGTAAGGGGGCGATGATGGAAAAACTCTCAACATACGAAATAGCAGAGCATATGCTTGAAAGCGGGAAGGCATACAGTATAACTACTCTCTACAAAGAGCTTGGGTTGGATAAAGTCTATGTGGCCGGAAAATTTCATAATATCTATGTGAGCAAAAAATACAAAGTGAACGTTATTGAAGAAAAACCTAGAACCATACGGGTTATCGATATCGAGAATAAATGTAAGCGCCAAAATCTTTGGTCTTCCGTATTACAAGGCGACCTCTAAGGCTACTCAAAAAGACAACTTTGGGAACAGAACTATGTAGAACCCAATGACATAACAATGGGTTACTACATTTGTTATAGGTGTTTTTAATGAGAAATCGTTGTAATGAAAGCGGCTTGTGCTTTCATTATCAGCGGATTTGAGCAAACGCAGTGCGCTAGATATATAAGGTAAATACAGGACACAAAAATATGCGCTTATACTTTGGAAAATCTGAAAGTCGTGCTAACGTTAAATCAGTTTTTGTGAGCGATACCAACCTTGGTTAGCTTCAAAACCGACCCTCCTTGGGTCATAGCAGTCGTTGGGACTTTAAAACCAATGTGAAGTGTGGAAACACATTGCTGATTATCAGCGTAGCGCAGGACTCGACCTGATCATGTTTTTCATGGGATAACGGAGCTATCACAACCTAGCCGTTCTAACTTTCAAACCGTTAAGTGGTCACACTTAACACTCTATAAAACCCATCGGGCAAACTCGCCCTTGGGGTCGCAGTATGACCGATTTTTCTATAAAGAGGTCATTATGACAACATCACTATCTATCTCAATTACCAAACATCACATAGCAAGCTGTGTGAGCTCTATTCATAAAATTTATGAATTTGAGGGTGATCGCTTTGCCGTTCGTGCAGAGTTAGCTCGGTTAATTGAGCACATTGCCAACGCTCCCAAAAGAGCTTTTCGGCAATTGAAAATATTCACAATTCAGCAAGCTGCGAACCTTCATACTGAAGATCGCGTAGCTCTGACTCAAGCCCTTAACAACGTAATTCGTTAAGGTAAAAAACCCACAAGGGACACGTTCCCTTTGGGCTCATGCGTGTCTCTTGTTTTAAACTAAATCAAGGAAATGCGTATGAATATAATAAAAAAGACTTTCCTTCATTCTTTGGCTGCTCTGTTCCTAGCAATAGGGGCAAGCTGTTTGGTCACAGGAGGAATAAATTTAGCTCAGTCGAACAGTAATCTTGGCTCTAACGTCACGATTGTTGTTGCGGGGATCGTTCTTTTGATGATTTTTATGGTCATTGAAATGGGCATCACTATCTATGAAGTGTCTCTTACTAATGACGGAGGGTAATATTGGTTGAATAATCGCCTAAATGTTATACTCAAAATTGAAAGGAGAAACACCATGACAACTGGCGCTATTATCTATCTCGGCTTGTGTATCGGCTTCCTAACTCTTGTTAGTGTCGCTGGATGGCAAGTTGTAAAGTACTACAGTAAGAAATATAACCTAGATAACTAACACTCTAGGTTAACCTCAAACCCTAATGGGACACTCGCTCCCATAGGGAAGATGTGTCCCTTTTTTTTGGAGATACATCTATGTCTAACACTCAAGTTGCTGCAACTGAGAAAGTTGCAAACCTACCGGCTGCCAAGCCAAAAGTTTCGCTGATTACAAAGTTTGCTGAACGTTTTAACGTCGATGGCGGTAAACTGATGGCAACATTGAAATCTACAGCGTTTAAGCAGCGCAACGGGCAACCACCAACTGATGAACAGATGATGGCTCTACTCATTGTTGCTGACCAGTATCAGCTAAATCCCTTTACTAAGGAGATTTATGCTTTCCCTGACCAAAACAACGGCATCATACCGATTGTCGGTATTGATGGTTGGTCAACCATTATGAACAATCACCCTCAATTTGACGGCATCGAGTATCGCTTTGCCGATACTACTGTTGAGCTCAAAGGGCTGAATAAGCCGATTTTTGAGTGGATTGAATGCGTTGTTTATCGAAAAGATAGAGAGCGTCCAACCATAGTTCGTGAGTACCTTGATGAGATTTATCGCGCACCGTTCGAGAAGAATGGAAGAGTGATTAATGGACCTTGGCAAACTCACACTCGCAGATTTGCTCGTCACAAAGTTACCATTCAAACCTTGCGCCTTGCGCTTGGCTATACCGGTCTCTTTGATGAAGACGAAGCAAACCGCATCATTGATGCAGAGGCAAAAGTTATCAGTTCGCAACCGGCTATTGAGCTCGATGCGGATTTTGATTCTGATGACTCTCCATCAAGTACATCGCCAGTTCAAATTGAACAAGGTGGTATTGATGATGCAGAGTTCTTTGAAGCCACGGCGCAAGCTGAACCTGAAGTTGAGTATTTCAATACCAGCTTTGGACAGGTTTTAAAGAAAGACGCCAAGATGATTGCCCAAATGGTCGAGTTCACTAAAGAAGGCGGCTCATGGGATACAACGAAAGACTCTTTTGAAGAACGTTACAGCGAGGCAACGCTTGATTTCGCATTAAGTGAGCTCAAAGTGGCCTTCAACGAAACGTTTGACGAAGAATAAACTAACCCAAAAGTGGGGGTAATGACCCCATAGGGCGTTACCCCATCTATATAGAGAGGTAACAAAATGTCAGAATTAACAATGACTTCTGAAGCATATAATCAAATGTCTTTTGAGCAAGTTGATCGGTCTGGACTCAAAACCAACGTTGAGTGTCCTGATTGTGGTATGCAAGCGACACGCCGAGATTTCGAAGCATGTCATTCTGGTTCGGTGAACCAGCATTACTCGCTTGATTGCTCATGTGGCTATCATGAATGCGACCAAGACATGTGCTCAAAATGCGAGCAGTCGCTCGATGTAGACAACGATTCATCCATGTTAGCTGAAATGCTAACAACTCTAATGGAGAATTTAAGAGATCAAAGACGGATACACCCCGTTGATTTGAGTCTTTTAAAGCTCTATGCAGTGAAAAATGTATCGAGCATTAACGACTTTTTCTCTCGTACTAAGCGTGATTTATCAGAGCTTAGTTATGAAATGAAATTTATCGACACTGAATAACCTAAAGCACGGTTACGCTCGCATGAGATAACCACTTAGCTACACATTAAACCCAACAGGGCGTACTTGGCCCTATGGGGCATAGTGCGCCCATTGTTATCAAGACTTTGGAGAAAAGCACTATGGCTATCGTAGATTTAGTACAACGCAGCGATGCGTGGCATGAATGGCGTAAAGGCGGTATCACCGCTTCCATGATCCCCGTGATTATGGGTATGTCACCCTACCAAACCCCTTATCAATTATGGGCCGAACTGGTTGGCTTGAAAGAGCCTGATGATTTGTCTAACAACTTCCATGTTCAACGTGGTGTTGAGCAAGAGCCTGAAGCGCGTGATGCTGTAGAAGCCCAATACGGTAAGCCTTATTTGCCGGTTTGTGTCGAAGCAGATCATGAACATTTGTTTCGAGCTTCATTAGATGGTTTGTATTCAAATGGTGCAGATAAAGAGGTTCTTGAGATTAAATGTCCTTGTGAAAAAATCTACAACGAGATTTTGGAGCTAAAGGGCAAAGCACCATCTTTCCAGATGTACGCAGCACAAGTGCAGTGGCAGTTAAATTGCTCTGGCGCGAGTCAAGGCAAGCTTTTCTTTTACCTCAGAGGGAAGCGGCCAATTTGCACAACAATTAAGCGTAATGATACGTTCATCGCTCAAGCTGAAGAACAAGCCGTAGATTTCTACAAGCGCGTTCAACACAGTGAGCCGGTGCCAATGATTGAAGGTCGGGATAAGGTTGTCTATGACACGCCGGTTTCCAATACAGACAATACGTGGCTTGCCCGTGTTGAACAGTATAAGGAAAAGTCTCAAAGACTGTCTGGATTGCAAGATACAGTGAAAGCCATCAAAGCTGATTTGAAGCAACTTGAAGGCTACTTTACTGAGCAGATACCAGATGGACTTAAAACCTTCGATAAAGATGGTATTCGCGCTACTAAGGTAGAACGAACCGGTAGTATCGACTACGAGAAAGTACTCAAGGCCATTGAAGATCATTTTAATGCGGTGATACCGCAAGACTTGATTGAGAAGTGTCGAAAGGCTGACTCAGAATATTACCGCATTACCGTTTCTAATGAGCCGACCAAAACAGAAGCCGTTCAAACCGAACAGCCGATGGTGGAAAGTCGCACTGCAGAAACACCTAGCGTTTCACACGAACAACCTGGCGAAGCCAGTGTTGAAGTAGAAACACCTAAATCTGAGAGCGTTCAAGAAGAACCGGTGGCAACACCTAAACCTGAAGTGTCAATGCCTAGTGCGCCGATACCGCAAGGTAACTTCTTCGAAAAATCTCAATCCAACATGTTCTTTTAGGGGGGCGATATGTCTATCAAAGCCACAATTGAACAGAAAATTCCTCAAATTGAAGTCAACCTAGATGGTCCCGAAGGCAATATCTTCACCCTGTTTAACTTAGTGAAGCAGCTTTCTGGAAAGCTCGGGCTTGATGGCGATTTGATTATCCAACGTATGCAACATCGTAGCGGTGGATACGAACATGCAGTGAAGGTCTTTGATGCCTACTTTGGCAACTATGTCACGCTGCGAACTAAAAACCCTGAACGCTTTGCCTAACGCATAACGTTCTACCGATTAAACCTCCCTAATGGGCGACACTTGCCCTAAAGGGGTCATAGTGCGCCCTCATTCTTTATAAGGAAACGTATTATGACTACTCCAACAACTCTTACTCCAAAAGCTTTCCCTATGGACATTTTTGGTTTCGCTGGCACAAGTGTTCAAGTTCAAGGTTTTGAACCTATCGCACATCCAAATGTACCCGTGTTGAAAAAAGAGTATGTGTTTCGGAAAGAAACGCTGCGCGATGTGATCAATTTTATTGATTGCAGCTTTGGCGACGGATTGTTTGTAACCGGTTCTACTGGTTGCGGTAAAACATCCCTCATCGAGCAAGTTTGCGCACGACTCAACTATCCCGTTCAATCATTCACTTGTGGCGGTTCCACTGAGTTCATGGACTTGGTAGGCCAATGGGTGATGATTAAAGGGGAAACCGTCTGGATGGATGGTTGTTTGACTAAAGCCATGAAAGAAGGGCATGTATTGATTCTGAACGAGATTGACCTAGTTGATCCGGCAGAGCTCGCTAACATGAATGCCATTATGGAGGGCTCACCTTTGGTGATTTCTCAACTTAATGGTGCTGTGGTTCACCCACACCCTAACTTCCGCGTGGTTGCTACAGCTAACTCAAATGGCTCTGGTGATTCAGGCTTGTATTCTGGTGTTATGCGTCAGAATTTAGCTTTTATGGATCGATTCAGTGTTATCAAAGTGAGCTATGCGGCACCCGAAGTTGAAGCTGAAATACTGGCGAAAGTTGCACCGCAACTTCCAAAAGTAATCAGAACAAAAATGGTCGAACTCGCTAATAAGGTTCGCACTGTTTTTCAAGGTGAAGATGATGCCGGTGTTGAATTATCGGTAACATTCTCTACTCGCACATTAATTCGTTGGGCGATTCAAACTCAACGTAGCCAAGGTGCGCCATGCCCATTAAGTTATGCGCTTGACCGAGCTCTACTTAATCGATGTTCAGATGAAACAGAAGTGGAAGCTATTAACACTTGGGCTATCGCTCTGTTTGGTTCTAACTTCGAACCAGAAGCCTAGTGCTTCAATAAAGACACCCAACGGGGTATTTACTCCGCATGGGATAAATGCCTTTTTGGATAAACCGAAAATCAAGAGGTATTTATGTTCGACATATATTTAATGTTGTACTTGGCTTTGCGGTTCTTATTTGCACACAAGCGGTCTATCGGTAAGTTTCTAGGAGACTTGGGACAAGCTGGATACACTGGTGCGTTTGTTGCTGCGGTTTTAACCGATGTAACATTGAACTGCTTTGCGTTGTTTGGACTAGGACTGTCACTAACCTATGTGGCAACCAAGCTAAAAACAGCGTAAACTTTAAGCACAGAACAACGAAGGAGGAAGTTATGGAATTTGTACTCATTGTATCAGCCATAGCTTTGCTAATTGGTCTACTTACACTTAACGCACCGCAGCTTATGAACTGGTGTAAGAGTAAGATGAACCAACATTAAGACAACGATAAGAGATAGCGACTAGCACTCTTATCTACAACTCAACCGCCAAGGGCATACTCTCGCCCTGTGGCGCAAGGTATGTCCTTTTTTATTAAAAATTGGAGATACCATTATGACCACATCAACTGCAAAACAAGTCCTTCAAGACGTTATCGCGGTAAACCTACATTTTTCTATCTGGACAGGTCGGAAAATGTTAGAAGAAAATGACCTTTCTCTAAACGGCGAAGCGCCCCCACGAGAAGTCATTAACCTCGGCTCCAAGCACACAACTGATCCTAAAGCGCTGAAAGTGTTTCACACTCTCAAACGTCAAGCGGAAAGGCTGTGTCTACGAGTTGGTATTCCGTTTTTGGGTGGCTACGCTATTCCAACCCACAAAGCAGATGACGTAGCCAAAGAACTAGCAAAAATCATTGCCAAGTTCGAGGCTGAGAAAGATGCTTACTTGCTCAAACATGAATCCATTCAAGATGAGTGGATTGGCAAGTTTCCCAACTATGAACAAATCCTTCGAAAAGCGTTAACGCCAACAGAGGATGTGAAGAATCGGATTAACGCCAATTTTTCCATGTTCCAAGTCCAATCGGCTGAACACAAAGTGCAAAGTGCTTCTACGGGTTTAGATAACCAAGTAGAGAACTTAACCGGCACATTGGATTCAGATATTTTGAAAAGCGCCAACAAGCTACTTGCGAGCCTAACTGGTGCAATTCAACCAAACCAAGTCAACGTTCGTGGCCTTCGTGACCTACGAGAAAAAGTTGAGGGTTTGGCCTTTCTAAATGGTCGGTTTTCCAAACTTGTTAACAAGATTAAGAAAGTCGAAGGGGCAATGCCCATTACCGGCAAACTCAGTCAAGACGAAATCAACTTGCTTTCAGGACTTCTCTTTAGAATGTCCGACGAAAACAAGCTACAAGCGTTAATGTCGAGTATGAGTGAACCGGAACCAACCAAAGATGAAGTTACTCCATTCGAGCCAGCTTCTATTTCAGATGATGACTTTGAATTTGAAGCAGACTTTGATTTTGATGAGCCGACAACGGTGCAGAAAACATCAAATCCAGCAGACAACTCATCGTTCAGTTTTTTTTAAATAAAGGAATAGATTATGAAAAATGATCTCATTTGGGTGCGTTACGCACTCTAAACAATACTCACGCTTCTGGCTGTGTATTTCGCTCTGTCACCGGCACTTAAAGCAATTGCGACTGCTAAAACGGGTGACGTATTATTTTTGCAAGTCATTGCTGATTGGTTGATTGAACAATTAAAAGGGCTCTTCACAGCAGTTTTGTGCGGTGGTGCTATGTGGCTAATCAAACAATCCAAGCTAGGTTACTACTACTAAGTTAACCGGCTTTCCAACCTCCCAACGGGAACTATTCCCGTGCGGGGTAGTTCCTTCTTTTTTAAGGAACTACTTATGCAAAACCTTCAGACATTGGGTGTTCATAGGACACACCAACCTTTTACGTTAGTTTTTGATGTGCAGCCATGCCATCGTCATTTTCGGTATAGCGCAGATATCTCGCTCATCGACGGTGAATCACTAACCATTCAGGCTATGCCGGTCTATCGCAGTGGAACAAGTTCTCTGACTGATCAAACCGGTTCCGTTCGACTTGAAGTTGTCAAAAACAACCCTAGTCGGAGTTGGAAGCTTTATGAGCTCATTTACACCAACGTTGTCACATCACATAGCGACTTAGGCCGCGCTGTGCTGTGCGAGTTGGAAGAGGCTCTAACGAAAGCCGGTGTTCTTCCTGAACATCAGCAACTTTCCATTACGTTCAAGCAAGACAACATCTTGCGTTCAATTGCCGCATAGGAGGCATGTTATGTATCAAGTAAAACTCGAAGTTCATGGTTGCGAAATTAAGCGGTATGTAGCAAAAGTAAAGAGTGAACAGACTGGCCTTTTCTTCTCCGTTGAGGTCACTCACGCTCATGCCGACACTGCTTACCACTCGATATTCGACCAAGATGTAAAATTTGCGGTTGAAACTTGTATTGTTAAGAACCCTGACACATGGACGTACCACGATCTAATCAAGCGTCAGTATGTTATGAGTCAGCATATGTGGATATATCTTGCGAAGCTGCTCGTCAACCTGAACGTAGTGGAGAAAGGGCAACAAGTTGAGTTCTGCTATGAACGGAATGGACTTCCTTTTACAACCTACGTAAGAGCGGGAGAGCTAGATGCAGCTTAAAGCCCATATCGAAGTTTGTGTAACGTCATTGTTGTTCAGACTTATTGAAAGCTGTTCGCTTGTTCGCTATATGCACGAGTTCGACAAGCATACCTTCCTCATCGATGTTCAAGCCTCAAGAAAAATTGGCTCTGACATGGAAGAGATCGTCATGCTAATTGCGTATCACTCTGAGTATGACAAGAGTGAGTTAGTCAATTGCCAGTTTATTCATATCACAAAAGAGTGATGCCATATGTGTAAGAACTGTAAAGATGGAATTTGCACTAACCGTTGCGTTCCTATCAAACCAATAAAGCCAACCCGCTAGGTTGGCTATCAACAAACCCAACGGGTACACGTACCCGACAGGGGAAATGTACCCATTACTTATTAAGTTAAAGGTACATTTTATGAACAATCATACTTTACGCGAGCAAGCTATCATCGATGCTTCGAACCTCTACCTGAACTACGCACTACCGAGAGATATTCCCTTTGGTGGTTGGGAAATGAGAGAGTTTATTGAAAGCAATACGATGAGCGTTTATACCGGCGAACCTGTTGAGGTAATTCTAAATCTTATCGATGTTACAGCAGATGCTCTTATATCATTTGCAGAATCTAACAAAGAGAAAGATGAAGAAGTGGCGGCAAGATGGCTCAAGCAGCACATCGAAGTTGAACACCTCAATGCGCTTACTAAAGGTGCCTTAGCCGATATTTGGTATGACGCTGAAGACCATAACGATTCTGAAGCGGCTGCTATCATCATTAATACGCAAAATGCGATGAGCACTGTTTCATCAAAACTCCACACTGTAATGGTTGGGGGTGATGATGAATAAGATCATAGAACGGCCACAACGGGAAACCGATGCCGGCCACAAAATATTCACCAATGTTGTGAGGTTGCCGCAGCAAGACAGTGGTAACGCACTAAGCATTGTTCGACTGAACAATAAGCATATTGGGGAATTTAAAAGACGTACCGCCGTGTTCATACAGAACACTCATAATCGAAAGTGGACTATCCGCTACATTATGGGAAACGGTGGCACAGTAAAGGGGCTTACCAAAAGTTCTCTTGCCATTGATTACGATGGTATTTGTGACCTAGCTGTTCAGTATGAACAACCAGCACGGATTATCATCAGAAAGGCTACATTTAACGAAAGCTTGATGTGGTTATTGAAGTCTCCGGACCTAAATATTCGGTTAAATACTCGAATCGCTCTACTTAGCGCGGTACTTGCCATCTACAGCGTCATGTTGACGTTTGGAGGTATGGCATGAGTATCTTCAACATTTGGTTAGCTGCTATTTATAACCTAGCGGTGAGACTCTACAGAGGTGAGCACAATGTTTTACCACTGGCGATGTGCGAAGCAGCGAGAAGAAGCTTTTGGGTTTTCTTTGCTATCAACTTCGTTTTTTACGTCATAGAAAAAGTCATTTGGGGTAAAGGCTTTCCTCACCTTGGGGATGCCATCTTAGTGACCTATTTAGTTGTCGAACTTGCTGCCATTTGGTACGCAATGTGGCAGTTAAACAAAGAGCCTAAGCAAATCAGTTTGACGGCTTAGAATTGATAAATCCAACCGTAAGGGTAACGCGCCCTTATGGGTAGTGTTGCCCTTATAAGGAAGCACTATGGACGCACCAATTAACTTCAAAACCTATAAATCTGAGTTTTCCCTTTGGGGTGAAAGCGAAGATTTATTTATCGACACTGAGCTGTATGGTTGTAATGAAACCGAGTTTGAAAAGTGGCTGAATAACCAACGACTTTTCATTAAGCGGTACGCTACATCAACTTACACTCAACTTAAAGACATGCAAATGCCGACTAAGAAATGGTCATTTTTCCAAATGCACTATGAACGGCAAACGCGAACAAACTATCTCGTCAATCGTTATCCTGATGGCTTCTTTGAAGCAAAAGGCAAAGACGAAGATGAGGTGGCTTGTTTCCTTCCTGACACTTACGGAAAGAAGAAATATCGAATTTCTTTCTACCGTAAAAATGGCCCTGTGAATCACGAAACCTATTCACACCGACTAGATGCACTTTCTCACTTAGCTAATCGCGGCTTTACCGCTTGCGAGGGTGCGCTAGATGCACTGGTTGGAACGAATGAGTGGAATCGGGGCTTATACATAACGAAATGGCTTGCTGAAGGTATTCATCCGATGGATGGCCTGAAGCGTGAAAGCCACAAACCTGAAGTGCAAATGCTCTTTGCTGATGCGCTTTAAATAACTAACCCAACGGGGAAACTACTTCCCTAACGGGGTGTATTTCCCTGTTTTATAAAAACTTAGGAGATACATTATGGGATTTTTCTCATTTAAGACAGCAGATACACAAGAGTCAATTGCGAATGTTCACGCGGGACATCCAAACAGCAAGCGACCTGTTTATTTACTACAGCCAAATGGTAAAGAGCCTTTTGAGTGTACTCATTACGATGGGTATGGAGTTTTTGGCGGTGTTGATGCTTACGCTTGGCTAGCCAAGATGAACATCGATAATGCGGCTGACTTAGACCTTTACGATGACTGTGATGAATTACGGCAGTGGGGAATAGCTCTGGCTTTCCATACTCCTAATAAAGTCCAGTTTCCATTGAAGTTCAGTTACAACAAAAACGCTGTATATGAACATTTACCGAAATCAGAAAGTTGTGAATACCAAGGGTACTTTTACGATTGGAATTTTTAGGTGATGTCTATGCAAATTACTTATGAATACTACTGTGTCCTTCGTTCACACTCTTGGAGTCGCCATAAGGCTACCAAAACACTGAGGACGAACGGTTCATACTCTTACTTTACGTATCACTTAGTAGAGTAACCTTAATACACACCTAAACGGGTAGACCTTACCCGTTGGGTCATAGGTTTACCTTTTTTTGGAGAAACCTATGAAGAAACTTACTCACGTTGTGTCATTTTCAGGTGGCCGGACTAGCGCTTATCTGGTTTGGCTTATGGAGAGAGCGCGGAAAGAGTTTGGTTGGGATGTTAAGTACGTCTTTTGCGATACCGGCGTTGAGCATCCTGCAACTTACAAGTTCATTAGAGACATCATCAAGTTTTGGAACATTGATCTGATTATTCTACGAGCCGTGGTTAACCCCATTCTCGGACAAGGTAACTCTTATCAACAGTTCGAGCACAGAGACTTGATGAATAGCGCAGTAATGCCGCCTTTTGAACCCTTTATGTCAATGATGATCAAGTACGGTACACCAACGGCTTTAGGCCCGTATTGTTCAGAGCGTATGAAAAAAGACGTTACTGAGGCGTACTGTAAAGATCACTTCGGCAAAGACAACTTTGTAACATGGTTAGGAATGCGTACCGATGAGCCAGCTCGGTTAAAGCCGAAAAAAGGCATCAAGTACCTTGCAGACCTAATTGATATCGAAAAACAAGATGTTTTGGAATGGTGGAGACACCAACCATTTGATCTTGAGTGCGAAGAATGGGAAGGAAATTGTCTGCTGTGCGTTAAAAAGTCATCTGCAAAGATAGCTTTGGCAGCGAGACAAAACCCACACTTCTATCGCATGTGGAAATACCACTTGGAGCAAAAAACCGTTCGAGAAAAAGAAGGGTACGACAAGTTGGTTATGTATCGGGGAAGACTCAGCTTAGATGGGATCGTTCAACTGTATGAAGGACGAACACAAGCCGATATTTTCTCTCGCATGAAATGTCAGAAGCGCTTTGAAACGGGCTCCTGCACTGAAAGCTGTGAAGCGTTCAAGCTTGAGGGTGAAGAAATCAATTTCAACGTCGTTAACCAACAGGTTTACAAAGACTTCGAAATCGAACTTGAAAACCTGCAAGACCAATTAGAGCTATTCGCTGCTTAATTATCCTTACTGAAACCTACGGGTAAACCTTGCCCGTAGCGGCATAGGTTTACCTTTTATGGAGATAGACCTATGAAAAATGAACTACTGAAAGACTCACTGCCACTTATCGGCGCTGGCCTTGGTGACAAGCTAGGCGTAAAGATAACGGTATCGGGAAATCAAGCTTGGACAGACGGCAAGACCATCAACGTCCCAAGCTTCAACATTTCTTCCAAGGAAGAAAAAGATGCGGTTCTTGGCTTTATGAGTCATGAGGCAGCACACATTAAATTCGATACCTTTAAAGGGATTCAACGTAGCGATGTCGATGTACCGGTTCGTAAAGTGTTCTGGAACATATTCGAAGACCTACGCATTGAGAAGGCCATGATTGATAGCATGATTGGCACGAAGAAATGGATTAACCAAATTTGGTTAAACCGGCAAGCTGAAGGCAAGCGAAAGCCTGTCACTGAAGATGCCGAACCCATTTCGATCATTAACGACCTGTTGTTATTTCACTGCCGAGTAAATCACCGAGGCCAAACTCATTTACAGCCGTACTTGGATGCCGCCGAAAGTGCCTTTATCGGTAAGGTTTCATGGAAACTGCATAGCAAGCTAATAGCGCTGTTAGATAGCAAGCTCGATACCTTATCAAGCTCTGTCGATGCCATGAACCTTGCGAAAGAAGTGGAAACACTTTTGCAGCAGCATGAAGAGGATGAGGATGAGCAAGAAGAACCTGAACAAGAGCAATCAAGTGAAGGTGATGAAAGCGAGTCTAACGAGCAATCTGAAGAGTCTGAAAGCGAAAGCCAAGACGAATCTGAAGATAGCGACGATAACTCTGAGCAAGCCGGTGATGAAGATGATTCACAGTCGGAAGAAAACGCTAACGGCAATAGCCAAGGCGAATCTAACGATGAAGAATCTGAAAGCGCACCTGGAAGTTCAAGTGAAACATCCAATCGTGGTGAAAGTGAAGAAGATTCAGAAGCCGATGAGCAATCATCAAACTCTGGTCAGCTACCACAACAACCAAATGGGCCATCCAAAGAAGAAGTTGAAGCGGCGATTACATCAATGCTAAATGCTTCAGAGGATGACATAGAAGATGAAATGGAATCTTTCGCAAACTCGATGGAAACGTTAGCAAAGGCTAACGCTAGTCGGGAGGTCGCAATCCCTAATTCATCAGCTATCAACGGTAATAAAGGTTATGGAATAGACCGCTTGCAGCGATGCAAACGAACCTCTAACCAACTTACCGCAACACTACAAGGCGTTGTTCAGCAACAGCTTGTCGTTAGAAGCCGTACTGCTAATAGCGGTAATCGGCTTAATAGCAAAGTGTTGTATAGAGGCGCTACAGGTGATCCACGTTTGTTTAAGACTAAGACCAAGAAAAAGGAGGTAAATTCCATTGTGGAAATTGCCATCGATAATTCGGGCTCTATGGTCAACCAAACAACGAGTGACGGTAAAACCCTTCTTGCTGTAGCGAAAGACGCGCAAACGGCCTTAGCGTTAGCTCTTGAGAAAATCAATGGCGTTAACGTAACAGCGTCAGCGTTTCCTACGTATGGCTCAAGATATGAGGTTTTCAACCTTCTGACTGAAAACGAAAAAGCAGCCAAGCTTGCTGATCGTTTAGAGGAAGTCCGTGGTTCTGGTCATCATACGCCGAGTGCAACTGCCATGTGGCATTGCATAAAGACTGTCATGAATAGCCAGAAGAAAAAGAAAATCATCTTGTTTATTACTGACGGCTGGCCTAACGGAGAAGAACACCGACCTCTCATAGAGTTGGTTCGTAAAGCTGAACAAAACAACATAGTTGTCATTGGCATTGCGATTGGTTCTATCTCAGAAAGACCAGAAAATTTTAGACAATACTTCAACAACGCCGTGTTCATTGAGGACATGAGCGAGTTGAAAAAGGAAATGTTTGATATCGCCAAGAAAGTCATTGTCGATTGAAAACAGCACCATAAACCAACCCACGGGTACACTTACCCGTTGGGGGTG
The DNA here is from genome assembly GCF_036245475.1 of Vibrio sp. 10N. NCBI lineage: Bacteria > Pseudomonadati > Pseudomonadota > Gammaproteobacteria > Vibrionales > Vibrionaceae > Vibrio > Vibrio sp. 10N. Next base: position 8,367 of record NZ_BTPM01000003.1, on the reverse strand, counting down.
TGTACTCGTCAATCCGAGGTACACATTATGAACCTGCACCCATCTTTAGATAAAGAACGGCAAGGTAATCTCTTTCCGGCATCAATGGACAGTGACACCGAGTTTTGGTTTATCTGGTCAGACGAAGAAATTATACACATCCAGAAAGCGATGCTAACGCAAGCGCTATCTGAATTACGGGACCACCGTAAATCTCCAAAAATGCGTATGGAAGCATGGAACTGGTTGATGTCAGATGATGACCACCCGTTCTGTAGCCGACTCTGCGCTGCCAATAATGGATACGATATCGACATTCTACGGTGCCAAGTGCGCCGATTAGTGAAAGATATCTAGTCACCATACAGAAACCCAACAGGGAGCATTCCCTAATGGGGCGTGTTCCCTCTAAGGAGCACAATTATGCCTTTCTTTTTGATCGCTTTTTGCGTCCTTTGCTTTGGCGTAGCTTGCTACGCCTGTGAGCATTACGCGCAAAAATACTGATAAGTCTCGCGTTCGCATTCTTCTTCATTGGGGCTTTTCAAAGCCTCTTTGGTTCGGGGTTTTGATAAGCCTCAATGAACCAAACGGAGAACGCTATGAACGCAACCACTACTCGTTATCAACTCAACGAAACCACTTCAGAATGGACGGACAGTGAAATTCGAAACCTTTGCTTCAACATGCTGAAAGAAGCTGTAAGGGAAATTCGAGATCACCGAAAGTCTCAACAAATGCGGGAAGAGGCCAGAGAATGGTTATTGAGCAATAGCCAATCACCATTTTCAGCCATCAACTGCTGCGATTACGCTGGTATAGATATCCACAGCCTAAGAAAGAACGTGGACCGTCTAACCAATGGAGGACTTTATTTATGAACTTCCGTAACAAGTCAGATGCGGTGAGAGCCGCAGCTCAAGGACGATGGTTAGAAATTTTTGGCGCTTTGGCACCAGATTTACGCGATGCCATTGAAAGCCGACCACACCATGTACCTTGCCCGAAAAACGGCGGTACTGACGGTTTTAGACTCTTCAAAGACGCTGGACAAACTGGCGGGGGGATTAGTAATCAAGATGGCGCTATGCCTGACGGTTTCTCCTTGCTCATGTGGCTGTTTGAGGAAAACTTCGCAACGATTCTCAACGATGTCGCTGAGTATTTGAACGTCGATAACTGGAAGGACAACAATGTTCAACCGAGACAAGTCAAACACTCTGAAGATTACAAAAGTGAGATTGTTGTAGATGAACAGACGCTAACAAAACGTCGCCACAAACTCAGAGAAATTTGGAGACACAGCATTGCGCTGCATCATCCAAACGCTGAGTTGGCGAGAAAATACCTTTCTAGTAGGGGTATCGACGTTAACCGGTTAAGTCTTGAAGGTTTAAGTAAAACCATGAGACTGCACCGGCATTTGGCGCTTTGGCAAGATGACACATTCTTGGGGTATTACCCTTGCTTGGTTAGCTTAGTCAGCTATGACGACGGCACACCGGCAACTCTTCACAGAACGTACCTTGACGCAAATGGGCAGAAACTAACGTTTGCTAAAGGTGTGAAAGTGATGGCGAAAAAAATCATGTCAGCTTGTACGGGTAAACGTATATCGGGCGGAGCAATCCGCTTTGGTAAACCAGTTGGGGGAGTGCTTAATGTCTGCGAAGGCATTGAAACTGCACTTTCTGTCATGCTCGCTAAACGACAGGCCGTATGGTCTTGTATTAGCAGCACGATACTTGCTACGTTCGAACCACCTGAAGGCATAACGCACATTAATGTGTGGGCAGACAAGGACAGGGAGAAGAACGGCAAGTCTGCCGGATACGATGATGCAATCAAGCTCTTCGAGCGAATGGAGAAAAAGGGGATCGTAGTGAACATTCTACTTCCTCAAGACCCCATTCCAGAGAACGATAAAAGCGTAGATTGGAACGACATCTTGGTTCGACGCGGTATCAACGCGTTTCCGAAAACGTCCCATCTAGCTTACGCATAGGAGTTTGAAAACATGATCACGTTTATCACAGACATTAGAAAAGACGATGAACCTGACATTCTGACACCGGTAAAGCACGACGCTTTATTGATCGTCAGTATAGAAGGCCAGTTGCTCAATAGATTCGAAGCTCCCGCATTGGGATGGTCACACGAAAGTCTTTGCGCTCTTAGTGACACATTTCCAAAACAGTGGTCCGTATGCGGTGCTGATGCACTACTAGGCGAACAATGGGTTGGTAGCAGCGAAATCTAATTATTAAGGAAGCTCTAGCCTAAACTACCTCTCAATTTTGAGGGGTAGTTAGGTTGCTTCAAACACTCTCACTTCGGAAAACAAAAAACTATGAGTTAATAGAGTTAACGGCTGAATACTTGTCAGCGCGATTAACTGTATTTACTCAACTAATACATCGGATAACTCATGACAAGAACAACAATAGCGCTACTAACACTGGCTTTTACTAGCTATCAATCGATAGCTAACACAACGGAAAAATTGACACCACAAGAGGCAGGATTCGACCAATTCTACGAAGAAAAGGAGAGGGGTTGGTACTGGTACGAGCAAAACCAAAAACCTGAAGAGGAAACTGTACCTGAGCCATCTAACCAACCGACTGTTATTCCCAAAAAGCAGAGCCAAGACGTTCAATCTGAACGCCCCTTGAGCCAGAAATGGTTTCGAGAAAACTTCGAAAAGTACCGTGACGCAGCAATGAATAATCCTCATGACAAAGAAGCGATGAGAACCTATCTCTACCTAGAAAAATACATGACAGATAAGGCGATGGCATTTGGTTATGAGCGACAAAAAGCCATTTACTCTGATCCGTTTTTGGATAGCACTGCTAGACGCTCTACAGCAAATTTCGGCATGAGGTCAATGAACATTGATGCAGCTAACCAAAGAAAAGAGGTTTTAAAGCGATTGGCAGAGGGTTCGGGGATCGTATTCTTCTTCCGTTCAGACGATAGCTACAGCGCTCAACAAGCGCCTTTACTTGTCAATATTGGCAAGCACTATGGTTTTGAAATAAAGCCTGTCAGCATTGATGGCAACAATTTACCAGAGTCACCTTGGGAGGATTCGGAGATTGCAGTTAACCAAGGGCAAGCAGAAGCGTTGGGTGTACAAAAAGTCCCCGCGATGTACCTGTTTGTCGCTGATACAAACGAATTTGAAATGATTGCTCAAGGGCTTCAAGCTCAAACTCAGCTTGAGCAAAGAATCATGTACGCTGCCAATCGAGGTAACTTGATTAGCAACAATGAGTTCAACACCTTAAAAGCAAGTGGTTTATATAAGGATATCAATGGCAATACAGGCGTTATTGGGGTGCCTCACGACGCACCAGAAGCTTTTATTCAACTCTACAAATCATCACAAGGACAGTAATAAAATGAATAAAGTCACACTAGCACTATGTCTTGCTTTACCACTGAGTTTTCCAACACTTGCCGGTTCGATTTCTACACAAATGGACAGTGCGTTCAACTCAATGGTCAATACCACTACGCCAAAGATGTACAACACTGCACGTAGAGGGGTGCTATCAGGCGGTGGAGTCTTTGTGAGAAACGACATTAAGCGCACTAATTTGGTTTCAATGACGCCTCCTACGTTCTCATCTGGATGTGGAGGAATCGATCTGCAAGGAGGTTCTTTCAGCTTTATTAGCGCAGATCAGTTTATTGAAACTTTTCAAGCCATCGGGTCTAACGCTATCGGTTATGGCGTAAAGCTTGCGCTCCAAAGTGCATGTCCTACGTGTGAAAACATCATGACATCACTACAAAAAACCGCAGAATTTGTGAACAAAATGAACATTGATAGCTGTCAAGCTGCGCAAGGAATCGTTGATGCAGGTGTACAGCTCTCGGCTGGATTAAATGCAGATAATGCAGCAAAAACAGCTAGAGTCGCTGCCGGTGGATTTAGTGACATATCCGAAGCAATGAACTGGTTAAATACTGAAGGAGAAACAGCAGCGAATAACTTAAAAGATAACGATCCAAACAAATACAAAGAAGCAATTACAAAGAATATTGCATGGGGCGCGTTTGTTCAAAACAATGTGAAGTCTGCATATCCATCAGGTGATAACACATTATTAGAGCTCTTTATGTCGATTACCGGCTCAGTGATCGTCAAAGACGATGGGGGAGACGACCAACCCGTTCGAACCATTAAATTAGCCGGTCATCAAGTCTCTCTTGCAGACCTCATGGCTGACACCACAAGTAAACCCATCAAGATTTACCAATGTGATACTTACGACAAGGATGGCTGCTTAAAGGTAAAACCAAACCCACAAAAAAGCTTCACCGACAAGGGAATGAAAAAACGAATCTTCGATGCGATGGCGGGCTCTAACGGAATCATACAAGCTTACGCCAACGATACCGATTGGAGTAATGAAGCAAAAAAAGCACTTAGCTTGTCATCAATTAACGCTCAATTGTGTCTCACAAAAATCTATGAGGCCATGTCCAACAGCAAAGATAACGAAGCGTCGGCAATATCCATAGCAGACGCCTGTGCCGCACGAATGTCATTGGAAATGACGTTTTCGATGGTTATTGGGTTTATTCGTTCAGTTGAAACCATGATCAAAAATCCAGATCCTAAGTTCACAAACACCGCAGCGCTTGAAGAAATGCAACTGGTACTCGAAGAAAGCCGAAAAAGATATATGGAAGAGTATTCCGTCCTCTCTGAAACATACTCTGTCAACAACATCATCAAGATCATCGAGAACGCACAATTCACCGGTGGTGATGCTCGTGGTATCACTAGAAGGTAGGGAATATGGGTACAGTTATTTGGGAAATAGCAAGTTATGGCGATGTCATAACCTTACTTCAAATCTTTAACGCCATTTCTGTCATATTTCAAAATGGTGGTTATCAATCCGCAGCCATAGCAATCAGTATATTTGTTGTGATTGGTATGGCTGTAACCAATCTAGTCGGTGGTGCAAAGGAAACTGGCCTAACGAAAGTTTTCGCAGGGTTTATCGTCTTCGCATTTGGCTTTGGTACGCTTACTTCCGTCAGCATAGAAAACCGCTACGATGGTACAGTGACGCAAATCGACAACATTCCTGTCGCCGTCGCTGTACCGGCATCACTGATTAGCAGTGTTGGTCTTTGGATTACAGAGAAATCAGAAATCGCGTTCTCCAACACCGGCTCACAAAGAATCACGACTGATGGATACCTCTCACCCCTCAAGGTTATAGCTAACTTACGTCGAGCGACTTACTCAGATAGTTGCCCTTCTGGTATGGCCGCTTCCAGCAACAGTTATAACCTTTGTTACAGCTTGAGAAACTACATGGCCGACTGCGCGGCAGTGAAAGCCAATCGTGATACTCAAAGCCTCGAAATGCAAAAGGACTATATTCTTACAGCTATGCAGTTCAATTCGAACGCTTTCTCTACGGAACTGATTAAGGCAGATAAGAGTGTTGAGTCGATGTCCTGTAGTACTGCCTACACCAGAATCGTCAGTGAGCTCAGTGCTACCGAAACATCTAGGCTTAATGCCCTTGGTGGAGTCTTAGGCACTCGCACCGGTGAAACAGGTATCGACAAGATACAATCAGCAATGGCAGCCATTGCCGCTGATTCAACCAAAGCGACCAACTTCGCTAACTCAATCTATCTCGCACACCCCGCAGAAGGCGGAACTGTTGACTACTTCATGAAAATTGGTGCAGGCGACATTGCAGAAAACTACGCTACTTCAATACAACAGCGTAACTATGAATGGTCATTACAAGCCGACATGTTCTTGAGCATCATGGACAAGGCTCTCTCTATATTTGAAGCAATAATGTACGCTATTGCGCCATTTATCGGGCTTATGATCCTGACCGGCAGTACTGGTATGAAGACGTTGCTTCTCTATTGCCAAATGTTGCTAGTTATACAGTTCATGCCTCCAATGCTCGTCATCGTTCAAAACATCATTTTGGCGGATATGGCCGCTTACGAAAAGAGTCTGATTGGTCAAGGGATGGTTGTTGGCTCTCTCGATTACATGATTGCACTAACTAAAAAGGCAAATGAACTCATGGGGATGGGCGGCATGATGGCAACTACCATTGTACCGGCTTTGGCTATGTCACTAGCCACAGGTTCGGGCATGGCAATGATGGGTGCTATGCGTGGCCTCGCTGCTCCACCAAAAGACAGTGACGCTGTACCAAACAGTGCCACTCAAGGAGGTACACAAGACTTTGGTAAGCTAAATAGCTCCGCTCTCAATCGCTACGGCGATGCGTGGACAGAAAGCAATAAAGATTCCGTCGTGGGTGTAAGCTCTGCTTCAGATTGGAAGTCGCAAATAGATGAAAAGCACTCTAGAGCAACCCAAGCGGAAAGCTCCTATCAGAACACTCGCTCCGATGTAGCTCAAGCTATGAATGACCAAAAATTCACATCTTCTCAAATTGCGAAGATGTCAGAAACGCAAGCATCAAGTACGACTGATAGTTCAGATTGGGTTTCTTCTGCCTCGACATCATTCACCGATACTGGTCAAATTTCAGAATCCAATGCAAAAATGTTAGCAGGACATGTTGGCTTGGCAGCAAGACTCGGGCTAGATTTTGCAAACATCAATGGTGAGGTAAAAGAAATGTTCACCGATGGATTGACTTCGAATGAAGTCCAAGCTCTTCAGAAAATGTACGACACAGGCGAAATAGACAAGCTACAGCAAAGTTTCAAAGATGAAGTCATTGCCGAGTCTTCTGAAAGTAAGGATTTAACTGTTGGTAACTCTAAAATCGATGGTCAAATAAGTAAGGTTGATGATGCCTACAAAGAAGCAAAAACAGCTAAAGAGGAATATTCTGCTTCCATAAGCACAATGCGCGGTATCAAGGCCGAAGATTCGGACATTGAGGGTATATATCATCGCCTTGGTGAAGATATCGCAATGAAACAAGAGCACGACAGACTTTATGATAGCCTTAATGATATTGAGCGTGAACAATATGCAGCTTCAATGGAAGAGCTGTCTCTACGCATGGACGAAGACACAGCGAAGATGGTCGCTTTGTCATCTACACTGAAAGACGCCAATCGAAGTGATGACTTCTTTGATGCTGTGACTAAGAGCGGTGTTTTCTCAACACCAGAGATAGACACTGACAGCCTCAACCAGAGATCAGGAAACACCCACCTAACTACATCAGGTAGCCAAGTCAGTACAACTGAGCCTTCAACGACAGTAGAGAGTAACGTTCCCACAAAGGCAGCAGTGGATCAATTCGATGAAGAAAACCAAGCGAGAGTTCGTCAAGCTCAAGAAGCCCAAGCGCGAGCGGCGGCAGAAAACGCTAGGGCACTTCAAGCAAAAAATGCAGCCATTATTGAACAAGGAGAAGAAAATATTGCAGCTAAAAGCGATTTTTCCTTCTTGAATATGGCTCAAAGCGGAGAGCAATTGGAGAGATACTACGAAAAAATCAAGAGCTTTATTACGGATTCCGATGAACCTGAGACACAGAGGACAAAAGAGCAAGTTATTCAGGATGCCAACCAAGATATCGATGAGCAAATTGCCTATCATGACCGAATGATTGCGCAGAACTCAAAACCACTAAGTGATCATTATCTCAGCGACGATACGAAGGAATATTACCGACAGAACATAGCAGACCACATGGAACTCAAAGATAAACTTGAAGCTGAAAAGACTAAACTAAACTCAGGACAAGCATATAATACAAGTGTCGAATTAGATAGAGATCAAGATTGGTACTCTGATAGAAAAGAATTATCAGAGCGTCTAGCAACAGCCGAACAAGTCAGGGAAATGCTAAAACAAAACATAGACAATGTAGGTGTAGATGAAACCGCAAAAAACAACTTAGATCAATTTACAAACATGAATAATGAAGAGATATCATTCCTCAAACAGCAGATTGAAAACATTGACAACAACAAAAACTATTCTATGAACAAAGATGACAGTTCAAGTGCAAGAGCTCAAAGAAACCCTACAGAGGGAATACCTTTATAACACCTAATATATTCGTGGCCTCACTTGTTAGCTATAACTTGTGAGGCTTTCTCAAAATAACAATAAATGAAACTCAACAACCACCAAAGTCTCCCTACAAGATTGTTTACGTTCTACACTGAGTATGTTCGTTTTTATCATTTGATTACAAACCCATGATAAACCCTCTCGATAATTTCTATATGTTCAATAAAAAACCTTCTATTTCCAATAGACAGTTAGTACTTTCCACCGCCAAAACCATACCACCATTTCGCAGCCTTTCCACCTTTTGGCTGAATGGAACCACTCTCTAGCTTAATAAAGACAAAAAACACATACAGACCAATTAAAAACAAATACAT
>NZ_BTPM01000002.1:1500000-1751554 GCF_036245475.1 Vibrio sp. 10N | reverse complement strand
GCTGATCTCCAGTTTACTTCATCATAGTGGCAGGTCGAGACACGTCTCGACCTGCTTCAGTGTGGCTATTTAGAACCACGCTTCTACTTGTACACCAAGTAGGAATTCTTTCTTCTTCGATTTATCCGACAACTGAGCGCTGTCTGAGCGGTCATCTAGGTAAGTACCGTACACGCGAATTTCAGGACGAGCGAAGAAACCTTCTCCCATTGAAAATGCCTGTGCCACGGTAAACTTGCTGCCTTTCTTGTTGCCAGCATTGCTGTAGTTTTCTTGATACGCACCCGCTTCAAAGATCGTACGAACAGTGTCAGTCCATTGGTACATTGGGCGGATAACCGCTGACACTAGGTCATGGTCTGTCTTGGCACGGTTCGTTGCTGAAATCGCAGCATCTGTCGAACGAGCCGCTAAGAGTTGGTGACCCATTTCCCATTTTTCACTCAGGCTTACCACACCCCAGTTCAATAGACGTACACCTTGTGCATCGTTGTTAGCATCATCACGGCGATCAAAACTACCACCGTTACCTAGGTCGGCCATTTGCGCACCGTATGAGCTGTTACCGTACTGAACAACCGTCTGGTTAAAGCCGCTTGCCATGTTTTGATGAAGAATCGCCGTCACCAATGCGCCATCATCAGCTTTCAGGTTGGTGTTACCGCTCGCCGTGCCAGTACCAAAGTTGTACGCACCGGCGATTTCGAGCGTTGCGTCTTCCCAAAGACCAATGTTCGCTAAGCGTACGTCGGCGATGTAAGACTTAACTTCTTCCTTCTCATTTACCAGTTTCTTGTCGCCTGTCTTAGGGTCGAATTCGTAGTACTGGTTGCCCGTCTCTTGTGAAGAGTTGGTATCATCGATCAAAGCAAAAGAGAGCTTCTGGTTACCTACAGAGATATTTTCGATACCACCACCGGTACCAGACGTGTTTAGGAAGTAGAAGTCTGCGATGTGAACGTCTTTTCGTTGGTAGTAGCGTTTACCGGCCCAAACGGTCGCTTCTTTGTCAAAGCCCAGAAGACCGGTAGCTTGAACATTGAACTGCGCCACACCTACGGTGCCGCCAGAGTTTGGCGCGTTTGTGCCGCTGTTGCCATTATTCAGCATGGCTTCTACACGCCAGTTTTTGTCACCAGTTTGCAGATCTTGACGGAAACCAAACTCTGAGTAGTTGTCGTTTTCGTTACCTAAACGACCTACTTTTTGCTTCTCGTAACTCGCGTCACCAGTACCATTGGTGCTTAGCGCGGTACCCGCACGAAAGTAACCAAAAAACTCAACAGCAAGAGAAGGGGTTGCAACCAATGCACCAGCAACGGCAGCTGCAATAAGCGTATGCTTTTTCATTATTAACTCCGATTTTTATCATTATTTTTCTCAATCGACATTCAAAAGGCAGTGGAATGTAGGATGTTCTGAGAAAGTTGTCGGCACGGAGAATAATGAGGACTAATTTTCAGAGATAGAGGCCATTATTGGCAAAAGTGGTAATAAACCTGAGCAACTACCGCATTCGCCAATAGTCACGCCTTAGGATTTGGGAACTTTTATTTTTTCAAGCCAATGAAATTTGAAGTCATGCATGAAAAGTAGTCATGAGCCGCATTAAATAATGACAAGCATCACAGTTTTTTTCATCCCATGCGCCAAGAGCGCGATTGGCAAATTTTTGAATGCGATCACTATTTGAGGTTAATTGGATGTGAACTTGAGGCCAATGAAGTTTCAGAAAGAAATGTAAACCCTGAAAACATTGAGGGATAAATTATCTCCAATTATTTTCAGGGTTAATAATAACTATTTTGTGAATGCGCTACTTGGCATTAATTGCTTTTACGAAGACTTCTTGAGCGCCTTCTATATTTAGAGCTTTGGCTTCGTCTAAAAGGCTAAGTGCCTTTGGAATGTTGTCTTCTGCAACCGCTTTTTCTATTGCGGATTTGTAGTATTCTTCACTGGTTGCCGCAGCTGGTACATACTCAGCTTCACTAGTCGAGCGAGCTTTTACCGTATCGTTTGCTTCTACAGACAGGGCAATCGAGCCATACAATGAATGTGAAATAATTGGATCAGCGATCTCAGGGGGCTGATTCCCACGCGCTTTGGCATAAAGTTTTGCTGGGTGAATGATAGTAGAACTACCAGCCATATCCTCCTTGGTTGAGTACACTAAGATATGAAGCTGTTCTGAGTCATCGAATGGAATGATAGTTAGGTTGGCAACATATTGATCCGGGTTTAGGAGCTTTGCTTCTTGATATTCAAAGTCTGAGAAACTTTTTTCACCTAATACTCGCCCTTGCTGATCGGTGATCTTCACAGACGGCGCGTACATACTGCTCTCTTTCACCACCAAGCTAGCAACTCGCACATCTAAACTGCCACGATTACCGTCGATAGCAAACGTTGCGACTGGACTTGCGACACCATCAAGCAATAAAATCTGAGAGTTTTTATTTAAATCAGTAGTAACATCCGCCGGCAACGCCAGCTTAGTCCAACTCAGCCTTTCTACTGAGGTAGAGACCTGTTGCGAAGGCTCAACATCACTGGATACCACTTGAGGGGCAGAGCACCCTGCCAGCGAGAAAGCCGCAACTAAAGGCAACCATTTATACTTCATAATTACTCTCCGTTTAAAAACAAGTACAGCCAGACGAGCTGGCTGTACATATCTACGTCTCTAGTTATTAGACCAGATTACCACCAAGCTTCAACTTGTACACCAAATTGCATTTGAGACTTGTCTTGGCCACCGTTGAACTTGTAGCTACCTTCTGTTGCACCATCTTTATCTTGATTCAGGTAAGAAGCGTAAACACGTAGTTCAGGACGAGCCCAGAAGCTTGAACCAGCAGACCATGCTTGTGCTACTGTGAACTTGCTGCTGCTTGTCTTAGTACCGTTGTTGTCATCTTGTGCGTAACCCGCCTCAAGAATCGTACGCATGTTGTCGTTCCACTTATACATAGGACGGACAACAGCAGAGATTGTTGAGTTGTCATCACCATCCATACCTACATCTTTACCTGCTGCATAAACAAGCTGGTGGCCAAACTCAACATTGCTTCCTACTTCAGACACACCCCAGTTGATTACACGGTAACCAGTTGCGCCTTCATTAACTGTGATTGGGTACCAGCCGCCGCCGCCACCAAACCATTGCATGTGACCTGCGTAACCTTCAGTACCGTATTGAAGCACTGTTTTGTTAAAGCCTGCAGATAGACCCAATGTCAATTCTGCTGTACCCATGAAGCCAACTTTCGCATCTTTGATTGCTTGATCCGCTGCATCAGTTTCATTTGGAAGCGCCGCCATACCGATAAGTTCTAGTGACGCATCTTGCCATAGAGGGATACCTGCATAACGAACATCCAAAGAGTTGATGTTCACTTTGCCGTTTTCAGAACCCGCGTCCGCACCATCGTCATGACGAATCCAAGCTAGAGAAAGCTTACCAGGACCTGCTTCAATGTTTTCGATACCAGCACCAGCACCAGCATTATTAACGTAGTAGAAGTCTGTGATATGGATATCTTTACGTTGGTAGTAGCGTTTACCAGCCCAAAGCGTCGCTTCTGGAGCAAAACCTAGAAAGCCTTTTGCTTGTACGTTAAATTGACGAAGTGCAAAGTTAGCATCGCCATCAGAAGTACCTTCCCAGTCATTAGAACCGTCAGAAGTCATTGCGAACATTGAAGTCAAGTACATAGACTTGCCACCTTCGTTGTAGACTTCTTTACCTAGCTGTACCTCTGAGTACAAATCGCTCTCGTTACCAAGACGACCTACTTTGTTTTTCTCAAACGCAGTTTGAGCACCACCGTGATTGCTTACACCGATACCAGCACGCATGTAACCATTAAAATCCACATTAGCCATTGCTTGACCAGCAGCCAATACACCTACCACCGCAGCAGCAATTACACTTACTTTTTTCATTTAGAAAACTCCGTTTAACTTATTGTTATATTCAATTTCTTTGTTTCTAAAACGCTTCAGAGGCAGTACCGAAGTGTCTCAGACTTGAAATATCGGTTAGGGTCCCGAGTTGATTGAACAATTGCAGATTAACGAAGTCGCTTAATAGAGACGTCCTCCACCCTATAGATAGTTAGGGGGGATGAGAAAGGAGTAGAAAAATAACCGTACGGCGTTTTTATAGGAAAGATCACACTTCAAGGGGGGAGTAACATAGATATTGGTAATGTTTTGACGCACACAATATGCTGTGCGTCACTATTTTTAACTTTTAGGTAAAAAAAGTGAAATTAAATTACATTTAAAATTCTGTGATCTTCGCTTGACCTAAAGTTTACAAAGCTATTAACTATTGAAAGTACGATTAATGTCATTCACGAACAAATAGAAAAAACATCTATGACGCAACATCAATCTAGCCCATATCCGCTGGGTGCAACATTGGATGAAGTCGGTTGTAACTTTGCCATCCATGCTCCCGATTGTGAGGCTATTTATCTCGCTCTCTATGATGACAACAACAAACACGAGTTGTTCCCACTTTATGACGATTATGCCGGAATTAAACATATTCACTTAAGCGGTATCAAAGCGGGTCAGCGTTATGGGTTTGTCGTAGAGTCATGCGGTGAACGTCAGTACATCACTGATCCCTACGCGAAAGCGCTAGATAAAGCCTTACATTATGTTCCCCCGTTTTCTACTGAGAAAAGTTTTACACTACCTAATTGTGTTGTGGTGGATGATGCCTTTGATTGGCAGAACGTTAAGTCGCCAAATATTCCTCGAGAAGAAATGGTATTGTTTGAGACGCACGTCAAAGGCGTTTCTAAACTCAACCCTAACGTGCCGATATCGCAGCGCGGTACCTATCTAGGATTAGTCAGTGAAGCGATGCTCGACTTCTATAAAGAGCAAAACATCAACACATTGCAGCTACTGCCAGTCGCCGCCTGTATGCATGAACCTCACCTGCTGCAAATGGATAAAGTCAATTACTGGGGCTATAACCCTTTTGTGTTTATGGCACCGGACCCACGTTACGCGAACCAAGATGCCGTAGAAGAACTCAAAACGACGATTCGCGAGCTTCACCGAGCGGGAATAGAGGTCATTCTCGACGTGGTTTACAACCACACGGCGGAAGGGGGTGACCAAGGCCCCGTGTTTAACTTGAAAGCGTTGGACTCGAAATTCTATCTTCGCCATGGTGAGTACTATGCTAACTACACTGGCTGTGGCAATACCGTCGATCTCAACTATCAACCAGCGCTTAACCTGGTCATGGACACGCTGCGTTATTGGGTGCAAGAATTCAAAGTCGATGGATTCCGTTTTGACTTAGCAGCAACACTAGGGCGAAACGGCGATCACTTTAATCACGATGCCGCATTTTTCCGCGCCGTAGCCCAAGATCCTGTTCTCAAAATGACTAAATTGATTGCCGAGCCATGGGATATTGGTCCTAACGGCTATCAGGTGGGCAACTTCCCATTTGGTTGGAATGAGTGCAATGACCGCTTGCGTGATATCACACGTAGCTTCTGGCGTGGTGATCAAGGCTATTTGAAAGAGATTGCCACCCGCATCATGGGCTCGCGCGATTTATACAGCGCCGCGAACTGGCCCTACAAACTGACCGTGAATTACATTACTTACCATGATGGCTTCACCATGCAAGATCTTGTGTCCTACAAGCATAAGCACAATGAGGCGAATGGTGAGAACAATCGTGATGGTCATGGTGATAACCGCTCGAACAACTATGGTGTTGAAGGTCAAACGGACAATCCTGTTGTGCTTGCGACTCGCGAGAAGCAGAAGCGCAACTTCATGGCAACCTTACTCTTTTCGTTTGGTATCCCGCACATTCTAACGGCCGATGTGTTATCTCACACTCAGCAGGGCAATAACAACGCCTATTGCCAAGACAATGAAATCAGTTGGCTTAACTGGGAAGAGAGCGGTGTGAAACAACATTTCAAGCAGTGGCTATCTGAAATGTTGGCGGCACGAAAGCAGTATATGGTGCCATTTATTCGTGCGTTTAGCGGAGAAAAACGCAACGATAACCGCATATATTGGAGTCGTGTTGATGGTAAGCTGATGAGTATGGAAGATTGGAACCGATTAAGCTGCGTCGCGCTACACATTGGTATTGGGGAAGACGGTGACGAGTTAGTCTATCTTATCAACCAAACCAAGGCACCGGCCAGATTCTCGCTTCCGAATGACCGCAATCAGGTCTGGAAGACAATCTGTGATACTCATATCTCTGATGCCGAAGTTGGACACGCAGAAGGTGAAATCTTGCAAGCACCGATGTCGATGGCCATCCTACACTACTCCGCTCAGGCTTAACTGACATCATCGATATAGCCTGGCGATTATTTACACCAAAAGAGCTCACTTGTTGAGCTCTTTTTTGATTGTCTTGATCTGGATTATTGATAGTAAAATTAATGCTTTAAAAGATATGAACAATCAGTAATAGTAGCGGCGTAGTGTTCAATTTGTTTTATATATTATGTCGTTACCTAAGCTGTTGCTCCGCCTATTCAAACCGCTCACATTCGTGCTCATCGCGGTGCTCATTTATCTTTCATATCAACACTACTTACGCTCTCAGTCGTTAGCTAAGTCCCAATCTCAAGACAATGTGAAAGTCGCAACCGCGCTAATTTGGTCGCAAATAGAGGCAACCTTTGCCAAGGTTGACTTATTGCAGCAACAAATAGGTACGCCCGAATTTTCGCCCCTTGCCAACCAAATATTGGCCAACAGTTATCTGTATAAAAGCGTGGCACTTTACGACAGACAGTCCGATCAATACGCAAACTTTAACGATGATAGATTAACTGCAACGAGTAAACGTAATATTGCGTGGCATACATTTGATGGCTTTACGCGCCAATATGCGGTCTCAACCTTATATCAAAAGTCGGATGGATTTTGGGTATTTGCTATCAAACAAGTACAGAAGCAAAACCCAATAGAAGTCTGGTTCGAGGTAGACGTTCAACACACTACCCAATACCTGGCCAATCTAAAAACACTCAATAATGGATATGTATTTGTCATTGATAGTATGACGGGCAATTTAGTCTTTCATCCCAATCCCAATCGCATCGGCACAGCCTCCATCAGCTACCAAGGTGGCTTAAAAGAACAGATAGACGCAGGCAGAACACGTGGTAGCTATGACTACTTATACAACGGTGAGTTAAAGAAAAGTATCTTCGATGCGCGAAATCCAATCGGTTGGGTTGTCGTTTCCGGTACCAGCCAAACCGACATTCTATTTACCTCTTACCAAATATCCCTTACGGCTATCGTTGTTTTCGCGTTATTGTTTTTAGTAGTGTCGATCAATTACATCACGTTCCAATTGAATCAAGGCTTGTCTCAATTGACCCAAGCCACAAATATGGCGGCATTTAAACAAGACTTAAAGCAGATCTTTGACCGTTTTACCTACCACAGCGGGGTGCAGTTTTGTCTGTACGACGGAAAAGCAAACCAGTTCAACACCATCGATTATCATGGCAATACCAAAGCAAGTTACCACTTAGAAAAATTGCCTGCTTATTTCAAATCTCGGGGAATTAACTACCTGTACAACAATGAGTACGATCCCCTTGCTCAGCAACTTCAGATCAGCGGCCGACACTACGCCCTACCTCTTTATCAACACGATATACTGATTGGGGTTATCTATGTCAAAAGTGTGTTTTTCGCCTTTGAAGGGCTGATGCGCGCAATCCGCGATTTCTCCGAAGTGGCCTTAGCGAACCTATTGTTAAGTAAACAGGTCGCCATGAATGATCCGCTTACGGGGTTGGAAAATGAACATCATTTACGCCAAGAGTTAGCAAGAACAAGTGACGAGGAATCTCTGTTCTATGCCATCGTCGATGTGTGCGGTTTAGCCTCAACCAATGAGGCTTATGGTGGTGAAATGGGCGACAAAGTGGTGAAACACATTGCCGAAGTCGTAAAGCGAAACTTCCCTAAACCTCAGGCTCGCTGCCTGACTCGCACCAATACCGGCCACTTTGGGTTACTGTTTGCCGCCAATGACAGTGTGGATGCACACAAGCAGCTAGACTGGCTAAGACAGTTGGTTGAAAAAAGCCCGCTAACGTTTGAGCAGTGTCACATCGCCAATACGGTCTCTATTGGTGTTACGCCGCTGGGTGATTCGGTTGACGGTACTCTCAGTCGTGGCCTAAAAAACCTTCAACAAGCAAAACTCCAAGGCCGAAACCAGGTCTACCTATACCCAAACGACCTTACAGCGTAACTTAGCAGCCACAAAAAAACCTCGCCAAGAACGCGAGGTTTTTTTCAATACGAAGGTTAGCTAAGCAGAAGGTTGACTAAGCACTGCGACTTAGAATACGCCAAGCATTTCGCAGAGGTATTTCGCTGCTGGGCCTAGGCGAGTGTTCGACTTCCACAATACATCTGCGGAATTGAGCATTTCGTAACGCTGAAACTCAGGTCTAAAATCAATCAAGGTCCCCATCGCTTGCTTCTCTACGATGAAGTCTCTTGGCACTATCGCCCAGCCAATTCCCTGCTCCACCAGCTTGATAACATCTTCTTGATCATCGGCTTGCCAAATGTCTTGAGAGAACGCACCTTGGGCTTTGAGTACTTTGTTGAGCATCATGCTGCGACAAACGATTTGCCTTTCACCAATCAAGGTTTCATTACTGACTTGCTGCATATCGGCGAAGATTGAGTCTGGGCTGCAAATACACACCCATTCAATGTTGGCAATAGAGATAAAGTCGACGCCTTCTGGTACGGCATCAGCAGCTAAATTAAATCCAAGTTCCACGTCATCATTGATGATGGCATTGGTTAGGTGGTTTGCACTCAAGCGGGACACATCCACTTGCGTGAATGGGAAACGTTGTGACATTTTCTCGATTGCCGAATCAAGCAAGGAAAACGGTAACAAAGGGTCGATGGCGATTTTCAGCGTGTCTTCTACGCTATCTACACTCGCTTTTGAGTAATTGCGAATGCGTTCTGCCTGTCGTAACAATACCTTGGCCTGAGCCAACATACGCTCCCCCTGAGGGGTCAGCTTAGGATATTTTGTGCTTCTATCGAAAAGCGTAATGCCTAAATCGAGCTCAAGGTTATTCACTCCGATACTTACAGAGCTTTGACTCTTACCAAGATGCCTCGCGGCCGCAGAAAATGAACCTTGCTCTGCCGCAGCGACGAATGCCACTAGCTGTTCAATATTCAGCATACTCAACCCTTTGATTAATTAATTAATTGGCGTACCATCGTAAAACAATAGCACATAAATTGCACCTAATTATAAGCCCAACAAATACATGCAAGCCACTCATTCACAGTGGTTATTTTTCAACATTGAGATGATGTTTAGTCTGCGATCAGAACGCTTCACCAAATCGAATGTAGAAGCTGGTATTCCCCATTTTGGAGACCGCAGCATCAACGCCTACAGTAAATCGCTCTTTGACATTAAGTAAATACCTGACACCAAGACCTGCCGACGGGATCACTTCTGACTTGACCGAGTTGGCAAACTGGCGATCTTCATTACGTATTACCGCCGCGCCCGCAAAGGCAACTCCGCTCCACAATGTAGAAAACTTATGTCGATACTCTACTTCCGCTTGATAGACTGAGCTACCGCGATATTTGTTCCAGTCGGCACCACGTAAGTCTGGGGTAACAAACTCATACTCTGGCGCATCACCCAACATCTCTTTGCCAATCACTCGATAGGCGAGAACATCATCACCAATAGGGAAGTACTGACTCACCTCGGCATCAAGGCGGTGGAAGGGCTTACCCGTACGCTTATCTTTTGAATAGTGAAGCGTACTTAAGTCAACGTTGAGGCCTTGTGTCGCCCCCATCATGTTATCTCTCGAGTCATACGTCATAAGAAAACCGAGAGCATGATTACTGCCGCTCATTTCTTGTTCAAACGCTTTTTTAATAGCAGGATCCGTTTTTTCGTTTAACTCGGCATTACCACCGCTCCACAACCCCTGAACACCAAAATACAAGTCATCGACGATTTGCTTACGTACTTCACCATAAACAAAGTTCGAATAAGAGGCGTACTGCGCCGCTTTCGGAAGTTGAGCGCCGATGCGACCCGTATACTTGAGATTAAGGCTGAAATGTCCAGCATAGAACCCTGCGCGCCAAGCATCATGCGCAAACACGTGCTCGTGACCAATAATGGCCATGCCACTGTCTGAGTCGGTATATTGACCATAGAACATGCTCGTCGATGGGTTACTTGCCCCTTCTTCGCGATCATGAATGTACATCGCATTGACGCCTAAGCCAACGCCAAGGGCATCATCAGTAATAGGGACGGGGAATGCGGCAAACTTTCTATCTGGAAGATCCGGTGATTTATCTTCGTTTGTCGTTGGTTGTTTAGACTCAACCTGAGCAGTTTGTTCGCCAGAGGCCTGTTGTTCTCCAGAAGCCTGATTCTGTTCCGCCATAGCAGGGGAAACTGAGCATAATGCAGCCATTATCAAAGGCAAAGGGCGTTTTGACGTCTTCAAATGAAATCTCTTTAAGTACAATAAAATTGACTACAATCGCACTGAGATTCCATTCAATTAACCCATCTGCTTTACTAGGCTATTCAGTGCTCGCTGAGCGATTCTCGCTTGAGGGGCGATGCTACTAGATTCAATTTTCATCGCCAAGCCCATCCATTCGATTTTTAAATAGAAGCCATTCACAACCAACATGTACAGACTTACATTGCAACGCCCACTTTCGTTCGCAATAATCGCAGCCACACGACTAGGAGATCAGTTGCATTCAGGTGAATATCAAACGAAACTGTTTGGTCAAAACTATCTATATTCGTCATATAAACAGCGTATTAGTACTTTTTATAAATCAAAACAGCCATAAAGCGCCGAATAAACCACGCCAATGTCAGTTTTTAACGAAATTCAGCCAGCTCGCGCATAGCATGATTGCAAAGTGCCTCTAACCTAGGCAAGCTAAAGACCGCAAACTGAGCTAACCTCAACATAAACATCTTGAGTTCGCTTAAACACAATGATTCACATATTCTGCTAGGGAAATAATAATGAAAGCATCCAATCTGATTGCTGCTGCGCTACTCGTCGGTTGTAGTAGCTTTGCAATGGCTGACGTGACCATCAAAATACCTGACAATGTTGATCTCCTTTCTGTTAATGCAGGCGACCCAACCACAGACTCAAGCGGATTCTTCTCATCTGGTGAAACAGCTACGCTACCAGATGGCGTCAATCAAATCGTGTTTAAATATGAACCTTTCTTTGATGTCAATCGCGACGAACGTAAAGTCATCTCTAGCAAAGCGATCATCGCTCGATTTGAAGCAACAGATGCTGAGTTAACCCTCAACGTTCCAACCTATCGTGATGCGCGCCAAGCGCAGAAAAACATCGATAACTTAGAGTGGTCACTGACCGATAAAAACGGCCAAGTTGTCCCTGTGGTTGAAGACAAACTGATCAAAGATGGTATGCAAATCGGCCGCGACTATAACCGCGAAGCCGATGATTACAACCGCAAAGGTGGTGTGGCTGCTCTTGCCGTAGCAACCACCGCTACAGTCGCACCAGCGGCTGTCGCGACGACAACTGCGGCAGCAACCACAGCGGCACAGCCAACCACTCTACCAGCAACGGCGCCAGCAGCCGGTGACAACACTGCAGAAGAAATGCTGATGTTCTGGTACAACAAAGCCGACGCAGACACTAAAGCACGCTTTAAAGAGTACGTTAACAAGAACTAATTGCTCATACACTACAAAGCCGCTCCCGTTGAGCGGCTTTTTCGATCTTAAGAGAACAACTATGAAAAGCATCGTTTTACTCGGTGATAGCCTAACGGCTGGCTGGGGTCTTGCTAAAGGTGAAAACTGGTCCTGTCAATTGACCCGCGAGTACCCAAACCTTTCATTTACCAACTGTGGTGTACCTGGCGACACAACTACGGGAATGCTGTCTCGATTCAAATCACAAGTGCTAGAAGCAAAACCTGACATTGTCGTGCTATTTGGTGGGTTGAACGACCTAAACTGGGGCATCGATATTAGCGTCGTGGCCAGTAATCTCAATAGTATGATTGCGCAAGCCCAACACCATGGCATTAAGCCTATCCTTGTCGTCACCAGTGCCATCGATCCCGTCGGCGCACTCCCAATGTTCGGCAATCAATCCCATGCCGTCGAACGTTTAAGACAATCAGTCTGTACCTTGAGTAAGGAGCACAGCAAAAAGCTGCAAATAATGTACGGTCATGGTGTGACAGGTCTTGAGATCGTGGATGCCTACCAAGCATTTGAAGCGTATGCAGAGCAACACGGGTACAGCGATTTATATCAAAATGATGGGATTCACCTCTCTAACGTGGGCGCAGGCCTTATCTTTGAGAAGCTACGTAACCGAATCGCTCAAATCTAACTGCCTGACCATAGATAAACAACAACGCCCCTACTCCAAAGGAATAGGGGCGTTGTTGTTACTGGTTTATGGTGAATCAACTTATTGTTAAAACGTTATCGGTTGTCTAGGCCCAGAATGTCACCGCTATCAGCGTCAACGCGCCAATACATGCAATGTTGAGCAAAATACCAATTCGCATCATCTCTTGCTGTTTAATATGACCCGAAGCAAACACAATCGCGTTTGGTGGCGTTGCTACTGGCAGCATGAACGCACATGACGCCGCGACGGCGATTAGAACGGACAAGATCACCGGAGACATACCAAAGGCTTCTGCAACGCTGGCAAAAACAGGTATTAATAGAGCAGCACTAGCGGTATTACTCGCAAACTCTGTTAAGAATACAACGAAAGCAGCAATCACTAACATAATGAAAAGCATACTAAACTGAGAAATCAGCTCACTGAGCTCATTCGCCAAGAACACGCTCGTTCCTGTCGCTTTCAAAACATTACTTAAACAGATACCGCCACCAAATAACAGTAATACACCCCAGTCAGCGGTTTTCTCAATGTCCTTCCAATGAACCACGCGGGCAAAGTTAACAGCGACAATCGCACCCAATGCCACAATAGTATCGAACTTAGCATAGCCACCTAACATGGCGTTGATTGGCTTACTAAAGATCCAGAAGGACACGGTTAAAGCGAAGATCAGCAAGGTAACGATTTTACCTTTATCCCAATTTACCGGTTCATGGCTGATCTCAAATTCACCGTCGAGTTTTGGCTTAAGTACAAAAAACAGCACCGCCAAAGCTATCGGTAACAGGATAATCGCGGTAGGCAAGCCGAATGCCATCCAATCCGTGAAAGTCATGCCAATCTCGGCCGCGGCAATCGCGTTGGGAGGGCTACCAACCATAGTCGCGATACCACCGATACTGGCGCTATAGGCGATACCAAGCAACACAAACACATAGGTATTGTGACCACTTTCTTCATTCACTTTACTGAGTACACCAAGTACTAGAGGTAACATCATAGCTGCGGTTGCGGTATTACTGATCCACATCGACAGCAATGCAGTCACGCCGAAAAGCATAAACACAGCGACACTCATACGTCCCTTGGCCAACACCAGCACTTTGTCAGCGACCACTTTGTCTAACCCTTGTCTGTGCATCGCTGCGGCTAAAGCAAAGCCACCAAGGAATAAGAAAATTATCGAGTTGGCAAAGTTATTCAGTGCCGTTTGGGTATCAAAAACATTAAACAATACCGCGATGACGGGCACCAAAACCGCAGTGACGGTAACGTGTAACGCCTCCGTAAGCCAAAGCACAGCGATAAACGTTAAGATACTAATGCCAAGTACAACATTCGGCTCAAAAGGCAAGGTAGTGTAGAGCACGTAAAACAGAACTATATCAGCAAGAATGATTAAGCTATTGCGGTTAAAAAACCATTCTCGGGTATTGGAGGGTAAGGGGACACTATCGTTTCTATTCATTATTATGGCTTCCTTTAGTCAATGGGCGGATGCTCCCTTGAGGGGCTATCTCAAGGTGAGCGCCCTAGAAACCACAAACATCTTTAAGTTACTGAAAGTAGGAAAACTACCGTGGGTTTTGACTCGATGTAGTAATTGTGTTTTGAGACAAGAACCCAACACTCAGCATGGATGTAAGTGGGACCAAACCATGATCCCACATACCCAACTATTTACATAATATGAATCCATCAATTCGTTAACCACATCAATATTATGGATACATAAACATAACCTTGATCAAATCATTGAAGGTTATGATGTTAGCGTGTCAAACGCGGCCTTCGCCTCATCACTGTGCATGACTCGACCATGCCCCTGCCCCTGCGTTGTGATCAGCGTGACCAACGGCATTTCTTCTGCGGCTTTTTGGGACACTGAGTATTTGGTAAATCGGTCTTTTTCATCGTGTACGATGATTGTTGGCGCGCTGCGACGACCTAGCTTGTTGTATGGGTCAATCGAGGTGATTGGATAGTGATATTGGGATTGAATATCATCCACGACCGCTTCAAAAAGTCTCATCGAATACCCTGAGCGCGCCACACTACCAAAGAGGTTATCGAGGTAATCAAGAACCGGAGCAATAAGCAATAGTGGCTTGTCTTGAAGCTTGGCATGTTTACATTCAATCGCTGCCGCTGTCCCCATACTGTGACCAACTAATCCCGCCACGTCCTCTTCACTATCAAGTAACCCATCCAAGCCGCCAACGAAAGCTGGAATATGGCCGTAAGCACCTTCACTTTGTCCGTGAGCTGGGTGGTCGTACGCAAGCGCCGTATAGCCTTTACTGGCGATGTGTTCCATAAGCGGAAAGAATTGACTCGCGGTACCTGACCAGCCATGTGTGAGCAACCAAACCGGTCCTGTTCCGACGCGATAAGTCTTAAGCACACCCTCAGAGGTATTCACTTCCGAGATGATTAAGCCTTTCGGTTCAGCATTCTTCGGTTTTGAACGAACCGGTGTTAGCAGCAACTTCTTAGCGGTGCGTTTGGCATGATTTGGCGCAAGTTTATGGTGAGCTCGAGTAGTAAGGTTCACCATTTTCTTCTTAAAACTGAATTTCTTCGATGTATTGAAGTAGATTTTATCACTCATGACTGACTGTCCTTTTTATCCTCGTCATCCTCGGATAGTTTTATTGTTGAGCATACATTTGGAACGACCGTGCTTTTTTAAGTTAGCGTTTTGTATTGCCGTCCCATATAAAAGAGTTATTCGGATACAGACCAAGACTGCATGGTCGTGTCCACGCTAGTCCAAAATCGCTGACTGCTCTCCTGCTCCCCCACCAGCGAGTAGAAAACATGTGCACTTAGATAGTGCCCATAGAGCTCAAACGCCGCTTGCTGCGGGTCTAGTGTCGAACGGAACTCGCCGTTGTCGATCCCCTTCTCTATTTGTATCGTCAAATAGTGGATCCAACGGTGGATGGCTTTTCTCAACGCTTGTTGAAGTTCGTCTTGCTGACTGTCTCGCCACGCATCAATGAACATGCAACTGCCCTGAAACGAATGATTCCAGCTCATCCAATTGTCGACCAAGTGGTTTATTTTTTCACGAATCGTCGCATGAGACTTTTCTCGCGCAGGTCGAATCACTCTGGCTTGAAAAGTTGTATCCGCATGTTCAACGACCGCAACTTGTAACTTCACCTTGGCATTAAAATGAGCAAACAAACCACTTTTCGACATCTGACATTGCTTAGCTAGCTCTCCAATGGTCAAACTCTCTAAACCATCACGGCTGGCAATTTCAAACGCTTCATTCAGAATATGTTCTTTGGTTAGCTTTCCTTTTCCCATTTTTCTCGAAGCGGCTAATGATACATAAAACCAAATTTAGCACGGTCGTTCTTTTTTGCAAGTTGAGCATGCGAGGTTTTACAAAAGTCCAATCAATTCCAACTACGATAAACCAGCATTTCGATTTCTTGGCGATAATCAAACCAAAGGCTGGTTGCATGGTAGAAACCTTGCTGCACATCGATCGCTTGCTGATCGTGAGTAAGGTAAACGTGTGGCTGAGTGATATACAAATTACTGCGACCGCTCTCATCCATATCTCGATATGCGCCTAATAATGTCGCTTTCTCAATTCTGGATTCATCAATATCAATACGGTTGTCAATATACACACTCGCGGTAGAGATCTTATGCGTCAGCGTACTTCTGAGCGGCTTTCTCAGTTTCTCCTCTTCATAGATAAGCCCAGAATAATAGGCGGAGTTCTCGACAATATTGATATTTTGGACAGAGTATTCAGGATCACTAAACTGAATATGATAAAAATGTCGACTGACTATTTTGCCAGTTTGTAAATTCATCTCCAGTTTCTCTGTATTTTGATAAATCAGGTCTAATGAAGTGTCAGTATCAGTTTCTAACCGCGTGAGAGTCACTATGGGTGCGTCACTACGCAACGTGCAATCTGCTTGTGTCGTAGCGGCGCCATAACAAATGTCATCGACAAAAGATTTGTCGTAGCCTAACTGCGTGCTGAACTGCAAAAAATCATCACTATAAGGACGACTGACAACTTTAAGCTCCGCAGAGTTTGAACCACCACCACACCCAAGCAGCATCAACGCAGGCAATGCTGCGAACATACATCTAATCTTGTTTTTCCAAGCCATCACCGAACCCTCAAGTTTTACACTGTAGAACGAGCACTCAGTATCTAAAAGGGAGCCTAAAGGGTAGAGAATAAAGATGAGCTTATTCGAGTCAACTGTCGTAATCTGGTACTTTTCTCGTACCAGAGTTGTCCCCACTTTGGTCACGTATCATCCATTCAAACTCTTCAAGTAGCACTATTTTTTTATCGCAGTACAATAATCCTATGACTGTCATCTACATTTGTTTGAATGACGGCTTACACGAGAAAAATCGAGTGAGCTTATGGAGAGAACAATGAATAAACAACAAATCGTCAGTGCATTACAACAGGTTCGCGAGCAAAAACCGCTCGTCGTGAACATTACCAACTTCGTGGTCATGAACAACACAGCCAACGCATTATTAGCCGTTGGTGCTTCACCTATCATGTCTCACTCAAAACAAGAAATGGCCGAAATGATGTCGTTCGCAGGTGCGCTGGTTATTAACATTGGCACACTAGACAGTGTATGGCGCCCAGGTATGTTCTTTGCCGTAGAGCAAGCCAATGAGAACAACAAGCCAGTAATTCTTGACCCTGTGGGCTGCGGCGCGACTAAACTGCGCACCTCAACAGCTCGCCAGCTCGCTGAACTTGCAGACAACCTGATTATTCGCGGTAACGCATCCGAAATCATCGCGATGGCAGGTGAGAAATCTCAAAACAAAGGCGTTGATGCGCTCGATGCCAGCGAAGCCGCGCTCAATGCTGCCCGTGCTTTGGTCGACGGCTATGCTTGTAGCGTCGTAGTCTCGGGTGAAACCGACTATATCGTCACTAAGGAAAGCACCATCGCCCTAAACAACGGTCATGAGATGATGCCATACGTAACGGGCATGGGATGTTCGCTATCTGCCGTGACTGGCGCATTTGCCGCAATTAGCGAGAAAAGTGGTGTTGCAGCAGCAGCGGTATTTAGTATCGCTGGCGAAATCGCCGCCGAGAAATCTCAAGGCCCGGGCTCCCTGCAAGTTAACCTGCTCGATAGCTTGTATCAGCTTAGCGCCGATGACATTGAGTCTCGCCTTAAGATCCGTGATTGTTAGGTTAGCTATGATCAATAACCCGTACCGCTTGTACCTTGTGACCGATGAAAACCAAGACATGGACACCTTGGTACATGTCGTCAGCGAAGCAGTCGCTGGCGGCGTAACCATGGTTCAACTGCGCGAAAAACATCATGATGTGCGTGCGTTCATCCAAAAAGCGCAAGCCGTCAAACATGTCCTTAAAGGGACTGGGGTACCACTTATTATCAACGATCGTGTCGATGTTGCCCTAGCCGTGAATGCCGACGGCGTCCACCTAGGCCAAACCGACATGCCCGCTGAATTAGCTCGCAAACTCATTGGCTCCCAACGCATTTTAGGTTTGTCGATAGAAAGTAACGCCCAGTTAGAACAAGCTCAGTCATTGCCTATTGACTACATTGGGCTAAGCGCCATTTTTGCTACCCCGACCAAAACCAACACCAAAACCCACTGGGGTCTGGATGGGCTACGCGAGGTTCTCGCGAAAACAACACTTCCAGTTGTCGCAATTGGAGGGATTAATGAAGCTAACCTAACAAACATCACCACTACGGGTGTTCATGGTGTCGCTTTGGTTTCGGCGATTTGTCACGCCGATAGCCCCAAGGAAGCCGCCGCTAAGCTGCGTACCATTATGGAAAACGCCTCTAACTAGGAGACTACAATACGGTGACCATCCACAATAAACTCTCTACCTCGGCCTTAGCAAAACAACGTCAAGTTGAGTCTAAGTCGCTGTTCAATGAACTCAAACAGCTAGGCTACATTACTTGGCATGACGACCACTGGCTGCTAACCGATGTCGGCTCGCGCTTTGGTGGCGAATACATTGAGAGTGAAAAATATGGGCGCTTTATTGTCTGGCCAACCAATTTGGTGTTGGATGACACGCTGCGAAGCAATAAACACCTAACGGCAACGCAGTTGGGTGAACGATTCGGACTTCCTGCTAAGAAAATCAACTTACTCCTTAGCGAACTGGGCTGGTTGCAACGTCAAGACAGCGACTGGACTGCTACGATACAGGGCGTGAAAGCGGGGGCACAGCCAAGAACCGATAAAAGCGGCCAACATCAATTTGTTGTTTGGCACCCAAGTGTGCTACGCAACCACAGGCTCAAACAAAGCGTATTGGAATTTAAAGGGGTCGACGCCGAAGCCCATTCAACCGAAAATTCTTTCTCCAGCTTTCGCCAAAAATTTGCTGCCAAACACCGCTCGCTCGATGGCCATTACGTACAGTCTAAAGGTGAACTGTTAATTGATAACTGGTTATATATGGCTGGGGTGGTTCATGCCTATCAAAGACAGTTGCCCATTGAGCAAGATGTAGTGAGCGATTTTTATCTACCCGTAGGCAAAGTCTATCTCCAATATTGGGGCTCAGATGCAGGCCCCATTGATAGTAAAACCGTAGAAGCGACTCGAACCCTCTACCAGCAGCACGACCTACCTCTGATTGAAGTGTTTCCAGAGGAGATTGAACAACTCGATAGCGTTCTGCCTAAAAAGCTTAAACCTTTTGGGATCAAGGCCTACTAAGTCAATCCGCGTCAGAAGAGGCACAAACAATCTTGATGCCCGTGTTTACCGGCAATCATATAGGGGGTCACGGCAACAGTGCCCACGGTACTTGCCGCCTGCTCTTTCGGGGGTGATTTTTGCGCGATTCTTTGTGGCGCGGTCATCGTCAAAGCTTGTGATGTTGAGCGAATAAAAGCATCACTGTAACTAGGCAATGAACGCATCTCGACCAGCTCTTGCTTGGCAACCTCAAATGACTGATAAGGGCCTACCAAACAACGATCACCGCCAATGTCTGGTTTAAGCCAAATTGCCTCACTTACTACGTTCTGTAATTGCGTAGGGGCTGATCGTAAGCTGCCGGATTTAACAAACCCGCACTGGATCCAGAACGATTGCCCTTTGATATTTGGTGATTTTGTCCCCCAAACACCCTCTCCAATTGGGCATTCACTTTCTAGGATAGGTAAAGTAGACTCTGATTTTCTTGCGCTGTCACACACCATTGCAGCCTGCACTGGTGACGCCACAAGCCCATACATAGCCAACATCAAGATAGCCATACTCATCGCGAACCTTGCTTTCATGCTCCCTCCTGACGCCCACTCAATCATCCAAGCTTGATCAACGCTCATTATTTAGCCTAGGCGCTAATTAACCTAAGTCAAAACTTAGAGTTAATAAAAGGCGATAGCGAAATAACGCGACAAAAAACATCGCATCAGTTAACCAGATCTGCGTCAGCTCACAACGAAATTGTTGAAAAACCATTAAAATACCGTATCGCATTTGTTAGCGCCTGATTTCATCTAAGCTTTTGAAGGATCAAAACATGAAGAAAATAAGTCGGTGGCCAACCTTTTTACTCCCCCTTTTATTCGCCACCTCTAGTTTCGCTTCACCTAGTGCATCATCTGACGCGCTTAATTTTACTCAATCCACTGTCGGCTATGCCTCACTGTTGATTTTCGGTATTGCCTACACCCTCGTCATGATGGAGGAATACCTAAAACTCAGAAAGTCAAAACCTGTGCTACTTGCCGCGGGTTTAATTTGGATACTGATTGGTTTTGTCTACAAAGATATCGGCCAACTTGACATTGCCAAGTCCGCTTTAGAACACAATCTACTGGAATACGCCGAGCTATTGTTATTCTTACTGGTGGCCATGACTTATATCTCCGCAATGGAAGAGCGGCGCCTATTCGACGCCCTACAATCATGGATGGTAGGTAAGGGTTTTGACTTCCGTTCGCTATTTTGGATAACCGGCATTTTGTCGTTCTTTATTTCTCCCATTGCCGACAACCTTACTACCGCTCTGCTGATGTGTGCCGTGGTACTCAAAGTCGGTGGAAGTAACCTTAAATTTGTCAATATCGCTTGTATTAACATCGTCGTTGCGGCCAATGCTGGCGGTGCGTTCAGTCCGTTTGGCGACATCACAACCTTGATGGTATGGCAAGCTGGTCATGTTTCATTCTCTGAATTTCTGCCACTGTTTGTGCCTTCTGTGGTGAACTACCTTGTGCCAGCACTCATCATGTCGTTGTTTGTTCCCAAAACCCAACCCGATGCCGTGCACTCACACGTAGAACTCAAACGTGGCGCATTTAGGATCGTGGGGTTGTTTATCTTAACCATCGCTACCGCAGTCGCATTCCACGCCGTTCTGCACTTCCCACCCGTTATGGGCATGATGATGGGACTGGCGTATTTGCAGTTCTTCGGCTTCTTTTTGCGGAAGACACTACCTCGCTCCATCGCCAAGAAAAAAGCGATGGCCATTGCCAATAACGATGAAGCGGCATTGAAGCGTCTTGGCTCTATTGTACCTTTTGATGTATTTAGACGCGTCTCGCATGCCGAGTGGGATACCTTGCTGTTCTTCTACGGTGTAGTGATGTGTGTGGGCGGTCTTAGCTTACTGGGCTACTTGAGTGTGGTCTCTGAAATCATGTACACCCAATGGGATCCTATTTGGGCTAACGTCATGGTGGGCATTTTGTCGGCCATCGTCGATAACATTCCAGTGATGTTTGCCGTCCTCACTATGAACCCAGAACTTTCGATGGGTAACTGGTTATTGGTCACGCTTACCGCAGGTGTTGGGGGCAGTTTGCTGTCCGTTGGTTCAGCAGCAGGTGTAGCACTTATGGGCGCTGCGCACGGCAAATACACCTTCTTTGGACACCTCAAATGGATGCCTGTCATTGCGATTGGTTATGCTGCGAGTATATTCGTGCACTTATCGATGAACGGTGGCTTGTTCTAACCACCATTCAGCTCCATTTTACATTTCACGTACTGTTAAGCCCCTTTCAACAAGGGGCTTATTTTTGCCTAAACACCCAGATAGGGCCTATCAAAAGAAACTGAAGATCATCAAAAAAAGAGGGCTTCTTGCCTTCAATTTTGTGTCCGACAAATTGCATGATCCATAAGATCACAAACAGCACTACCGATAAGGCAAAAATCGATACACCAAGCATGCTGGCAAAGGTAATGATGGCAAGGCAAGCCAAAGTGAACAACAACATCTGAATGAATACCGAACGCGACAGCCTAAAATAAAAGAACATCACTGGCAGCATAACAACCCAAACCCAATTTATCACCACGTCCCCTAAAGACATAGGTGGGATACACCAAATCAGCCCAACGATTGATAGATAAATACCGGGCACCGCCACTTTATGGATTTTGCGGTTCGTCGTGTTTTGGTGACTCTCCCCATAGGCATCTAACCATTGCTGCAATGACTTCATATACTTTCCTTGTTGTTTTTTATTGGTGTTAAAACTCTAGACCAATATCCAGCACTCTTCCTGCATCATTACCCTATTAGCTTTACTTAAAGGTGCTAATTTAACCTAATTAAGCTGTGCGCTTACTATGGCCTCAACGAAACAAACGCCCCTATCAAGTGAGGTCACTATGAACAAGTCAATCTTAAGCCTAGCGCTCGTCGCCACCCTATCCACTGGTTATGTCGCCGACAGCATCGCATGTACGTCAGCAATTTATAACAATGGAGAGGCAAGCCTATCTGTAAGAACCATGGACTGGTTTGGTCATGACGACGCGATTGTTGTTGGTGCTGGTAAAGGTATGGCAAATCAATATGGCGATACTAAAGAAGCGGTGCAAACGAAGAGCAAATATGCGTCTTTGAAGATCAAATCTTTCGCCCCTCAACTTGTTGCTGAAGCGATGAATGAACAAGGTCTGGTTGCCCGCATTTTATATCTTGGCAATGACTACACCGAAATGGCTCCGGATCGCGCAGGTGTACCGGATGTTGCCGCTTCGCAATTCCCTAACTATGCGGTTGATAACTTTGCTTCTGTCGCAGAGGTAGTCGACAACCTAAACCACATTGATGTAATTCAAGATAAGGTGTGTGACCTACCTGGACATGAGAATGAGTGCGTACCAGCACCCGTTCATTACCACCTTACGGACGCAACGGGCAACAGTGCGGTCATTGAGTTTGTGCACGGAGAGGTGAAAATCTACCATGGTGATGTCACCGAGGCGGCCAGTGTTCAATACTTATCCAATGATCCAGAATTTGGCTTCCATATCAATTTGGACAAGGAACAGACCGAATCGGGTTCAACCATACGCGCGTATGATCGCCGCTTGCGCGCCAAAGAAGTCATTGAAGATATGTACGCAAGAGACGTAAAAGACAATACGGCGGCGCTCAATAGTTTGAAAGCAGCAGGGACATCTGTGTTTGCAGGTTACGACCAACTGGATCCTTATTTTAACGATGTCTTCCCAACACTTTGGACGATATATACCGATCAAAACGCTAAAGAAATCTACCTTGATCGCTACGACACATGGCAAGTAGAACAATACAATTTCAGTATGTTCAATAACAATGAGGCGAAAGAAGTCGTACTCGGTGCCCATCCAAACACCAATCAATAGCGCCATCACAACTTATGGCGCCGATGCCTATGTACATACTGAACAGTTCGCACTGTCGAGCCGAAAAGATGAACTAAAGGCCAACCAAGATGGCTCCTACACGGTGCATTTTAACTGCGGAGAGCAAGCTATTAATAATATCGACGTAGAGCAAGGCTGGACAGGCATTCTTCGAATGTATAAGCCGAACTCAGACGAGCAGATTGTCGATTACGCAAAAGGGGTCCAGCAACCACACAGTTAATGCCCTAAACGTTCAACATCACACGGAGTCCAAACCTCATTTGGACTCCGATAATTTACAATGTAAACGCCCGATACAACAGGCGTGACTGAGCTTGACTCTATCGAAAATAACCTATAATTCAATAAACTGTATTTACCTTAGCACGACTTTCTTGCACAGTAGATAGATAACCATGCCCATCGCAATGGGCATGGTTATCAAGGTGACTGATGGCATTTTTTTGATAGGCGCAAAGCATGTTATTGAATACTGAACGGCTACTCTATTTAGTCTCGATTGCTGAAACGGGGTCGTTCTCCGCTGCAGGTCGTACTCTGGGCGTCAGCCCATCGGCGGTAAACCAAGCCGTGCAAGCAATGGAGATTGATTTAGGCATCACGCTTTTTGAGCGTGTTGCTGGCAAAGCACCCACCTTAACACCTGAAGGTAAAGCGCTGTATTTTCAAGCCCTAGAAATAGTACCAAGATTGAAAGCCATTGATCGAAAGGTACAATCCTTGCGGCAAGGAGAGGAGCCAACTTTAACTATTGCTACACATAGTATGACTCTGTATCCAAGGTTTGTAGAAGCGTTGGCCGAGCTTACTCGTCAATTTCCAGAAGTCGACCTTGTACTTGTCGACGCAGAAACACACTCCCTTGCTGTTGAAAGCAACGCCGATGGTGCCGACATCATGATTGCTCCTAGTGGACTTAGCCCTGCCCGCGGAAGTAATGTGCAAACTGTTGATACCATAGAGTGGTGTTTTCTCGCTTCCCCGGCTCATCCGTTGTCGAAGCTACGAGGCGAGATCACTACAGAGGATTTGGAGCAGTATCCACAAATCCTGTCACTAGAGGGTAAAGTCGCAACCAGCGAACTTCTCGACTCACTTCGCTACAGCCCTAGGCTGATCCGCTACGAAAATCACTACCAATTGCAAGATATGTTGCTACAAGGTCTTGGATACGTGGCCTACCCTAACAAGCTCGCACAACCTTATATCGACCATGGTCTAGTAACCAAGCTTAACGTCGGTCGTTATGATGGATCCTTAGTGTGGCCGGTAGATCTGTCCTGGCGGAGTGGACTCGGCACAGCTGGCAGTTGGTTTGTCGAACAAGTATTAGAACAGGAGAGCTAAATGCTAAACCAAAACAACACTCAGTTAATGATCATTGATGTACAAGGCAAGCTTGCACAACTGATGCACGATAAAGAGACGCTATTTGGTAACCTCAGCACGCTGACCAAAGCCGCAAAGCTTATGGAGTTGCCCATTGTTTGGGTTGAACAACTCCCCGACAAATTGGGCGCAACGATAGATGAGATCAGCCATGAGCTCAGTGATCAACAGCCCATCGCAAAAAACGTATTCAGCGCCTGGGGTGAGGAAAACGTGCGCACTGCGACCGACAATAACAACAGAAAACAGGTGCTATTGGTTGGTATTGAGGCTCATATTTGTGTCCATCAAACGGCGTATGAGCTCTTAACAGCAGGGTATGAGGTCCACCTGGTCACCGATGCGGTCTCTTCAAGAACGTCAACCAATAAAGAGTTAGCAATACAGCGCTTAGCTCAAGAAGGCGCGCGACTTACCTCTACCGAAATGGCACTGTTTGAATTACAAAGAGTGGCGCGAGGCGAACAGTTCAAAGCACTTCTTAAACTCATTAAGTGATCTCATTAAAATTAGCGCAGTGAGTAATACAGCGTCGCTAACCGTTTGATCTGCTCCGGTATCGCCTCTATCGGGGCGTTTCCAAAACCTAGTACAACTGAGCCATAATGGCGTTGCTTGGCTACAGGCTCATAAAATCGCATTGGCCTGACGACCAGACCATTAGCTTGCGCCAAATCTGACAGCGCCACTTCGTCGACATCGCTTTGCCACTCTACCGTGACATGCAAACCTGCGCCTTGTGACACCAGCAACCATTCTTCACCAAACGCATCTTCAATACATTGCTTGAGCAACCGGTATTTCTGCTCGTACAATCGACGCATCTTACGAATATGCCTTAACAATACGCCCTCATTGATAAAATCGGCAAGTGCGGCCTGAGTCAATGCGGGTGTATCACCCGAGAGGGCATCCTTTATTTCCAAACAAAGCGGGACCACATGCTGAGGAACGACCATATAGCCGATGCGTAAAGAGTTAAACATCACCTTACTCATCGAGCCAATGTAAATCATTTTGTCTGCATTGCCGCTCTCTGCAGCCAAACCTTGCATACTGCGAAACGGACGGCTATCAAACTGAAACTCACTGTCGTAATCGTCCTCAATAATCCATGATTGGTGCGCCTGTGCCCACTCAATTAGCCGCAAACGCTGCTCAGTTTGAATCGAGCTCCCCATGGGATATTGATTGCTTGGAGTCAAATAGATCCCTGTCGATTTACTGTCCAGAATACGCTTCAAATCAATGCCTGATTCGGCATGGACGTCGACAAAATCATAGTCAATGTCAAAGGTGTCGAGTACTTTCACCACCTGACGATAGCCTGGATACTCCACTAGGAAACGCTGATGAGGTTTTAACTTCTGAGTGGCAAGTAGGGCAATTGCAATGGACTGCTGGGCACCTGCGGTAATGATGATTTGATCTGGTTGACATACCACACTTCGACTCCCAGTTAAGTAGCGATGAAGCGCTTCTCTGAGATCGACTAGGCCCTGCAAATCTTGGTTGCCAAGCAATGCACTGCGGCTACTGTGGCGCTGCAACAATCGATTCCAAGTGCTCATTGGGAATGCAGCAAGCTCAGCGACACCCGGAGCAAACAGCCCATTGTTTGGCGTATTGTCACTTCCAAACTCTGTCGATGTTGTCACTCTCTCCGTTGCCATGTATTGCTCGGGAAGTGTCAGAGCGACATAGAAACCGCTGTTTGGTTTCGAGTTCAAATAGCCTTCAGCAACGAGCTGTTCATAGGTTTGAATCACCGTATTGCGACTTATCTTGAGTTGCGTCGCTAGCATACGTGTAGAGGGTAGCTTGGCATCGGAGACCCAAAATCCTTTCAGTATTCGCGTGCGGATCTGTTCAAACAGACTTTGCTGTAACGTCATTCCACTCAACTCAAACGAATTAAGGTCAATAGAAAGGTCGCTCGAATCAATTGCGCTCAAATTGGATCCACCATTAAGAATATTTTGGATCTAAACAGAGTACCAAAACTTTCTTAATCTGGCTGTAAAGGAATGAGAAGGAGACCATTTCATGCTATCAAAAACTCAACGAACACAGATCAAAAAAGGCGCCCACAAAGCGGTATCAGAGACTCAAGCACTCTACGATATTATTGATGAATCACTGCTCGCTCACATCGCTATCAACGACGACAACGGACCCATCATTATTCCGATGTTGGCATGGCGAGTAGACAATCATGTTTATATACACGGCGCAAAAAACAGTCGTCTACTACGGGCATTAAAATCTGGGCAGAAAACCTGCCTAACCTTCACACTATTCGACGGTTGGGTGCTCGCTCGCTCGGCATTCCATCACAGTGCTCACTATCGGAGTGCTGTTGTGTTTGGGGAGTTTGTCACTGTCGACAACAACCAACAAAAAGATCAGCTTTTGAACCACTTCATTGAACAGATTGCACCCGGTAGAACGGAACAAGTGCGACTCAGTAGCCAGAAGGAGCTGACGGCAACGGAATTACTGTCGATTGAACTCAATGAAGCATCGGTAAAAATTGGCCGTCATGGCGTCAATGACGACCAAGCGGATCTCGATATCCCGGTTTGGGCAGGTGTACTTCCCTACCGTACTATCGTAGGACCATTAGAGCCTTGCGACGATCTCGCTGAGTGTATTGAGACACCTGATTACTCCAACGCTTATGGGAAGCGATGGCACACCACTTAGTAACAGCGATACTGTCAGGTATGTCAGAAAAGTTAAACGTGGCAAAACCTGTTTAGCCGATGGTGGTTCAAAAATTACGACCAACCACAAATTGTTGCAAAATACTTGCAGTCAACCAGCAAATAATTGATGCCAAACACGTCACTGACACCAATAAATGCTAGTGTGACGAGGTTTCGTTTCTAGTGAGAACATACCTCTTCATACTATGCATCAAGTTACTAAAAAATCAGAAAAAATCACCAGTTTTGAACTCGCCAGAGTGATCGCTTTATTGGCCGTTATTTCGATTCACGGCCAACTATTTATGGATTATGGCTATATCGGTGAAGAACCCTGGCTCAACTTTATCACCAACCAAGCCGCTCGATTTGCCGTACCTCTATTTTTTGTCATCGCTGGCTATCTTATTTATCCCAAGCTCAATGCTTGTCCCTATAACACTGCGAAAAACTACAGCATTCCCTTGATGGTGATTTGGTTGATTTGGAGCCTAATCTGCCTTGCACTGCCTTTTAACCTTGGCGTCGTTGCAGAACACGGATACTTAGCTGAACGTCAAGGGTATTGGGGTTATCTGATGCAGTCGCCTCTCAATTCACTCTTTGAAGGTGGTTTAGTCCATCTATGGTTTATTCCATCACTGGTTATCGCAGTATTCATGATCGCCTGGTTTGTTGATAACAAATGCCGCTCGCTGCTCATTCCGTTTGCTGCAATCTTCTATATCTACGGCTTGGCTGCAGGTAGCTACAACGTACTCACCGGCGTCGAAACACCAATTTTTACTCGCAACGGCCCTTTCTTTAGCTTCCTCATGGTGGCTATTGGCTTTGAAGCTCGTCGTCATCAATGGACAATGAGCGCAGGAAAGGCTCTGCTCCTTGCTGCCGTGGGAATGGCTCTACACTTTGCTGAAGCCTACTACTTACATGGACAAGGACAAGTATTTCACCTCAATGACTTCTTATTAGGCACCTCACTGTGGGCGGCGGGACTTCTGTTTTTCTTGCTCGCCAAACCTAACTTAGGAAAGCATCCTATTTGGCTTTTACTCGGTAAGTGGGTACTACCTATCTACGTCGTACATTTACTGGTGACGATTTATATGAACAACATCGTCGCCATCCTTGGCGTTGAGACCATTACAGCAGATGCGATCATCTTCTTTGGTACCATTGTTGGCTCTATCGTTTTGATGTTTATCATAGAAAAAACGCCACTGTCGTTTGCCAAACTTCGTCGTATCAAACTAGGAACAAAACAAGCGACTTGTCGTGAAGCGTAATACCTGTTAGAAAGGTGCCGATCACATGCACCTCAAATGTACCAGGTAGTACCATGAACAACATCTCCGAGCTGGAACAACTCCTTCATTCACGCCGCTCAGTGCGAAAATACGACGCTGATGCGGCGTTTGACCATAACGCCGTACAACGCGCCCTCGAAAACGCGACACTCAGCCCTAATAGCAGCAACATGCAGATGTGGGCGTTTCACCGAGTGATCAGCGATAGCAAACGCCAGAAACTCGCTGAAATTTGTATGGGCCAAAATGCCGCCAAAACGGCTAATGAACTGGTTGTTGTCACAGTAACACCGGATAAGTGGAAGCAACGTGCAGCGATGAACGCTGACATCGTCCGTGCCAATTTCAATGGTCGAGAAGACGACACCGCAAAGCGAGCATTTAAGTACTACGATAAGCTCATCCCTATGGTGTACAACAATGACGCATGGGGTCTTCGTGGCCTAATGAGAAAGCTTTACAGTTTCTGGTTGGGTCGTAACAAGCCAATGGTAAGAGAAGTGAGCAAGCAAGACGTGCGCGTCTGTCTGCACAAGAGCGCCTCATTAGCTTCCATGACCTTTATGCTATCGATGCGTGAGCAAGGCTACGACACTTGCCCTATGGAAGGCTTTGACTCGGCTCGCGCTAAAGCACTGTTAGGTCTGGCCGATAGTGATGAAATCACTATGATCATCAGTTGTGGCGTACGCACTGAAGAAGGTATCTATGGCGGACGTCATCGAGTGCCGAATGAAGAAGTGATTATTTCTCATTAAATAATTGATTGATGCGGCGAGATATCACCGCTATTTCTGCATGACAGAAGCCGTCATTCCAGTGAAGGAATGACGGCATTTATTCGATAACAAGTCGCTTGAAGTGAGAAAGTTTCAAATTTGACGAGATAGACGTCACTACACTAATAGCAAATGCCTATTAATACTATCCATACAATCGATTGTTCCTTTATTACCAGCCGCCATATACTGACCTCAACAAAACAAGATTCCACTCTTCCAGAGGACAGTATTATGACAACCACAAATCTTATCGGCCTAGACAAAGACGCCTCTCAAGCTATCGCTGTTGAACTTAATCAACTTCTTGCCAACTACCAAGTGCTTTACATGAACACGCGTGGGTACCATTGGAATATCAAAGGCGAGCAGTTTTTCGAGCTTCATGTCAAATTTGAAGAAATCTACACCGATCTACAAACCAAAATCGACGAGCTAGCAGAGCGTATTTTGACTATCGGTCATGCCCCAGACCACTCATTCAGCCGCTACCTCGAACAAAGCAAGATCGAAGAACATCAAAACGCTTATCGTGGTAAAGAGTGTGTGACAGGGCTGGTAAATGGCTTCTCTGTACTGATCAATCGTCAACGTCAAATCCTAGAGCAGGCAGCTCAAACGAACGATGAAGGTACAGCGGCACTAATGGGTGATTACATTCGCGAGCAAGAGAAATTGCTATGGATGCTTAATGCCTATTTGAACTAATTTCCTTCAGAAGGTTAGTCGATAGCCGCACCAAGGTCATTATCTGGTGCGGCTTTATTTTGAGCGACTCGCTAGTTGTCTCCAAAGTGATATTCTAATGTCGCACTGTAGGTCATCACATCATTGAGCCTGATAAAATAGCGCGATATTTTTGCGCCCAACATGACGGATGGCGACAATTTGCCTTTGAAAGCAAAGGCGAGATAAGGGTCAACCCCATCTTCTGTTGACTCAATTTTCTGTCCTTGATAGAGACTCTCAAACTCGGTTCGCCAAGCCAGTGCTCCAGCGATACCATTGAGCGACACCTTATCGTTTTCCCACAAGGTGTAATCAACATCCAATCCGATACCGTGCCCAAGTGCAGGCGTCACTTTGGCAACGGTGCGGTGATAATCCTCTGGAGACTGACCCACGTCAGCTGCTAATTCGGCACTCCCTTTGCCAAGATTGATATAGTTAACTGACACCGCCCAATCCTGATTATATCGATATCCCACCCCAAGTAACCAAGCCGTATCACGATCTTCGACACTCAGCACCTGCGCATTGTTGTCATAGTTTCTATCATCCGCTCTCGCTTGACCGATGTCCGCCTTAAGAAACCAATCAGCGTTGACGTTAAATGCAGTTAACAGGGCTAACAAGGCGGTACTTGCACGTACTTGCCCAGCACGAATTGTACCGAATACTGCCAATATCATCACAAGCCATCCTCCCAAAGAGCCACCACTCGAGCTGTTTCTCACCACATCGTTACTAGCCAGATTCACGTTCACCGAAACATTTGAGAATGCGGTTCCGCCATTGCCGTCGGAAATGCCATAGCTTAACGTATCGACACCAAAGAAGTCTGTAGGCGCTTGATAGACGAGTTGGTTATTCTCAATCGATACAGTACCAAGTTGACTGCTGGCGCTCGTAACCTGTAACGCATCACCATCACCATCACTGTCGTTCGCCAGTACGTTGATCGTCACTGTGCCGCCTTTAACCACGTTCACTTCATCCGACTCTGCTTGCGGAAGTGTATTCGACGAGGTCGTCGCCACGCCACCTGGGTCAACAATTCTGCCATTGGCTTCGCCATCGTCATCATAGACACCGCCATCTTTAATGGTTAATTGCACACACCAGTGGCCTTCGATCAACTGACCTTGCTGCCATGACGCGTCACCAGGAGGTGGACAGTAACCTTCAAATCCAGGTGCTGATGAGACGTAGTTGTCTGGGTCAGTTCCATCGTTTGTTAACGTTATCCAACCGCTGGTTTCACTGTATTTGCGATAGACTGCATTACGAGGAATCGGTCTACTTTGCGGTAACACTAAAGAATAGCTCTGCCCAGGGATAGGAAGCCCAATCGCAACATAGTCAAAAAGACCACCAACATTTGTTGCATCATCATCTAAAGGCAACTCCTGCTCTAGCAACAGCGCCCCTCCCGTCATTGCATTGGCAACCGTCACCCCCTTACGCAAGCAAACACCAGGCTCACCTTCTACCAGATAGCTGCTCGACTCCGACGCATAAGACTGAATGACGTTACATTCGGTTATCGCATCTTGGAAATCTGGAATACCGTCACCATCACTGTCACTATAACCCTCTTGGTTGTCTGGAATGAGATCACCATCGGTATCCTCTTCCCCGAGCGTGGCAAGTTCAGCCACGACTTCTAAGAACACGCTGGTGTTCACCGTTTCATTGCCTGAATCCGTCACTTCAATAGCAAGCTCATACACGCCATCAACGAGAGCGCTTGGATCAAACTCAAATACTGACTCTGCCTGGCTAATATTGGCTAGCGCTGAATTATCATTGATCCAACGATACTGATGGCTATCGCCCGGATTAACATCGTCAACTACGGCAGTGATCGTCACCGTACCTTGTTGCGGAGAAATAACCGTTCTAGGTTCATTATTTTGAATAACTTGTAGCGTCACATCAGGTGCAACATTCACCTCATAAACGGTCAGAATATATTGATACTTACTGCCAAGGTTGACGGAATCAGCCAATGTAATGAGCAATGTTTCTTCGCTATCAGCAACATCATCGTTGAAGATCTCAAAATCAATCACACCTTCAAGCCCGGAAGTAATCACCACTTCCCCCGAAACAAGATCGTGATCTTGCGTATCCATCGTGCCACCCACCGTGTATGGGATGACCACTGGATAGCCACTGGGCTCACCGTTGAGATAAACCGCGACTTGATGTTCAGTACCTTCAACGGTCTTACCATTCTTCTCTATTGAGATTAATGGGTTAACCGTAATAGTCTGAAGTGATTTACCTGTATTACCGCTTTGATCCGTTGCAGCCCACGAGACTTTGTGAACACCAGGCGTGAAGAATCCGTCGCTGTTTTCTATTACGACAGGAAGTGGCAGTCCTGAACTATCAAGCGCTGTTGCTACCCCAAGGTCGACTTTAGTAAATAGCGCCGTTGCATTAATCTCAACATCATCGGGCGGTGTGACGGTTGGACCTTCATTCGCAACAATTTCTAGCACAGCCTCACCAATAACTTCAGCACCGTTACCATCTATGACACCATACTTTATGGTGACCACTCCAACATCAGTAGTCTGAAGCTCAATATTGTCACCGTTAACGGTTAAGGTTCCCGTGTCTGCATTCGCCCAAGCGAGCGTTAATGTGTCATCATCAGGATCTACATCATTAGCCAGCGGAGCAAAATTATAAATGCCTTCTGGTGTCGCTGAGAATGTTAGGGTCTCACCAGCAACAACAGGGGCATCATTCACACTGATAACCTGGACGTTAATAGTTCTATCTACCGTATAACCGCTGTCATCGGTCAAAGTGATCGTAAAGCTGTCACTGCCGTTGTAGTTGCCGGTTGGCGTGTAGACGATGTCAGTGCCATTGATGACTATCTGACCATGACTTGGCGCGGATTTCTCCGTCGCCGTGACCGTATCGCCATCCACATCGCTAAAGTTGAAGCTCAGCGTTTGGTTGTTGTCTTCGTCCGTGGTCAGAGTCGACGCTATCGTGATGCTCGGCTCATCATTGACGCTAGAGACGGTGACGTTAATGGTTTTGTCTACCGTGTAGCCGTTACCATCAGTCAGTGTAATGGTGAAACTGTCACTGCCGTTGTAGTTCGCGGTTGGCGTATAGACGATGTCCGTGCCACTGATGGCTATCTCACCATGACTCGGCGCGGATTTCTCCGTCGCCGTGACCGTATCGCCATCCACATCGCTAAAGTTGAAGCTCAGCGTTTGGTTGTTGTCTTCGTCCGTGGTCAGAGTCGACGCTATCGTGATGCTCGGCTCATCATTGACGCTAGAGACGGTGACGTTAATGGTTTTGTCTACTGTGTAGCCGTTACCATCAGTCAGTGTAATGGTGAAACTGTCACTGCCGTTGTAGTTCGCGGTTGGCGTATAGACGATGTCCGTGCCATTAATGGCTATCTCACCATGACTCGGCGCAGATTTCTCCGTTGCCGTGACCGTATCGCCATCCACATCGCTAAAGTTGAAACTCAACGTTTGGTTGTTGTCTTCGTCTGTGGTTAAGGTTGAGGCGATCGTAATGCTAGGCTCATCATTGACGCTAGAGACGGTGACGTTAATGGTTTTGTCTACTGTGTAGCCGTTACCATCGGTCAGAGTTATGGTGAAGCTGTCACTGCCGTTGTAGTTCGCGGTTGGTGTGTAGACGATGTCCGTGCCACTGATGGCTATCTCACCATGACTCGGCGCCGATTTCTCGGTTGCCGTCACCGTATCGCCATCCACATCGCTAAAGTTGAAACTCAACGTTTGGTTGTTGTCTTCGTCTGTGGTCAAGGTCGAGGCAATGGTGATGCTCGGCTCATCATTGACGCTAGAGACGGTGACGTTAATGGTTTTGTCTACCGTATAGCCACTGCCATCGGTCAGAGTAATGGTGAAGCTGTCACTGCCGTTGTAGTTCGCGGTTGGTGTGTAGACGATGTCCGTGCCACTGATGGCTATCTCCCCATGACTCGGCGCCGATTTCTCCGTTGCCGTCACCGTATCGCCATCCACATCGCTAAAGTTGAAACTCAACGTTTGGTTGTTGTCTTCGTCCGTGGTCAAGGTCGAGGCAATGGTAATGCTCGGCTCGTCATTGACGCTAGAGACGGTAACATTAATGGTTTTGTCTACCGTGTAGCCGCTGCCATCGGTCAGAGTAATAGTGAAACTGTCACTGCCGTTGTAGTTCGCGGTTGGTGTGTAGACGATGTCCGTGCCGCTGACGGCTATCTCCCCATGACTCGGCGCCGATTTCTCTGTCGCTGTCACCGTATCGCCATCCACATCGCTAAAGTTGAAGCTCAATGTTTGGTTGTTGTCTTCATCCGTCGTCAAGGTCGAGGCAATGGTAATGCTCGGCTCATCATTGACGCTGGAGACGGTGACGTTAATGGTTTTGTCTACCGTGTAGCCGCTGCCATCGGTCAGAGTAATGGTGAAGCTGTCACTGCCGTTGTAGTTCGCGGTTGGTGTGTAGACGATGTCCGTGCCACTGATGGCTATCTCCCCA
Organism: Vibrio sp. 10N; assembly: GCF_036245475.1. Taxonomy (NCBI): domain Bacteria; kingdom Pseudomonadati; phylum Pseudomonadota; class Gammaproteobacteria; order Vibrionales; family Vibrionaceae; genus Vibrio; species Vibrio sp. 10N. The sequence goes on along the minus strand of NZ_BTPM01000002.1, from coordinate 1,716,917 downwards.
TGACTCGGCGCCGATTTCTCCGTTGCCGTCACCGTATCGCCATCCACATCGCTAAAGTTGAAACTCAACGTTTGGTTGTTGTCTTCGTCCGTGGTCAAGGTCGAGGCAATGGTAATGCTCGGCTCGTCATTGACGCTAGAGACGGTAACATTAATGGTTTTGTCTACCGTGTAGCCGCTGCCATCGGTCAGAGTAATAGTGAAACTGTCACTGCCGTTGTAGTTCGCGGTTGGTGTGTAGACGATGTCCGTGCCGCTGACGGCTATCTCCCCATGACTCGGCGCCGATTTCTCTGTCGCTGTCACCGTATCGCCATCCACATCGCTAAAGTTGAAGCTCAATGTTTGGTTGTTGTCTTCATCCGTCGTCAAGGTCGAGGCAATGGTAATGCTCGGCTCATCATTGACGCTGGAGACGGTGACGTTAATGGTTTTGTCTACCGTGTAGCCGCTGCCATCGGTCAGAGTAATGGTGAAGCTGTCACTGCCGTTGTAGTTCGCGGTTGGTGTGTAGACGATGTCCGTGCCACTGATGGCTATCTCCCCATGACTCGGCGCCGATTTCTCAGTCGCCGTCACCGTATCGCCATCCACATCGCTAAAGTTGAAACTCAACGTTTGGTTGTTGTCTTCGTCTGTGTTCAAGGTAGAGGCGATCGTAATGCTAGGCTCATCATTGACGCTAGAGACGGTAACGTTGATGGTTTTATCGACGCTATAACCGTTACCATCGGTCAGAGTAATGGTGAAGCTGTCACTGCCATTGTAGTTAGCGGTTGGTGTGTAGACGATATCCGTGCCACTGATGGCTATCTCCCCATGACTCGGCGCCGATTTCTCAGTCGCCGTGACCGTATCGCCATCCACATCGCTAAAGTTGAAACTCAACGTTTGGTTGTTGTCTTCATCCGTGGTCAAGGTCGAGGCGATCGTGATGCTCGGCTCATCATTGACACTAGAGACGGTGACGTTAATGGTTTTGTCTACTGTGTAGCCGCTGCCATCGGTCAGAGTAATAGTGAAACTGTCACTGCCGTTGTAGTTCGCGGTTGGTGTGTAGACGATGTCAGTGCCATTAATGGCTATCTCCCCATGACTCGGGGCAGATTTCTCAGTTGCCGTCACCGTATCGCCATCCACATCGCTAAAGTTGAAGCTTAACGTTTGGTTGTTGTCTTCGTCTGTGGTCAAGGTCGAGGCTATCGTGATGCTCGGCTCATCATTGACGCTAGAGACGGTGACGTTAATGGTTTTGTCTACTGTGTAGCCGTTACCATCGGTCAGAGTTATGGTGAAGCTGTCACTGCCGTTGTAGTTCGCGGTTGGCGTATAGACGATGTCCGTGCCACTGATGGCTATTTCACCATGACTTGGCGCCGATTTCTCCGTCGCCGTGACCGTATCGCCATCCACATCGCTAAAGTTGAAGCTCAGCGTTTGGTTGTTGTCTTCGTCTGTGGTTAAGGTTGAGGCGATCGTAATGCTAGGCTCATCATTGACGCTAGAGACGGTGACGTTAATGGTTTTGTCTACCGTGTAGCCGTTACCATCAGTCAGTGTAATGGTGAAACTGTCACTGCCGTTGTAGTTCGCGGTTGGCGTATAGACGATGTCCGTGCCACTGATGGCTATCTCACCATGACTCGGCGCAGATTTCTCCGTTGCCGTGACCGTATCGCCATCCACATCGCTAAAGTTGAAACTCAACGTTTGGTTGTTGTCTTCGTCCGTGGTCAGAGTCGACGCTATCGTGATGCTCGGCTCATCATTGACGCTAGAGACGGTGACGTTAATGGTTTTGTCTACCGTGTAGCCGTTACCATCAGTCAGTGTAATGGTGAAACTGTCACTGCCGTTGTAGTTCGCGGTTGGCGTATAGACGATGTCCGTGCCATTAATGGCTATCTCACCATGACTCGGCGCAGATTTCTCCGTTGCCGTGACCGTATCGCCATCCACATCGCTAAAGTTGAAACTCAACGTTTGGTTGTTGTCTTCGTCTGTGGTTAAGGTTGAGGCGATCGTAATGCTAGGCTCATCATTGACGCTAGAGACGGTGACGTTGATGGTTTTGTCTACTGTGTAGCCGTTACCATCGGTCAAAGTAATGGTGAAGCTGTCACTGCCGTTGTAGTTGGCGGTTGGCGTGTAGACGATGTCCGTGCCGCTGATGGCTATCTCACCATGACTTGGAGCAGACTTCTCCGTTGCCGTGACCGTATCGCCATCCACATCGCTAAAGTTGAAGCTCAATGTTTGGTTGTTGTCTTCATCCGTCGTCAAGGTCGAGGCAATCGTAATGCTCGGCTCATCATTGACGCTGGAGACGGTGACGTTGATGGTTTTGTCTACTGTGTAGCCGTTACCATCGGTCAAAGTAATGGTGAAGCTGTCACTGCCGTTGTAGTTCGCGGTTGGCGTGTAGACAATGTCAGTACCATTAATGGCTATCTCACCATGACTCGGCGCGGATTTCTCCGTCGCTGTCACCGTATCGCCATCCACATCGCTAAAGTTGAAACTCAACGTTTGGTTGTTGTCTTCGTCTGTGGTCAAGGTCGAGGCTATCGTGATGCTCGGCTCATCATTGACGCTAGAGACGGTGACGTTAATGGTTTTGTCTACTGTGTAGCCGTTACCATCGGTCAGAGTTATGGTGAAGCTGTCACTGCCGTTGTAGTTCGCGGTTGGCGTATAGACGATGTCCGTGCCACTGATGGCTATTTCACCATGACTTGGCGCCGATTTCTCCGTTGCCGTGACCGTATCGCCATCCACATCGCTAAAGTTGAAACTCAACGTTTGGTTGTTGTCTTCATCCGTGGTCAGAGTCGACGCAATCGTAATGCTCGGATCATCATTGACGCTAGAAACGGTGACATTGATGGTTTTGTCTACCGTGTAGCCGTTGCCATCGGTCAGAGTAATGGTGAAGCTGTCACTGCCGTTGTAGTTCGCGGTTGGCGTGTAGACGATGTCAGTACCACTAATGGCTATCTCACCATGACTTGGCGCGGCTTTCTCCGTCGCCGTGACCGTATCGCCATCCACATCGCTAAAGTTGAAGCTCAATGTTTGGTTATTGTCTTCGTCAGTCGACAACTGATTGCCAATGGTAATGGATGGGTCATCATTAACACCTACTATTGGCAACGTAGACGTTAGGCTTAAAGACGAATTGCTATTTAGATTGTCTCCATCACTGCCTCCACTATCCACCAGCTCTGTGATCGATATGGTACGGGTGCCTGTGACGATGTTTTCAGCCGTATTCCTATAGGTGATCCCATCGATAAGGGTTTGGTAATTGGACGTTGTATCTTGCTTGGACACACTTACAGCAAATACGCCGCTAGAGACCAAAGAAACTTGATAAACGAAACTGTTTGTAGAAGTGGTGCCACTTACTCTATCAGCTAAACTCACCTCGCTTCCATCAATGACCAAATACTCACTTCCACTATTAGCAACACCAGTGACCTGCCAAGTGATAGATTCTATTAACTGAGAAGCTTCTACTGTATCGATTGCAGCGGAAGAGAAAACGCTCACTGCCGAACCATTTTCCGTAAATGTTTGATTAAGAGCAGAAGCGCTTAACGTCGGCGCATCATCGACAGCGCTCACCGATACCGTAGAAGCAATAGCGAGGGTATCGTTGAGGTTGTCATTGTCTCCACTATTTGAGCCACTATCTGTCACTTCAGTTAAGGTCACAACCCGATTGCCCTCAGTAGGATCTTGGCCTTTGTGAATGTAGCCAATGTAATTGAGTAATTGCTGCGCTAACTGAGCAGTTCCGGTGACGTTAGATAACACCACCGTTGCCACATTGCCTGACACCGATACCGAATAATCAATAAGGTTTGTGGGAGTCGTCCCGGATGTACCTTGAACTAACGTAATTTCTGTTGCATCGACGACCAAAGCCTCTTCGCTGCCATCTTGTACGCCACTGATTGTGAAAGTCGCACCGGTAATAGTCTGCGAACTCTCCACGGTGTTAACCGAAGCAGAAGAATACACATAGCTCGTGGCAGCTCCCTCGGTATAGGTTGGGCTCAACCCATTTGCGCTAACGATCGGCTCATCATCCACTCCAGTAACCGAGATCGTGGAAGATATAGTGGTATTAGCAACCGTATTGACCGAACCAGTTTCACTAATGCTCGTTATGGTGACAACACGGTTGCTTGCCGTTGTTGGGTCATCACTGCCATTGCTATAGCTTATCGCATCGATAACTGACTGCATCTGAGTTTCGGTTAATGTACCGCCAGTGAGTGTAATCGTCGCAGTTGTGCTCGCAACAGACACTGAATAGTTAAAGCTTGATGTACTGCCGGACTGCCCAGTCGTCAAAATGATGGATGATCCATCGATATTGAGCGTTTCATTGGCCGCATCCGCCACATTGGTGACGGTAATCACTAAACCCGCTAACGTTTGGCTCGCCTCGACAGTGCTGACTGCAGCACTAGAGAAAAGTGTGACTGCCGAACTTCCCTCAACGAAGGTTGGTGAGCTGCCCGTAGCGGCTAATGTCGGTATATCGTTAACACCCGTGATTGAAGCAGTAACTTGAATGCTGCTGCTATTTTCAACGCCATCATTGAACACAAAGCTAAGCTCGACCGAGCCACTTGGGTCATCACTAGAGTTTTGATAAGTAATGGCCTGCAAAACCGAGTTGACCACAGCCGTAGTCGCATTGCTGTTGAATGTCAGTGTCAAAGTTCCCGCACTATTTGTGGTTACGGTACCGACAACAACGTTGTTATAAGTAAGATCGCCAGATTCAATCAAATTACTTAATAATCCACTGTTACCAAACACATCGTTATTATCTGCACCGCCTGAGCGGGAAATCGTCAGGCTCGCGCCACTGTAATTACCTTGACCGCTATTAAGCGCATCTAACTCCACATCAGAAACCGTGACATTGCTATCGATAACAACAGCACTCCCACCCTCAGAAAAGACTGGCGATGAGTCCAGCCCATTAACGACTGCGGGTGAGTTTTGGGAAATGACCACACTTGCGGTTTTTGACGAGCCAATAACCGCTGAGCCAGATGAAACAGAGCTAATAGTGAGTTCAACACTTTCGTTATTATCGTCGATGGCATCAGGCTGAGCGGTTAGCGTAAAGGAAGCCGAAGATGCCCCACCACCAATGGTTAAATTGCTTCCAGAAAGCCCATTCAATAAATAGTCATCCGTTTCAATACCAGTGCCGGCTTTGCCTAATGCGACCGTGATGGCTTCTGTTGCAACAAATGGGTTTCCCTTGCCATCAACAAGGGATAGCGTGAACGTAACTTGACCGCCATTCTCTTTTACACTGGATTCTCCAACGGTCAATGTTAACTCAGGGCGAGTCGTGAAGTTGTACGTGGTGTTATCACTGATACCGGCAAAGGAGTTGCCTGCCAGATCTTCCAGAGTAGAAGATCCGATTTGAATCGCATACTGAGTACCCGCAAGTAAACTACTTGCTGGATTAAGCGTTGCTTGCGCACTCGATAGGGTGAGTTCACCGCCAAGGTTTCCGGAACCCGAAGTTGCATTGTCCTCCGAGTAGGTTTCGTAGGTAGCCGAGTTGGTGACGTCCATTAGCGACAAGGTTCCGCCATCTTTAAGACGCACCGCTTCGCTAAATTCTAAAACGAAATCATCACTAGCAGTAACACCGGCACTATTATCAGCAGGGGCGGAACTCGAGCCACTAAAAGTTGGCGCGGTTTTATCAAGGAGCAACGTCAGTGAGCTATCCGTTGCTTGGTTTCCAGCAGCATCGGTTGCCGTTATGGTCACCGCTATTGATGTACCCTCTAGCATATTACCATTAAGATCCAGCGCCGACGTGGTGACGCTATAGGTATTACTGCCGATATTGCTCATTGCCACCGATGAGCCAAAGTCACTGTCTAATACTGAGATATTGGCATTAACCGTGAGTCCTGACTCTCCTAATCCCGCCGTTATCGTAATAGTCTCCCCCGCTTTGTAGGAGTTGTCGCCACTATTATCGTCTACCGATGAAAAGGTTGGTGCGGTGTTATCAACCGTATAGGTTTCGACACTGCCTGTTGGCGTCACGCTTGAGAGACCATTGCCACCAGCATCGGTCAAATTATTGTTGGAAGAGGAAATAGCAAGGGAAACCACACTGTTCGCCGAAGCCAAACCTCCTCCAGAGACCGTCACATCCACGCTGGAACCAGAGCTTGCCGATGGTGAAATAGTGACTCCCGTAGCGCCCGTAACTGCAAAGTCGCTTCCATCAATACTGGATAGGCTTTCTGAAAAGGTGACTGTCCAAACTAGAGAGTCAGAATTGGTATATTCCGCGATGGGTGACTTACGTACTATCGATGTTACCGTGGGTACGATGGTATCTGTTGTATGTGTAGCACCGCTAGTAAAGGCGGCCGGATTGGTATTGCTCTCATCAACAATAGTATTGTCGGCATCGAGATCCAATCTCACCGCACCCGAGACACCAGAAACACTAACCGTCACCGTTACTGAAGTTCCTGAGGAAGCAGACACAGACGCAACACTAACACCAGCGTTGGCCGCTCCATCGAGTTTGGCAGTGAAGTCTGTCGTCGCAATATTGCTGACCTCATCACCAAACGTGACCAAATAGTCGATGGAAGTGGCGTTGGCTGCAGGTGAGCCCGATACAGTAATTTCACTGACATTGGGAGAGGAATCTGTGGTGGTAAGATCGAGTTTAGAGGCCGACACCTGAACATTAGGGGTAGACTCATCGTCTTCAGCAACCACGTACACATCATAGTCCGTACCATCACTTAACACAGAAATAACCGAACTATTTGATAGGCTATCTCCAATGGCAAAGCTACCAGATGCTATGGCATCTGCGCCACTGGCATCTTTTCCGGTTTTAACTTGACCTGCACTCGGGGCAGAGGAAGAATTAGCCACCACGACAAAATAGGCTGTACCTTTTTCATCAAGCGAAACCGATAGCGTTGCACCCGTCGTGGTCACTGTGTTAAGAGTTGGAGAACTATTTTGGAAAACAGGCGGGGTTTGGTCGAGCTCAACTGCCGCAGGGGAAGTGACCAACCTTTCGATAATAGCCGCTCTATACTGAGCTTGACTAAAAACCCCTCCCTCGCCATCTGATTCAACATTCCAACTTACGATAAACGAGTCTATGCTACTCCAAGCTGACGAGTCTCCCAAATCATTGACATTTATAGAAAAAGATTCGTTCTGACTACTATAATCCTCACTTATACTAAAGCTTAAATTAGTGAGTGCTGTTGCAACACCATTCTCATATCCAGTTACGATAAAACTGTTGTCAGGCGTAACACCTTCTTCGTCACGCATCACTCTGCTTAAAACTAATTCATCAAGTTGAAAAAAAGTACTTCCGCTTACTTTAAATCCCTGTGTTTTGACCCAGCCCCAATTACCAAGGCCAGTAGTGTTGGGATCAATTGGCGCTAGGCCATCTGAATCCACATATACATCAGCTCCAGCATATGGCATCCCCTCCGATGCCCACCCATAATCGATAGTGTAATCAACTCCGCCCGCATTGAACGAAAACGCAGGTAGCCTTCCGATGTCTCCTTGATCAGTAAAATCAATATCAGCGGGCGCCGACCATGCTACTTGCATAACCAACATAAAGGCCAATATTAACGCGGTTTGCAAACGTGCCATGTCGTCACTTCCTTGTTTTAACTATTAATGCGCCAATAAATCTATTAGTTTCGGGATGGGAAAATCCCGTCTATGGCTATTAACCAGTTCACGCTTAAGCTCGGGTTGAGAATCGAGAATTCTTGTGATGCACCAGTAAGTTCAGTCGAAGCGCTACTACTGAAAGTGACAGGAGCATTGACCTGTGCCGTCCCTGACAAACTCCCTGAAGCGGTGGCAGATACTGATAAGCCTTCTATATCCGTATATGATGTGCCTTTTGATGGTTCTTGAAAGCTTTTATCCGTTGTTGCTGAAATGTAGCTTGTCGTAGTAGGAGTTTGGAGATTACCAAGCGAGGAAGAAACTTGTAGGGTGCCACTTACATCAACACCAACATTCACGCCTACTGGCTGATTACTGAAATCTATTCCCACAGCAGCGCTACCAGCCAGCTTTGACCCGTTAATGGTGTGATCATGGGTAGGTAAATTTGCTAGAGCTAGGCGGGTATATTCAAAACCTTCTTTTTGACCAAGCGCTCTGCTATGTAGGCCTCGGCCATCACCATATCCAACCGGGCTGCGTCCACGTAAGTCGGGCAGTCCAAATGTGACTCGTCCATCGCCGTCGTATATAGTGCCCATAATAGCGAACAGAGCTTGATTCTGACTAATTGGCATAATTTGCCCCCGACACTGCGCCCAATCTTTCATAGCAAAGTTACCTCCAAAAGGCATCATTGCCCCTAAATATGGTTCTGTCGCCATGACTTACTCCTTAATCAATTGTTTCGATTTGTCAGACGCGCACCTGCGCCCAATCTACTTATTAGGGCATAGCGATAACCACTGGTCACGCCATGCTCACTGTATACAACAGACAATCGAGCCACTCCCTTTATGGTTTGCACCAAAAGTCCTCTATCGGCACTTATGGAAATGATGGTTCCTGGATTAACCCCCAGCACTCCCTCACCTTCAATAGTGGCCTCATATATATGCAGCTCATTCTTATCTAGCCAAGTTAGCGCACCACCAGCACGAGCCAAGTTGGCAATATCAGTCGCACTAAATGTGCGCCAGTCGATGACCCTGTCCTCTATACTGATTTGCCGTGTTGGCACGAGCACTTCACCATGTTGCTGCTGCCAGATAAGAGTGTCTTGCTGCTTAGCTAGACAAAATTGATCCAGCAAAATAGGAGCAGCTTGTGAAACTTTGCTACTCAGTGTTTGCAAGGTATCAAAAGGATGTATTGGTATCGGGTGCTCAGCTGCCACATCACCTCTATCAATTTTCGAGGTGAGCTTATGCAAGCTAAACGTTAGATCGGATTGTCCATTACGCAGGTGCCAAAAAATTGGATTGGCGCCACGATAATCAGGCAGGGCACCGGGATGAAGATTAACGATGTCATTTGCAAAATAGCGAATGGTGTTCGTTGGGATTTTAGGTGCCCAAAAGAAAACAACGCCCGCATTTGCCTCTGCGCTATCGAGTTCAACGAGTAGCCGATCCTTTTGGCTAGGTGAATACACAAAATAAGCGATTCCCAATTGGTTTAGGAACGAAGCAAGCTGCTGAACATCCGAAGGCAATTTTTCATTTAGCACCACACATGCGAGCATGTTGCGTTGGTGCAAATGATTAATAAGTGGCAGAGCCAACAAACTTTCTGTAAACACCGCAAATCTTGCCGTCATTGGATAGACTCTTGTTTAACCATAGTGAACCCAGGCAAGCCTGAGAGCTGATAGAAGAACTGCACGCAATCACCACCAGAAACAACAAAATGTTCCGGCATTGCCGCACTAGGCTGTGCATCTAGATAGAAGTTCATATCTGGCTTAGGATGGGTAATTCCAGAATCATAATCGGATAGAGTTTCGCAGGCATGAACATGCACACTGGTATATAGGGTGAGTAATCGTTCACTCATGTCAGCGATTCCTTTCGGCATCAATACTTCACTGCCCGGAACAACTTCAATACCAGAGGGCAATGTAATAGTTTCTGCCGCCAAAAGGGTCGACTGATTGATAGTCAGGACGACACCAAGATCTATTCGATCGTCAAGCGCTTCATCGCTTCGGTTGGATGAGTGTGTAAAATCAGCGCGTTTCCATTGTTGGTTAAACTCCGTTTCTGGATTCACCATCATCGCACTGACAGAGACCTGATTCGGGATAAGAGTTCCACCAAGGTTGAGAAACTGAACCAGATGCCTTGCAATACTCCAATGTCCCTCCTTGGTAAATCCATGTTGCATCGCTTCAATAATCAACAGGTCAAATTCACCATTCGGTTGATATTTAGTCGCATCCTCCTCAACGATATCTTCAATATACTCGGTGATTTGAAGATCCATGACTAACTGCTGCAGCGAAAGAATTGCCCCTGGTTGAACGTCGACTAACGTTATTTTTATTGATTTGTCCGAAAACTGATTGCCGCTTTTGTAGTGAGAGATAAGCGGCAACAGAAGCGGTGCAAAGGGACCACAAGCAGGGTATAAGATACGGATGTGTTCATCTTTCTCTAACAAGCGAGTAATGGCACTATCAATGCCGCGCACAAAACGAGCAATTCTGTAAACGTCTTTAATGGTCGTCGAGCAATTAAGCGGAGACATAACAAAACCCGTAGGACTTAAGAACTCCTGTGTCATCATCTGCTCGTTGATCTTGGCGTGATTCATAGACGCTATGGCATGCTGATACATGCTCTCAAAAAGTTGTGTCACTGTTTCATGTACCAGCTGCTCAGTCGATAGCACCATTGCAACAGCCTCTGAAAAAGCTTCACGAAGAGCAATCGTGCGCTCACTGTCCGTCAATGTTTTCGCGGTAAGTGTCTTAAGCTGTTCTCGAATCGAATGTTGCAACAAGGCTTGTGCGGTTGAGTCTAAAACCAATTTAGACTCTGATGCGTTCAGCGTGTTATATGAACGTTTGCGTTTATCTTGTTGCAATGGCATATCCCTGCTTACCGTTTCCATATCCTAACGTGCAACCTCTTCTTTCCATTTGACGACTTCCGATAATTCAATTTGGCGTTTTAGCCATTTATTCGCTTTACAATCGATCACTAAGTTAACTCTTGCGAGAGAACCTTGGTTCTCTACACTGTGGGTCATGTCGGCATTGATGTACCAAAGCTGCCCCACTTCCATCGGCACTTGGTACCCAGCAACCCAAAAAGCGACGCTGTCGGATCCACTAACTGGCAGATGCAATCTAGCCAGCCCCATCTCATGACAGAGCCCAATATCACGATGTGGAGAAATCATTGATTTAGGGTGTAAACGCATCAACCGCACTGATTGAATTGATGTGTTCAACCAATTCAGCAAATCGCGTAATCTTGGCATTTTCTCGACCACATCTAAGTTGCACCACTCCTCTTCATCCTCTATGGCAAAGCACTGAAGGATAGGATGGGAATCGACATGTTGAATAGGAACTCGAAGAGGAATCACATCCCACTGCCCCTTGTATGCGTGACGATTCACGTGTTCACACCACATGTCCTCAAACAAATCTCGACATTCCACAATCAAAGCTTGAGTATCAAGTGGCACCGAAAATTTCGCACACAGTTCCATCTGAGAAACCATTCCTAAACCAAACGCATAACATTGCACCAAACTGACTAAACCATTGGCAAATGCAACTATTTGCTATTAAACCTTATGTATTATTTTTATAGGCGTTATTAAAAAAGTTGCAAACAACTCGTAGGTTTTTTGGCTAGGTATTAAGAGCTAAAAAGTGAGCAAAATCGGCGATTAACATTCCATAACTATTGTGAGGTTATAGACGTCAAAGCATGAGTAGCCTTAAGTGAGGGGAAGGAGCGTCTGTTCGCTTAGCAATCAAGAGAAGGAAAAATAGCAATCAGAATAGCAGGCTGTAAAATGGCAAATTTTGCGAACAATATCACATTGAAGGTTGATATCTGGTTGTCTCCAAGTGCCCAGCGTCACCGGGCTGAAATGTAGCGTGAAAATATACATCCTACCGCCCTATAAAAGCGATAATGACAAAACGACCATCACTAAACTCGTCGCTTTCACTAACGACTTCAGTCACCCCATGAAACGTCTCCGAACGAAATGCAAGCAGTGTATTATCACACGGTGAGATCGTAGCTTTAGCGAAGGTGTCGTCTAGCATATGAGAGCTCTCATCATCCGAAAACAACTGTAACTGCCCGCCTTCGAACGGTTTTGGATGTTTGTGAAGATAATAGAGTAGTGAAAGTTGGTATCGCCCTTCACACGTATCATTATGAGGCAGTCCATAATGCCCATTTCTACCATTCGCGATCGAAAACTTAATGTTAGGTACCGTAAAAGGGATCAGTTCCAGTTCCGAAAATAGAGCTGGTAACAGTCTTGTTATTGTCTGCTTGAGCTCGTTGAGTGCTTTGATAAGAGCCGAGTCACTCGGCACTTCAGACAACGGTGAATCTAACTCTAAATATACACAACTCTGCTGTTGAAGATTTTGTTCGCCAGGGGATGAAAATGCGCGTTCCAGATGCAAGATGGACTCGAATAAGAGCGTTTTTTGCGAACCCGTTAGTAAATTATTAATCATAACCAAAGGCTGACGTTCTAAACCAGGATAGCGAAAGGTCGTCATTTCTATTTTGTCTATTGTGCTACTGTTATTGTTCCGCATTGGTTAAACGCTTACTTGTTCGTTAAAAAGAGTATTGCTTAGGGAGAGGTACGGTTTATCACCCATAAATGTCATTTGACTCTTTGGCATACAGGAGCCACGTCTCAAACTCATAAAAAGACGGCTGATAGTCACAAACATAGCTCAGCGCTTGGTGATAACTAACATCAAAATTCTCTAGTAGCGCGATATCCGACAGTATCTCGCGCTCAACAAACGCTTCTCCATGACGGCGGTCACGTATCAATCTCGCTCTATGCCAAAAGCGCTTAATACCCGGTACAGCTATCACCCCGAGTTCTGTTTTTTCTGGTAAAACAGACGACATAGACTCAACTGGAAACGTAAACTCAAATTTTGGCAATGCCGTCATTCTGTAACAAAATTTTATACTCTCCCCAGGTTCAAGTTTTAAGCCCGCGTAGTCGATCGATAAATTCAGACTGCACTGACCGAACGTTAACCAGTGTGCTCGGTAAATCTGTATGTCGGTGCGAAAAGAGAGATGTTGGTAGTCAATAGTTGAGAATGAGCGCGGCAAGACAATCTCGCCAGTGAAACCATCCTGATGCCCATTGGCCAGACTCCTCACCAGCTCTCTATTCAACTCGAAAAACTGGCCTAACGGGATATCAGGCAAATTGGCGCTTTCAAATGGTACTAAGACAGCAGAAAGGGGCACTTTTTCGGGTATCAATACTCCATCATCCGCTAAAAACTGTTGTAAATGGGCAAAAATCGCCACCTGCGGCTCCCGTCCAAGTAATGCCGTCATGGTTTCTGATATTACAATATCAAACTGTAATGGACTCTTTGGTGACCACGTTGTCGCATCTGCACACTCAATTGAGGTTATCTGATGACCAATTCCAAGGTGTTCAACAATACGTTGAATCGACTCCGTGTTGTCTTTGTGAATATCAATCAAGCTTACTCGAATAGGTGCAGTTGGCATCAATGCCAGTAGTGGCAACAGCAAACAGCCATATGGACCCGTGCCCGCGTAGACAACATTCACAGTGTGTTTCTGAGACAATTTATCAAGCAAGCATTGGTAAATACCTTTGATAAACATTTGTGTGCGCAGAGTTTCTTCTAAACATTTTGCCGCTTGTATTGGATTAATTGCGATGCCACTATCTAGCTCAACATTATCCCAGTCATTGATGTTTTCATCTGTTGAAATCCCCCCCACCTTGGCATATAAATGGGAGAGTTCACGTGTAACCGCATAGTCGCGTCCAATATTGCAATCTCTATTAAGTAGCAACTTGGTGTTGGCAATGATGCCTGCCTTAGGTGTTAATTGGCCTATCGATTGTGGTGTTGTCACGCACTGTCCCATCCATACTAGATTGAATTGAGTACATATAGTTGCACATGGGGATTTTGCCAGATAATGCGCCGACCCTGTGAACCTGTTCTCGATTTTCCTTTGTTCACAACTCCAAAACTAACAATTCTCGGTAGAGGTCATACAATCAACGAGTTATCTACGTTTTTCCAAGCAACCATATATGAGGCATCACAACCACATGACTCAATCTCAGAACATTAATGATTCACTAGATAAAATAGTTGATTTCTTCAATGAGATAGGGATTTCTTGGTCATTCGGTAATATCAACTCAAACACGTTCCTTCCAGGTATCGAAGTCAAACACGGCACACTTATTATCGATAGACAGAAACTTAAGCAACCAGGGGATTTACTCCATGAAGCAGGCCACATCGCCGTGACAGCTCGCTCAAAACGTTTAAAATTCTGTGGAGATGCAAAATCTATTGGGCACCAAGGTGGAGAAGAAATGGCCGCGATTGCGTGGTCTTGGGCAGCATTAAACTACATTGGCTTATCGCCCGAAGTTGTATTCCATCAGCAAGGCTATAAAGGAGCTTCAGAATCACTCATTGATGCCTTTGAGAACCAAGGGGGATTTGGTCACCCGCTGCTTTGTTATTGGTTGATGTGCGAGCCTCAAGGCTGCCCGAGCGGTTACCCCAGAATGAATCACTGGCTACGTGAAAATTAGTATCTAACCTCACCAAAGAGCTGTCTACTAACACCCACCTACCTCTACCATTTAAAGTCAGAACGATAGTCGGACCAAACACTCCCGATTGGCAACTGAGAACCACAGCCAACGCTATCCAAATAGACTCTAGCGACCAGAGTGCCCCAATAAGTGCCAATGGAACTGGAAATGTGTAAAGCCGGGCTTGGGATCACTCGCCTACCCCGTTTTTATCTAGGCAACGAACTAGAAACAGGCGAACTCATCGAGCTTTTCGTTGATTACCCAAAACACCAACTGGGTGCTTATATGGTTACCCAAGTCGAAAGTACATATCAGCAAAGGTGCGAGCGTTTAAAGAACTGGTCGAAAAAACGCTCTCACGCAATGGGTCGCGGTGCATATAAGCTTGGCTTAATCAACGCGCCTACCGTTTCTGTGTCACGCCAAAGTTCGCTTTTAATGCTCGAGTTAAGTGAGATTGATGGTTGAAACCAAATTCTTGCGATTAAAAAGCACCTAACTTGATACCTTTTTGCATTTTATAGCTTTCAAGAATATTAGAGACCTTTCTCCACAATCAAATACGTATGTAACTCTGGATGCTGATCAAACTCTAAATGACGAATGATACAGCCAAGCTCCATAAACAATTTTAAGAACTCATTTGTCCCCAAAGAAGAGTAGTAAACCTCAGGTCCCATAAAATCGTCGGTATGCTCCCCAGGCTCGTTAGTACCACCGAATGAAAAAATAAACACGCCACCAGCATTGAGGCTTTCGACGATTTTGGTCAACACTGGCACTTGTTGCTCTAAAGGGATATGCCAGATGCTATCCCAAGCGGTAATAAAATCGTACGTGGTCGGCAGCTTACCTTCACAAACGTCTTGATGATAAAAAGTCACATCCGGGTGTCGCTCTTTGGCAAGCGCTATCATCTTGGTCGAGATATCTAGACCTTCTAGTTCGAAGCCATTACTTTTAAGTAGTTCGATAAATCTTCCGGTACAGCCGCAGCCAATATCTAGCGCACGGCCTTTGCCATTTGCAAACTCAAGCGCTCGCTTATGAGCCGCGATACCATTCTCTCGATTAAAGTCGTCGCTTTGCCACATATGGGTGATCGTATCGTAAGCTTGACCTATCTGACGGGGTTTGATCATGACTGACTATCCTACTCAAAAATATATTTCACAATGCCGTTCTTCAAAATTGTTGACCGACCTATTCAAATGACTCCCGTTCATTGTTCATCCTTCAGGGCCTAAACTGAATCTCAGCAATTCATAGATTAAAACGCAAAAAGTCAGGAACAAGGAGATTCAAAATGATCACTGTCAGACATTCACAACACCGAGGCCAAGCGAATTTTGGCTGGTTAGATAGCAAGCACAGCTTTTCATTTGGGAGCTACTATGACCCTGAGTATATGGGTTTCTCTGCTCTGCGTGTGATTAACGATGATATTGTGCAGCCTGGCGCAGGTTTCGACACCCATGGCCATCGTGATATGGAAATCATCAGTTATGTCCTTGAGGGAACGATTGAACACAAAGACAGTGAAGGAAACGTGCAAACTCTACCGGCAGGAGAGTTCCAGTTGATGTCAGCAGGAAGCGGTATCTATCATAGTGAATACAACGGCCCAAACTCCGAGCCATTACGCTTTTTGCAAATATGGATACAGCCGAATGAGTTTGGTACAAAGCCGGGTTATCAGCAGAAAGATTTCGGACAAGGCAGTGGATTAACTACTATTGCTACTCCAGATGGCCGTGATGGCACGTTGCAGATAAAACAAGACATGACACTGAGCCAACTCATCTTAAAGCCCAATACAGACTTAGTGTACGCCATCGAACCAAATAGAAACATCTACGTTCATCAGGTAGCGGGAGAGTTGAACATCAACACCACTAAACTCACTCCTGGAGATGGTGCCAGTATCGACTCGCAATCCGAACTAAGATTTGAAAACCATGGCGAGCAAAACGTTATCGCATTAGTGTTTGACCTACCATAATCGGCAAAGCCAGAGCAGCCCCTCAGTCACTCTGTCGCTGACCGTAACGCTCTGGTTAACTTATCAAACCCCGCTTCCATTTCTCGTATCATGATGCGAATATTTTCGAACATATCAAAGCCGATAATGTCTTCAAGCACTTTAGGGTGAAAAGTTGCGACTAAAATAATAAGCACGATTGATAAGTAGGAAAGTAGCTTACTCAATTGATATCCTTAAGTTTTATATGGGCATCGTGCCCTTTCGCTAACATAAATAGCAGTCTAAAAGCTAAGGAGAAAAAGTCCAATTTTTCTGAGTTACAACTCAATAAGAAAGAAAAACACTCGACTCGTATCGCTTTGGTTATCTGGCCAGAACATTGGAAGGATTAGGTAGCAAGCAACCCAATTGGACGGGCTGCTTGCTTTTGATTAAAGCTCAGTCGTTCGTGCTGGTAAAAAGACTTCTCCCAGCATACATCTCACGCTGCCACCGCCAATGTTTTCTATGGTAGAAACATCAAACGGCAGTAATTTCCCATGGGTTGCAAGTTGTTGCTTTTGTGCGGGTGTAAAGGCATCAAATGCCGACTTCGACATCGCAATGACTTTATCGCCATTCACCGTCTCCAGCTGTAAAATGTTGCCACAAAAATGATTCACCTGCTCCAAGCTGATATCAATCACTTGCTTGCTGTTCGCTAGCGATTTAATCACGAAGCGACGTTCATACTCAGGGATCACTTCCGAGCAAATAACCGCAAAGTGTTCCCCAATCGCCATCATGACGTTGGTATGGTAGATAGGGTGACCCGATGGCAAAGCTGTCTGAAATGAGACCACGCGGTGGTAACCAATACGCTTGGCATAGTCTTCCAACGCTTCGCGTTCACACCGCTGCGACAGCGCCGCATAGATGGTTTTATTGACGTGATCTTTTACCATCACACCGGTACTTTCTAAAAATGCCCCTTGCTCTACGTAGCTCAGAAGATTATCGGTAGCAACCACGTGTCGCCCTGCAGCATTCAGGCTATTAATCAAAGCGTGTGGGCGCACTTCGCGCTGGCGGTTTTTACATGCCATCGGAAAGGTGTAAAACGCTCCATCATGGGTGGTACTAAACCAGTTATTGGGGAATACGGCGTCTGGCGTTTCTTCTCCATCAAGGGGGTAGTCAAATTCGATAACCTGCACACCTGACTTACGCAAGCCAGCAACCATGGCCTTAAATTCCGCCATCGCTTTGGTTTTCACTGCACTGGCGTCAAGAGCAACTTGGTGCTGAAATTCATTATCGGCCGCTGTCTCTGCATTAAAACCGAACTCTTTTGGCGGCACCATCACCACACAATTGGCATTTTGAATCGAACGGCCGACACGAGCAGAAATCGTCGTCTCGACAGATGCAGTCATTCCATGATTCATAAACATCCCACTTCACTAGTTATCGCTTTAAAGTCGTCGCTGTTAGCAACGTATTGTTGTTTTGCTTGTTGTCTTACTTAGATTCTTAAATTGTAAATAGTGTGTTAAATATTAATTTACTGAATGCAAGATTTAATCACAGACTAAACCGGAACATTGACTGATTGATGACATTAATTCAGGAATATTTCCTGCACAAAAACCACGCAACAATGAAAAAACTGCACCATTTTGTGGATTATTATTCCGACAGTTCAATAAAATCACGGGCTTATCTATGGCAGCAGTTGTGAGCGTTGGTTAAAAGCTATACACTTACTGAATCTGATTCATCAGATCTCTTTCACGTGTTCTATCCCGCGAAACGGAACATTCGCCATGTAAAATCAAAATCATAACTCTGACTCGCAAGTATCTTCCGCGCAGTTGCAAATCAGCTCGACAACCGTTACTTGTGAACATCTACTCTTATCTTTGGATAGGAGGATTTTTTGACTCTTTGAAACACGACCAAATATGCAGTCAATGGATTACAAAGAGTCTTTCCAACGTTGTTAGGTGAACCATGTATAAACGCTTTGAAAAATTTACAGAAGCTTTTCCAAAGCAAGATCCGGAGAAGCCGCCAGAGGGCATACTCGCTTTCTGTCGCTACTACACTCGCGGCTTTGAGAAGCCGATCATTTTAATGTCACTATTTTCGACCGTCATCGCTATCGCAGAGGTGATGCTGTTCGGATTTATGGGACAAATCGTCGACTGGCTAACCGCCAGCGATCCCCAAACCTTTTTATCGGAAAACGGTCATACCCTGTTTTGGGTCGGTTTTTGTGTTCTGGTGGTGTTGCCAACGATATTGTTGATAGCATCGCTACTCGTGCACCAAACACTGCTCGGCAACTACCCAATGGCTATCCGTTGGCAGGCACACCGCTATTTGCTCAAGCAGAGTCTCTCTTTTTATCAAGATGATTTTGCTGGGCGTATCGCGACCAAGGTGATGCAAACCTCTCTTGCGGTGCGCGAAACTGTGATGAAAACCGCAGATGTATTCGTGTATGTCTCTGTTTACTTCACCTCCATTTTGGTGATGCTAGCGGCAGCAGACTGGCGCTTGATGATGCCAATGCTGGTTTGGCTTGTTGCCTACGTCTGTATACAGATTTACTTCGTGCCAAAACTAAAGAAAGTCGCAACTGAGCAAGCAGATGCACGCTCTATGATGACCGGACGTATTGTGGATAGCTACACCAATATCTCTACAGTAAAGCTTTTCTCCCATACCGATCGTGAAACCGAGTATGCGGAAAAAGGCATGAAAGGGTTCTTGGATACGGTGTATCGTCAAATGCGCTTGGTAACAGGTTTTGATGTCGCGGTTGAATTTACCAACTATGTGTTGCTGTTTACCGTCACTTCTATCTCTATTTACTTATGGATGGATGGGGCGATCACGGTCGGTGCTATCGCGATTGCCATTGGCCTTGCGCTACGTATCAACGGTATGTCGATGTGGATCATGTGGGAAGTCGGCGCCCTGTTTGAAAACATGGGTACCGTAGTTGATGGTATGAAAACCCTGTCTAAGCCTATTGATATCAAAGATGAAAAAGACGCCAAGCCAATCGTCGTCGATAAAGGCGGCATCGACTTTGATGATGTGAGCTTCCACTATGGTGAAAACAAAGGGGTAATCAGTAACTTGAACCTCAACATCAAACCAGGCGAGAAAGTCGGCTTAGTGGGACGTTCAGGAGCAGGTAAATCAACACTGGTGAATCTATTGCTACGTTTTCACGATGTTGAGGGCGGCAACATTCGTATTGATGGTCAATCCATCTCGAAAGTCACTCAAGACTCACTGCGCAGCAAAATCGGAATGGTGACACAGGATACCTCTCTGCTGCATCGCTCGATTCGTGACAACATCCTCTATGGTAAACCCGATGCCACTGAAGAAGAGCTACTTGCTGCAACCAAGCAGGCTCATGCTCATGAGTTTATCGAAACCTTGACCGACCCGTTCGGTAATGAGGGCTACGATGCACAAGTTGGTGAGCGTGGTGTCAAGCTCTCTGGTGGACAACGACAGCGTATTGCCATCTCACGAGTGCTGTTGAAAAACGCCCCGATTCTGATCCTTGATGAAGCGACATCAGCGCTGGATTCAGAAGTAGAGGCAGCGATTCAAGAGAGCTTAAATGAGCTGATGGAAGGTAAAACCGTTATTGCGATCGCGCACCGACTATCAACCATTGCCGCCATGGATCGCCTGATTGTTCTCGACAAAGGCGAAGTCATCGAGCAAGGCAGCCACAAAGAGTTGGTTGCTCACGGCGGAGTCTATGCTCAACTCTGGGCACACCAAACTGGCGGCTTTATTGGCGCCGAAGATACCGATAAAGACAGCGTAGCCTAAAGTACAAAGCGGAGCAGAAATGCTCCGCTTTTTTGTTTCATTTCAGTCACATATTGATCTCACTCGCAACAATGTGACCCTGTGTACAATTTTACACACCCATCCGAATTTACAAGATTTTCCGCATCTAGATCAGTATTTCGGACTGCATACGGGCGAATAATAACTCTGTCGCTATTAAAAGGAGTTGTTATGTTTTATGTTCACATGCTGCTGCTTCTGGCAGTCATTTTTGTCGGTATTCGTTATGGTGGAATTGCGTTTGGTCTACTTGGTGGCTTAGGCGTTTCCATTCTTAGTTTCTTCTTTGGCATTGCTCCCGGTACGCCCCCTATTGGCGTTATGCTCATCATTCTTGCGGTTGTTGCGGCGTCTGCAACGCTTGAAGCAACAGGCGGTCTAAAATTACTCGTCCAATACGCAGAAAAATTGCTTCGTAAGCACCCATCTAAAGTCGTCTTCCTTGGTCCTTTGTGTACTTATTCACTGACGGTAATGGTCGGAACGGGTCACTCAGTGTATCCACTTCTTCCTGTTATTTATGACGTCAGTATTAAGCGTGGTATTCGTCCAGAACGCCCAATGGCTATTGCGACCGTCGCCTCTCAAATGGGCATCACAGCTAGCCCTATTGCAGCGGCAGCGGCGGTAGTTATGGCAACGGCTGCGACCAACCACCTAGACATCTCTTTGGGTCAAGTGTTAATGGTGACTATTCCTGCGACATTAACGGGCGTATTGATTGCTGCGACTTGGAGCTTAAAGCGTGGTAAAGATTTGAATGACGATCCAGAGTTTCTGGAGCGCATGAAAGACCCACAGTTCAAAGCGCAGCTTATCGACACCAGTGAAGCAAGCACAGGTGATGCTGGCATCAAAGAGAGTCAAACCGCCAAACGCGGCCTAACTGTATTTTTACTCGGTATTTTGACTGTCATTTGCGTTGCTATGTTTGGTAAAGATCTGGGTCTACTGCCTGATGGCGTAAAAACATCGACCGCTTTGCAGTTCTTGATGCTCTCTGTCGGCGCTATCATCTTACTAACCACCAATGTTGACCCTAAAAAAATCGTCAACACCAACGTGTTCATCGCTGGTATGAGTGCGGTCATCATCATCTTTGGTATTGCCTGGATGAGTGACACCATTATTGCTTACAACAAGCCTTACATTATCAGCTTAGTTGAAGACGTCGTGAAATCGCACCCTTGGACCTTCGCGATTGCTATGTACGTTTCTTCTGTGTTCCTTAAGAGCCAAGCAGCTGTGCTGACCATCATGCTACCTCTCGGCTTTGCACTAGGCATTCCTGCAGAAGTCCTGATTGGTGTACTTCCAGCTTGTTACGCATATTACTTCTTCCCATTCTACCCATCGGATCTGGCAGCGATTACTTTTGACCGCTCTGGTACCACTAAGATTGGTAAGTACATCCTTAACCACAGCTTCCTGATCCCTGGTTTCATTGGCGTGATCACGGCGACAGCCATTGGTTATGCGATATCGACAGGTGTGCTACCTATCTGGTTATGGGCGATTGCCGTCGCTGGATTGGTGTTTGCGGTAAACAGCTATATGAATCGCATGAGCAGTGAAACGCTTAAATTAGCGTAAATACTCAAACAGCACGAAAAGAGTGGAGCCAAACAAACGGCTCCACTTTTTGTTCCTTCGCGCTTGCGTCTAGTTTTATAAGGTTCCCTCTTATCAGATTAGGTGTACAACAAGCTTTACCTTTTTAACATTTCATTTACACTTATCTATTCCACGTCTCTCTTCTCTGGTTATTAAACATCTCAAATATTTCAATATCTTAACCAACAAAAATACCCATCCACGAATACACTAATTCACTTGTAGCAAATTTGTTACACAGAAAATTCGCCAACTGTGTTTTTGTCTAACGCATTGACCCTATTCCCTTTTCCTTCAACTTTGCTCAAATTTAAGTCAACACCCTACAACAAGGTCTTCCAACGAAGGAGACCGTTTGACTATCAAAAGGAAATGACCATGACTATCAACTTCAACCCTCTTGGAACCGATGGCTTTGAATTCGTTGAATACACAGCAGCGACTGACGACGGTATTAACGATCTAAAACGCCTCTTTGACTCATTAGGGTTTGCTGAGATCGCTAAGCACCGCTCAAAAGAAGCTTGGTTATATCGTCAAGGAGACATCAACTTTATCGTCAACGCACAGCCACACAGCCAAGCAGAAGAGTTTGCGCGCATTCACGGCCCTTCGGTTTGTGGTATGGCGTTTCGAGTGGAGGATGCCGCGAAAGCGATGGCACATGCTCTAGAAAATGGTGGCGAGCAATATGTCACCGAGATCGGTCCTATGGAGCTAAGCATTCCTGCCATTTACGGCATCGGAGAAAGCCTGCTTTACTTTGTAGACCGCTATGGAAGCAGCAGCATCTACGATGTGGATTTTAAGTTCTATCCAGATGCACAAAAGCGCCTAGCCGAGCAAGACGTGGGTCTGTACGAACTTGACCACCTGACTCACAACGTTAAACAAGGCAACATGGATGTCTGGTCTGGCTTTTATGAGCGTATTGGCAACTTCCGAGAGATTCGCTACTTCGACATCGAGGGCAAACTCACCGGACTGGTCAGCCGCGCAATGACAGCACCTTGTGGCAAAATCCGTATCCCTATCAACGAATCGTCTGACGATAAATCGCAGATCGAAGAGTTCATTCGAGAATATAACGGCGAAGGTATCCAGCACATCGCACTGACTACAGACGATATCTATCAGACGGTGCAAACGCTACGCGATCGCGGCATGGACTTTATGCCAACACCAGACACTTACTATGAAAAAGTCGACGCTCGTGTTGAAGGACACGGCGAAAATATCGCTCGCTTACAAGATCTGCGCATCCTTATCGATGGAGCGCCAATGAAAGATGGCATCTTGCTGCAAATCTTTACTCAAACCGTTATTGGCCCAGTGTTCTTTGAAATTATTCAACGCAAGGGTAACGAAGGCTTTGGGGAAGGCAACTTTAAAGCGCTGTTTGAATCAATTGAAGAAGATCAGATCCGCCGCGGCGTATTAAACGAGGTAACCGATAATGCGTAAATGGCCAACGTTCCCTCACCGAGAGGGAACCTATTCGAAGCAGGCTCATGCCGACTTTCCTGACGAGGCGATTTATGAGCGAGAAGCTGGGCGAGAAGGATTCTTCGGTCCTGCGAGTCACTTTCACCACCAGCATGCCCCAACCGGTTGGTCTGAGTGGGAAGGTGAGCTCAAGCCACGTGCGTTTAACCTCAACCATGTTGAGTCGGCTCAACAATCGTCGCCCTGGTCGGCACCGAGCATATTAGAAAATCGCGAATGTAAAGTACGAGTATGGAAGCTAGCAGAAAAGATGTCAGGACTTGCTCGCAACGGTGACGGTGATGAACTGCTGTTTATTCACCAAGGCAGCGCTGATCTCTATTGTGACTATGGCCATCTTAAAGTTGAAGAAGGCGACTATGTGCTGATCCCTCGCTCAACCAACTGGCGACTAGAACCTAAAGAACCGATGTTCATCTTAATGATTGAAAACACCGGCTCAGCCTACGCGCTTCCAGAGAAAGGCATCGTAGGCCAACACGCCGTATTTGACCCAGCAGTACTAGAAGCGCCTGCGATTAATGAGCGTTTTAAAGCACAATACAGTGAAGAGCAAACCACGGTTTCACTCAAACGCGGCAACAAAGTCAACACCATTACTTATCCGTTTAACCCGCTGGATGCGATTGGCTGGCACGGCGACTTATCGGTACTCAAGCTCAACTGGCGAGATATCAGACCGCTGATGTCTCATCGTTATCACCTACCACCGTCAGCGCATACCACGTTTGTCGGTAACGGATTTGTCGTCTGTACCTTTGTACCAAGGCCCATTGAGAGCGATCCCGGTGCACTGAAAGTTCCTTTCTACCACAACAATGATGACTACGATGAAGTGCTGTTTTACCACGCAGGTGACTTCTTCAGTCGAGATAACATCGAAGCCGGCATGATGACGTTCCACCCCGCAGGGTTCACTCACGGCCCTCACCCTAAAGCGTTCAAAGCCGGACTAGAAGCTAAGAAAACCTTTACCGATGAAGTCGCGGTAATGATAGATACGCGCAATGCGCTCGAACACAGCGTCGAAGCCGAGGCGGTGGAAAACCGCGAATACGTCTACAGCTGGAAAGCAGGGAATTGATATGAAACTAGCAACACTTAACAATAACACCCGCGATGGCCAGTTGGTTGTCGTCAGTCGAGATCTCAGCCAATATATTGCCGTCCCTGAGATTGCTCCAACGCTGCAAGCCGCTCTAGATAACTGGCAACAACTTGAGCCTCTGCTAGAAGAAGTTTACCTCGGTCTTAACCAAGGCATTTTACTGCAAGCGCTACCATTTGAGCAATCGCAATGCGAATCCCCTCTCCCACGAGCTTACCAATGGGCGGATGGCTCGGCTTATGTCAATCACGTAGAGTTGGTTCGTAAAGCACGCGGAGCAGAAATGCCAGAGAGCTTTTGGACCGATCCACTGATGTACCAAGGCGGCTCAGACACCTTCTTAGCACCGCACGCGCCTATTGTGATGGAAAGCGAGCAATGGGGCATCGACTTTGAAGGAGAAATCGCTGTCATTACCGATGACGTCCCTATGGGGGCAAGTACAGAGCAAGCTCACCGCGCGATTCGACTTCTGATGCTCGTCAATGACGTATCGCTACGTGGACTGATTCCTGGGGAGCTCGCCAAGGGGTTCGGGTTCTTTCAATCTAAGCCTTCATCGGCCTTTTCTCCGGTAGCCGTCACGCCCGACGAGCTTGGCAAAGCATGGCACGACAGTAAGGTTCACTTGCCACTGATCTCACACTACAACCGCGAACCATTCGGACACCCAAATGCGGGCGTTGATATGACATTCGATTTTGCCGAATTGGTTGCCCACGCAGCGAAAACAAGACCACTGTCGGCTGGCTGCATCGTCGGTTCCGGCACAGTCTCGAACAAGCAAGGCACCGAATACGGCACATCCATTGAAGAAGGCGGCGTTGGTTACTCATGCATTGCAGAGAGGCGAATGATTGAGACCATTCGCGATGGTCAGCCAACCACATCGTTTATGCGCTTTGGCGATAGCATCAAAATAGAAATGCTAGACGATAACGGTCAATCCATCTTTGGCACTATTGAGCAAACGGTCGAAAAGCACTGAGGGTCATGATTTGATTCTATACGACTACTGGCGGTCATCGGCGGCTTTTCGGGTACGGATAGCGTTAAACCTAAAAGGTATTTCGTTTCAATCCGTACCGATAAACCTCATCAAAGATGGGGGACAGCAACACTCGCCCGAGTACGCCGCACTCAACCCGAATGAACTGGTGCCACTACTAGTTGATGGTGAAATAACACTCAATCAATCGCTGACCATCATCGATTACTTGGATGAGTGTTATCCCGGACAACGATTGACACCGAGCGAGGGTAAGCAGCGTTATCTGGTGAAAGCACTGGCGCAGGACATTGCAATCGACATTCATCCAATCAACAACCTGAGAGTGATTCAACACTTACAACAGCAATTTGATATCGATGAGCAAGATAAAGTGCGCTGGATGCAACATTGGATTAGCTCAGGTTTTAGCGCTCTGGAGCAAAAGCTGGCACCTGTTCGTGGTGACTATTGTGTTGGAAATGAAGTGAGTCTTGTTGATGTCTGTTTGGTGCCTCAGGTTTACAACGCCCAGCGCTTTGGGGTCGATATGTCGTCCTACCCGTACATAGATGAAATAGCGGGCAGGCTTAGTAAACTCGACGCCTTTCAGAAAGCCTTGCCCGAGAACCAAAAAGACGCCACATAACCAGTTAAAAAAAGGCCAGTCTACTGGCCTTTACTGCTCGCTCACTTGAACTGGTGAAGCATCGGCGCTTTGGTTCGCAGTTGGCGGCCATGGACGATGCTGCTCCGAATCTATCCACTCTTGCACCCACATTGGAATATCACTTGTCATTGGCTTCTCACCCGCAGCGTCAATCACTTGTAAAGGAGGCACAATGCCGTTTTTCGAGGTGACACCTGCGCGAATCAGAACCGAAGAACAAGGATGTCCTTTTACCCACATCGACTGCTCAAGATAGAACCATTTGTCATCAGTAGCAACACACTGGGTTTTCATAGTGATCTTGTCGAACATACGCACGCGCTTACGATAGCGAACCGAACTTCCGGCGACCACTAAACCCCAACGGTTTTGTTTGAGAGTACGCATCAATCCACACTTGACCGATAGCGCCGTGCGTCCCAAATCATAAAGGGTAAGAATGCGACCGTTGTTCATTTCCATGAACATATCAATGTCCCATGGATGACAGCGAAATTCGATTTCATCTTGCTCGGTATAACTGATGGCTGGCTTCTTATTAGATTGAAAAATGGTCTTGGCCAGTCTTAAAAAAGGGTACATGTTATTACTCATCTTTGAATGCTGATCTGTAACCATAGACCTGAACTGGAACCTTTACTCTAAAAAGAGTGCGTTTTGTGACCCATATGACACACACAGTGGTATTGCTAGCATCTGTACGTTCAACGTTTGGTGGTGTTTTTACCGCCAAGAATTGCTACAGTCTTGTCTGTTTAGAGGCCACTAAAACGTTAACCATGACGATATCACTTATTGCTAGTCGACTGACTCGCGGTCAAGATCTAAAACTTGCCATTGCTGAACTTATTCTCCAGCACAACTTAACCGCTGGGTCTATGGCTTCTTGTGTTGGTTGTCTATCGAAAGTACACCTTCGCCTTGCAGGTGCAGAGAGAACCTTGCTACTTGAGGAGCCATTAGAGATCGTCTCGATAATGGGCACACTCACCCCAGATCATCAACACATTCATATTTCGGTGGCTAACCAACATGGAGAGGTATTGGGTGGGCATCTTCTCGAAGGAAGCATCGTCGATACGACAGCTGAGTTAATGATTCATCACTATGTAGAGCACCATTTTGAAAGAAAATATGATGAACAAACCGGGTATTCTGAGCTAGTCCTTAAAGGCTAATACGTCACTACAGTATGTTACCGGAATAATACTTATGCCTCATACTTCAATTCACTATACTCATATCAATATCAATATCAAATGAATTGGAGTACGTATGGCTTTAAATCGTCGAGACTTTATTAAGTCTGCTGTGGTGTTATCCACGGTAACCCTACCCTCCACCTCTTTCGCCTCTAGCCAGAAAGGAACATCAATGAGCTTAGATAATCTTCACTTACTGACCGCCACTGAAATGAGCCAAAAAATACGCTCAAAGGAAGTCACATCAGAGCAACTTGTTCTAGCGTGTTTAGCGCAGATTGAACTGCACAACCCAAAACTGAATGCGGTATTCCAAGTTCAAAAAGAGCAGGCGCTAGAACAAGCTAGAGCTGCGGATGCTGCCTTCAAACAAGGTAAGATACTGGGACCACTTCACGGTGTGCCATATGCGCTCAAAGACCTATTCGAGGCAAAAGGCGTCATCACCACTGCCGGCAGTAATATGTTCAAAAACAACCTGCCGACAGAAGATGCCACTATTGTCACTAGGCTAAAAAAAGCCGGTGCGATTCTGATTGGGAAAAGCAACACTCCGGAGCTAGCCCTGTCTGATGAATGCAATAGCCCAGTTTACGGCCGCACAAACAACCCATACGATGTAACAAGAACGCCGGGGGGCAGTTCAGGTGGTGCTGCGGCTGCGATTGCGGCTCGAATGATCCCCTTTGATGTAGGCAGTGACATTGGTGGCAGTGTGCGAATTCCTGCTCACTTCTGCGGCATCTGTGCCCTTAAGCCAACACACGGCCGTATTCCAACGACGGGTCACATCCCAAGCTACGGCGATGCATTCTCTCAGTTTAATCACGTTGGTCCAATGGCGCGCAGCGTCGATGACCTAGAACTGCTACTCAACGTACTCGCGGGTCCTGATTGGCAAGATCCACTTGCATACGATGCGCCGCTATCAAAAAGTGACACTGTAAATGTCGCTGACTTACGTGTTGGTTTCTACACCGACGACGGACTGGTGAAAGTCCCAGCTATCTTTAAGCAAGCGGTTGATACCGCGGTAGACGCGGCCAAACAAGCGGGCTGTGCGACATCTCATCAACTGCCAGAGCAGGTTCAGTTTGGTGGTGAAATCCTAGTTGAACACTTCTTGTATGATGGTAGTCATCACCTACGTGAGTTCGTGAATAAACACGGCAAGGACTTAATGGGCGAAGAGCTCGCCGGTTGGTTGTCGTTAGGTACTGATGCCACTATTGAGGATGCGCAGCGTACCAATGCACGTCTTGCTGAGCTGCGTAACTCTATGATCAAAGTCTTCGAGCATGCAGATGTGTTGATAGCTCCTGTTGCGCCTGTCGTCGCCTTTAAACACGGTTCCGCCGACGGTACTGCGGACTCATCCATGATGCAAGCCTACAACCTGACAGGTTGGCCAGTAGCAACGATCCCAGTCATGCTAAGCGAAGAAGGTATGCCTATTGGTATTCAGATTATTGGTCGCCCATGGAAAGACCAAGAGGTTCTAGCCATTGCTAAGGCCATTGAATCTCGCCTACCTGAGCTTCCAATGCCAACGTTATAATATTGGCAAAGCGCTACCTATAGCTGCTATCCAAAACAAAGGCTCCTAAATCAAGGAGCCTTTTTACTATCACTAAAACATCAGATACTTGTTATTGCGGGTTCAACCCTAGCGTTTGCAATACCAGCTTAAAGTTGTCCTGACGCTCTTTCACCGCGTGAACCTTACCACTCACCGGACAACTACTATCAGGGCAGCCACGGTTAACAATACCTGACACCGCATCGATGAACTCTGTGCCTTGCATTCCACCGTCTACGTATTTCTTAAGCTCAGTATGATAGTTCCAAGCCGCGTACGGACCACCTTCATCATTGTAAGTTTGGACCGAAGAGACCCAGTAGAACAAACCTGCAATCCATTTGATTTCGCGATTCTCTTCTGAGCTACAAATTAAGCCTGGGTTTGAACAGAAATCCAAATCAGCATAAAGAGGATTAGCAGGAGGCGCTTCTACAACCACACCATTAACCGTGGTTCCGATGGTGTCTGGATTAACATGCGAACGTCCCATAAAGTGGTTAAGCGTACCAAAGTTTTGACGACCAGTGGTTTGAATAACACCACGTCCCCACCAGCCACAGCCTTCAACCGTTCCAGTCGTATCGCTGCCATCCCAGATAAACTTACCAGCCTTTTGACCTTCATAAACTTTACAGTCAGCACGCTCCCACACTTGCTGTGAACTATCCACCGTCGATGGGACTTCCATACAGTGACCGTCGTTAGTCCAACGACCAACATTACCATTCACCAGCAGGCCTTTCTCGGCAAGAACAGAGTCTGGCGCCGCAAAAATCGGAGCCGGTGCGCCGTACCACTTGGCATTGGTCAGTGCACTCACTTCCATTTTAGGATCGCGCGGACATGAATACGGATGATCAATACCTGTCACCGAATCCATGCCATAATCGGCGTACTTCTGTCCCAGCTGACCACAACTTGCCGTCATCGGGTAGTTAACTGCAGCGCCGTATCTGACTTCTGACCAGTTGTTTTCATCACAGGCATTGTAACGAATGGTCTCTTGCATACTTTGTGATAGGAAAGCTGCAATCGCAACTTTAGCGTATTTGGCATTGGTCGCGTCATCAGCCGTCTCGTCCAGTAGCCAGAATGTATTGCCCGCCACACCGACGTTGTGCATAGAGTTAAGACCGGCAAGGAAGTCCGCCCATTTATACACAGTCGATGGTGCCCAGTTACCCTGCGAGACTTCATACAAGAACGCCTGATTGTTCATTGCATTTTCCGCACTTGCCAACTCGCTGTTAAGTGCAGCGATACGGGTAAGAGGACCGTTGGTGATGCTCTCTCCCACATAGTACAGCGGCAACTTAGCGGTTTGGTACTGCTCAATCTTATTGGTAAGTTCTACCGTTTCACTATCAAACAAAATCGCAAACACATTGCTATGTGCAGCCTTACGAAGCTGACCTTGTTTGGACAAGTTCCCCATAAAGTAATCGACTGTTTGCGATGTTGGCATAGAGGTTAATAGCGCTGGGGTACGGATGTGATCAGAGACTTGCTTCACATATTCTAAAGCGTAATACCACTGCTCATCAGTTAGCGCAGGCGTGTCCGCCGATTTAGTAAAGGCGATGAAATCAGCTTTGGTATTCGACCCAGCGTCATAAAGTGCAGAACTTGATAGCAAATCTGCAGAAGATGAAGAGGCTGCATTCCAAACAGCTCGCTTACCGGAATGAGCATTGTAAGCAAAGTCACCGATAGTTAATGTCCAGCCAAAGGTCGCCTGAGGCGCTAAAGTAGAAATAATAAGGTTATGAGCCTGCGCCCAGCCATTAACATCATCAGTCAGTGCATTAATGGCACCCGCATCAATCGCGCTTGCGGTTGAAGCCACTGCCGCTGTGAGTGCTTGTTTGACCGCAACAGCACCAAGCGCTTGCCCTTTGTCGGCCGTCGCTATGTCCAGCACATCAGATGTAAGTACAATCGAACTGCTGCCCGCCGCTTCAGCCATTTGAATGAGCGCAGCAAAAGTATTGGTCAATTTAGAAACGTCAGCCAGATCTTGGCTGCTACTGGTTGCAAAATATTGACTCGCTGGCGCATCAAGAGAAGCAGGACTTGCTACTACCAAATGACTTGGCCACCCGGCTACTTCCAATCTCACCGGATCAAGAGGGTTTGGCAGAGCAAGTTTCGCGCCTGGTTCTGAAGAGGTTCCACCACAATCAAGATGCGTCGCCCAGCTGCTATCGCTACCCGGAATGGAAGACGTCCACCAGTTGGCCTTATAAGCTACATTTTCGTTGACCATAATGTCGCCAGCTGTAGCGTGGTTGCCTTGCGTCCAATCTGGGTAAACATTGAAGTCAGCACACGCACCACTTGAAGGAGGTGTGCCAGGGTCTGGTGTTGGCTTAGGCGTTGGATCTGGAGTTGGTTCAGGAGAAGGATCAGGGGTTGGTTCTGGTGAAGGCTCTGGCTCCGGTGAAGGCTCGGTACCACTGACCACTTTCCATGGAGAATCCCATTCATTTGCATAAGTGTCCGTCGGACTTTGACCAGCCCCAACCCACCATTTAGCTTCGTAGGAGGTGCCATCCACGGTTACTTGACTACCACCAGAGTACGACTGCGTGGCATCATAAGGTTCAGCAGCAAACACATGGCTGCTAAACACTAGGCACGCTATAGAGAGCGTGACCTTGTTCATCCTAAACATATTTTTACCTTTCTAGAGAGAATATCTTTCTGTTTCACGAGCTAAAAAAGAGCGAATAGAAACCATTTCGTTATTTAATAGCTAAAAATATGCTAGCAGCCTGAAGGCAGGTTATCAGGCAATAGGTCAATAATAATGATCAGATGCGGGAGATTTCACAAAATAAATGCAAATTTATAATGAGTTAATTATTAGTAGGAAATAAGTTCAATTATTGAACAAAGTTCGCTTGAATCCTGTTTTGTCACTCAACTCTCCTTAACTCCACGAGATACAACAACTCAGAACCCCTTTCAAAAACCCAAAATTCTTATTCAACACTTTGCAATAAAGCTGTCACACTTTGTCACTATCTTGCATCGCGACACTCAAACGAAACCACCTTCATTCGGTCAGTTAATCAAACGCTATGCAACAACACAAACACCCGATGGACGCCACTATCGTGCGTCTGATGCAATCACAAGGCTTGATAAAAAGTGAGGCACGCTCAAGGCTTAAACGCGAAGTCTATCAGCTCGACCCGAGCCAAATTCAGAAGGTAAAACGCTACGCTGAACATTTTGGCATCAATGCGCAAGAAAAGTTGATTGAAGAGATATTGGAGCTCAGACGAGAAACGTTGATTTCTCGCCTATTAAAGTAAGGTCACTTAGCGAGGAGGGGGGAGTTAGCGGTACTGCAGGTGGCATTTTTCATCAGAGCAGACGACCTTGTAAATTTCTGCGCCGCCATTATGCTCTGCAACTTCAAAATAGACGGTACTCTTGTTACGACCATCTTTGTAGGCGAGAGATAACTTTGCGTCATCAATAGTGAGCCCTTCTTGCTCCAAGTGTTTTTGCATTGAAGCCTTTGCAGAAGCGAGCGTTTCCTCACTCACGTTAGGGTTTAACCCTGCGTACGACGTAAAGGCCACTAGAGCCAAACATCCCATTACAAATCGTGGCATTCCTTCATCCTCATATGTCCGTCAGTACTTGCAATAGATTAGAACACGCGTTCACAATGTCGAGGCCGCTTGCTATAAAAACTACCTACCTCCGCACTCACCTGAGCTATACTTTGTGGCATTATTGAGCGAACAGCACAAGAAATACATTTCGCTGTTGACCTTACCCTAGGGGTAAGCTTTATCTTTAACGAATCTTGTTAATTGGGTTTTGTATGCACGCCATTATCGCCAACAAATCGTGGATCACATTCGTGAGCTTGCTTGCACTCGTTGTATCAACGTTTGTCACCAGCGCGCCTGCGATGGCTATGCATAACGGCATGACTGATGCGTCCCCCTATTGTGGCATGACCCAAACAGCCTCCCATCACGCACATCACAGCACGAGTGTAGCTTCGGACATCGCCGATAGCAGTCAGTGCGCCAGTGCAGAGCCTGATTCCCACACCACCTGTTGCACCACGATGTGTGGCACTACCCTAGGGTTTGCCCCCTTTGTTATGCTTCCAAGCGAAGGTCACGCACGCTTCTCCAAGCGATCTGTCGACCCATTCACGCAACCGATCCATAGAATCGAACACCTCGAGCGCCCGCCCTCGGCGTAATCATTCCAAAACACGCTAATGCCCAACCCTAGTTGGGGACGTTTTATCGCGCCTGTTATACAGGCACGTAGTTTGGAAATGATCGTGAAAATAATCAAACATCCGATTGCACTGGCTGTAAGTGCGATCGTTCTATTCGCACCGGCTGCACAAGCATCAAGTAGCGCGGGAGCACCACAGCAATCTCAAGCGAGCGTGCAGGCGTTATCGCTCGATACATTAATCAACATGGCGATCGCCAACGATGCCAATCGTACCCAGTATCACGCTCAATCTCGAGCGATGCGAGATACTGGTATTGCCAGCTCAACGCTGAAAGATCCGGTACTCAAGGTTGGAGTCGGCGGTTTACCGACAGACAGTTTTCGGTTTGACCAAGATCCAATGACGAATATTTCGGTCGGTATGATGCAACAGTTTGGCCGCGGCGATACGCTTGGTCTGCAAAATAAGAAAGCCCAGCAGCAAGCGGATGGTATTGAGCTTCAAGTAAAAGTCCGTGAGCTAGATATTGCGAATAGCATTACTCAGCTATGGCTTGAGCTTGGCTTTCAGCAGCACTCAGAGCGCGTACTGAAAGAAAAGCGTTCCCTGATGGTAGAAATGGAGCGATTCATTCAAACCAACTACGCCATTGGCAACAGCGAGTCACAAGATTTGATTCGTAGTCAGCTACAAGTCAGTCAGCTCGATGACAAATTGCACGCCAATAGGCAAATGCAAAGTCGGTTGCTATCTCAACTCTCCGAATGGCTGGGTTCAGGTTGGCTAAACCAAAGCTCCGCTCCTAAAGCCAATATCGCAACAGATTGGGGACGCCTTGACCAGCAATTGACTAGCCATAGTGGCTCTGGATATTTCAACTTACTTAACCAGCACCCCATGGCGAAAATGGCCGACATTCAAATTGCTGCCAATGAGACTCAGGTCTCCATCGCCGAAGAGGCCTACAAGCCGCAATTTGGTGTTGAAGCCATGTATGCCCATCGCCAAGCCCCCAACATGCGTGGCGCACCTGCACCCGATCTCCTAAGTGCCTACGTCACCATGGACATTCCCTTATTCACCGGTAATCGACAAGACAAGAACCATGCTGCCGCCCAGTACCAAGTGGTCGCATCGAAGTCGAGCAAAGATGCGTTATTGGCTCAAATGAATGCCAAGGTTAACGCGCTGATGATGGATAGACAAAACCTCAGCGAACGCTTTGAGCGCTATCAGCAAAGCTTATTACCACAAGCCAAAGCGCGCACTCGAGCTGTAGAGCGAGGTTACGAAAACAATACTGCGCAGTTTAGCGATGTGATCACCGCCTCCAGTGATGAGCTAGCCATTGAGATTGAAGCTCTGCGGTTGGAGACAGACCTCAACATTGTAAGTAGCAACTTGGCGTATTTCCTTGGTGGATTCGAATACCACGCAGAAACACCGGTTATTTCTCAGCCTTCATCAACAAAACAACCATAGATTTAAGGGAAACAATAATGAAAACACGAAATGTCGCCCTATTGGCGCTGGCCGTTGGTGCAGGTCTCGGAATAGTGGGAACGCAGTATTTCGGCACACACTCGATGAACGCCATGTCGTCACAAACTGGAACCAGTAGCGATGCCAATGAACCGCTTTACTGGGTCGCACCTATGGATCCCAATTACAAGCGCGACCAACCAGGTAAGTCTCCAATGGGTATGGATCTTATTCCAGTCTACGCCGATGACCTTAATGGCGCGAATGACAAACCAGGTACCGTCAAAATCGACCCGGCTGTGGAGAACAATTTGGGTGTAAAAACCGCCTCCGTCGAGAAACAAAAGCTCTCGCCACGGATTGCTACCGTCGGTTACATCGCCTTTGATGAAAGCCGTCTCTGGCAAACCAACGTACGTGTCGCAGGTTGGGTAGAAAAGCTTTACATCAATGCCGTGGGGGAACGAGTCAATAGAGGTGATGTGCTATTTAAGCTTTACTCGCCTGAGTTAGTCAAGGCGCAAGAGGAGCTACTCAATGCCTATCGAACTAAGCGAAACTCTCTTATCAAAGGGGCGACCGAGCGCCTGATCACCCTTGGTGTCGACAAGGCGCAAATACGCGACATCGTCCGTCAAGGCAAAGCATCACAAACCATTGATATCAAAGCGCTAGGTAATGGTGTTGTCGCTACGCTCAATGTGCGAGAAGGTGGGTATTTGTCCCCATCGCAATCGGTGATCAGTGCTGGGCCTATCGACCAAGTATGGGTCGATGCCGAGGTGTTCGAACGCCAAGCCGAATGGATCAAAAGCGGCAGTAGCGCGGTGATGACGTTGGATGCCATCCCAGGCAAAGAATGGCAAGGTGAAGTCGATTATGTCTATCCGATCCTAGACCCATCCACTCGAACCCTGCGCGTTAGGCTCAAATTCGACAACCCGGATTTTCAGCTCAAACCGAATATGTTCGCCAATATCGCTCTGCAACCACAAACCGATGAGGCTGTTCTAACGATCCCGCGCTCAGCGGTTATTCGCTCAGGTGGCATGAGCCGA
Source organism: Vibrio sp. 10N (assembly GCF_036245475.1). NCBI lineage: Bacteria > Pseudomonadati > Pseudomonadota > Gammaproteobacteria > Vibrionales > Vibrionaceae > Vibrio > Vibrio sp. 10N. The sequence continues at coordinate 1,681,223 of NZ_BTPM01000002.1, read as the reverse complement.
GTTGTTCTTTCAGAAGGTGACGGCAAGTATCGCTCCGCTCGCATTCGTGTTGGCCGAGAAGCCAGTGATCGTATTGAGGTACTGGAAGGATTAACCATAGAAGACATCGTAGTGACATCAGCACAATTCATGCTCGATTCAGAATCTAGCCAAAGCGCTGATTTGTCGCGTATCAATGGCGTAGAGCCTCCGGCTGAAACTGTGTGGGCAAAAGGCGAGATCACCAATGTGATGGCGGGTCACGCTATGTTGACCATTAATCATCAACCGGTACCTGAATGGAACTGGCCGGGCATGGTGATGGATTTCAACGTCGAGCCAGACGTCGCGATGGATAAACTTGCAGCGGGTCAACAGATCGAGTTTGAAATGGCCAAAACGCCAGATGGTCAATACACCGTCACGGCAATCAACCCTAGCGAGAACCCTATGCCAACCGAGATCTGGGTCAATGGCAGCATCTCTATGCTAATGGCCGATTTTGGCATGATTACTATTGAGCACAGTGACGTACCGGAGTGGAACTGGCAGTCGGGAGAGATGAACTTCTCCACAGATGGCAGCGTTGATTTCACTGGATTTGAAGAGGGTGATACCGCGCGCTTTTTGATTAAGAAACAAGGCAGTGAGTTTATTTTGTCTGAGCTCAAACATGGAGGAGAGCAGCCATGATTGGAGCGATTATCCGCTGGTCTATCAACAACCGATTTCTGGTGTTGGTGGCAAGCTGCTTCTTGACATTAGCCGGCCTTTACAGCGTCAAAAATACCCCGGTGGACGCCATACCTGACCTCTCCGACGTGCAGGTGATCATCAAAACCAGCTACCCGGGACAGGCACCTCAGGTGGTCGAAGATCAGGTGACTTACCCACTTACCACAGCCATGCTTGCGGTACCGGGCGCAGAAACCGTGCGCGGTTACTCGTTCTTTGGTGACTCCTATGTCTACATCATCTTCAATGATGATACCGACATGTATTGGGCACGTTCACGGGTACTGGAGTATCTCAGCCAAGTGGCACCAAAACTGCCTTCGCAAGCCAAACCAACGCTCGGCCCTGATGCAACGGGAGTCGGTTGGATATACAGCTATGTACTGCAAGATACCACAGGACAACACGACCTTTCCGAGCTGCGCAGCCTGCAAGACTGGTTCTTAAAATACGAGCTGCAAACCGTCGATGGCGTATCTGAAGTCGCCACTGTTGGCGGCATGGTGAAGCAGTACCAGGTGCAGATCGATCCTGCCAAGCTGCGTGCTTATGATTTAACGCTTCAACAAGTGAACGCGGCGATCAAAAACGGTAACCAGGAAAGCGGTGCTTCGGTGATTGAAGTGGCAGAAGCGGAGCACATGGTTCGTACTACAGGCTACCTCACCAGCATTGAAGACATTCAAGCACTGCCACTTAAAGTCACAAGTAAGGGTACACCTCTGCTCCTTGGCGACATTGCCGACATTAACCTTGGCCCACAGATGCGTCGCGGGATCTCAGAGTTTAATGGTGAAGGAGAAGCGGTAGGCGGTGTGATTGTGATGCGCTTTGGTGAAAACGCCAGTGAAGTGATCGATAACGTCAAAGCCAAGCTTGATGACTTGCAGCGTAGCTTGCCGGAAGGCGTTGAAATTGTCGCTACCTACGATCGCTCAACGCTTATCAATGCCGCGGTAGACAACCTTTGGAATAAACTCGCCGAAGAGTTCATCGTGGTCGCGATTGTGTGTGCACTGTTTTTGTTTCACATCCGCTCCTCAATTGTCATTGCCATCAGCTTGCCAGTGGGGATTCTGTGCGCATTCATCGTCATGCATTGGCAAGGCATCAACGCCAACATCATGTCACTGGGTGGTATTGCCATCGCTATCGGCGCCATGGTCGATGGGGCGATCGTAATGATAGAGAACGTGCACAAGCACATAGAGAAAACCCCGCTCAACGACCAAAATCGCTGGCAGGTGATCAGTAAAGCGGCAGAGGAAGTCGGCGCACCGTTATTTTTCTCGCTGCTCATCATTACGCTCAGCTTCGTGCCCGTTTTCGCCCTTGAAGGCCAAGAAGGCAAAATGTTCTCGCCACTGGCTTACACTAAAACCTACGCCATGGCGGCAGCAGCAGGTCTAGCGATCACCTTAGTGCCTGTACTCATGGGTTACTTCATTCGTGGCAAGGTGCTCCCAGAGCACAAAAACCCGGTCAACAAAGCACTGATTGGTCTTTACAGACCAATGCTTAACTTGAGCCTTCGTTACCCGAAAACCATGATCATCATTGCATTGGGTTTGCTAGGTTCTGCTTACTACCCGACGTCTAAACTGGGTAGCGAGTTTATTCCACCGCTTGATGAAGGCGACTTGATGTACATGCCGACCACCTATCCTGGCATTTCAATTGGTAAAGCGCGCGAGCTGTTGCAACAAACCAACAAGCTCATCAAAACCGTACCTGAGGTTGAAACCGTGTGGGGTAAGATTGGCCGCGCCGAAACGGCTACCGACCCTGCGCCTCTCACCATGATTGAGACCACCATTCAGCTCAAGCCGAGAGATGAGTGGCGCGAGGGTGTGACAACCGAGTCGCTTCGCAAAGAGTTTGATGATCTGGTTCAGTTCCCGGGTCTGACGAACGCTTGGGTGATGCCAATTAAAACCCGAATCGACATGCTCGCAACCGGTATCAAGACCCCTATCGGGATTAAGATCGCAGGACCTGAACTTGGTGTGATTGAAGAGATTGGTGCCAACCTTGAGCCCATTCTCAATGACATCACGGGTACCGTTTCGGTCTATGCCGAGCGAGTGGCAGGTGGCCGTTACGTCACCATTGATATTAAACGTCTAGCAGCCGCGCGCTACGGGCTAAATGTCAGTGACGTTCAACAAGTCATCTCGACGGCCGTTGGCGGCATGAATGTGGGCGAAACCGTCGAAGGTCTCGAACGTTACCCAATTAACGTGCGCTACCCACAGGACTATCGTAACTCAGTGGTAAAACTGCAAAACCTGCCCCTAGTTACTCCTAACGGTGCACGCATCGCACTCGCCGATGTGGCAGATATTCGCTATGAAGATGGCCCACCGATGATCAAGACCGAAAATGCACGCCCCAACGGCTGGGTATTCGTCGACATTGCTGAGCGCGATCTCGGCTCCTATGTCAATGAAGCGCAGCAAGTGGTCGCGGAAAAGCTGGTGTTACCCGCTGGCTATTCACTGGCATGGTCCGGTCAATACGAGTACATGGAGCGCGCCAAACAGCGCCTTGGTGTCGTGATCCCCATTACGCTCGCCATCATCATGCTGTTGCTCTATTTGAGCTTTCGCCGAGTGGGTGAGGTACTCGTCATCATGGGTACCTTGCCACTCGCGATGGTCGGTGGACTATGGCTCATGCACTACCTTGGCTACAACTTCTCAATCGCAGTTGGCGTGGGCTTTATCGCGCTTGCGGGCGTCGCGGTTGAGATTGGCGTCATCATGTTGGTCTACCTCAATCAAGCTTGGCATGGACGAAAGCTCTCTGCCGAGCGAGACCGTACACCACTGACCGCAGACATGCTGACTCAGGCAATACAAGAAGGCGCAGGCCTTCGCGTACGACCGGTAATGATGACCGTATTGACGGTCATCATTGGCCTTATCCCCATCATGTATGGCTCCGGAACCGGCTCTGAGGTGATGCAGCGTATTGCAGCACCAATGATAGGTGGTATGGCTTCGGCACTGTTGCTCACGCTACTGGTACTGCCTGCCATCTACAAACTTTGGAAATCTAAAGAAATCAAACACTAACTAGCTCGCACCTGCTTGTCGCTTGAAAGTACAGTCCCTTTAAAGTACAGAGACGGCAGGTGCAAACCACAAAAGGACATCAAAATGAAAAAGACGCTCATCGCACTAACCATGACATTGATTGCCACACAAAGCTTCGCCGATGGCATGGATCATTCAAAAATGGATCACGGAGCTATGAATCATGACACGATGGATCATAGCAAAATGGATCACAGTAAAATGGACCACAGCAAAATGGATCATGGCATGATGAACATGAAAGGTATGTCTGCTGTCGGCATGCCTGCCCCAGGCGCAAAACCTGACAAGGTGGTACACGTCATTCTCAAAGATGACATGACCATCTCATTCAAACGTGATGTCGAAATCGAACCGAACGATGTGGTTCAGTTTGTGGTAATGAATACAGGCAAAGACGATCATGAGTTTGTGATCGGCTCACCAGCCGAGCAGGTCGCTCACCGTAAAATGATGGAAAACCCAACAGATGACCACGATCATCACAGCATGGGCAATGTGCTGTACCTCAAGCCAGGAAAAGCGGGACAGCTCAACTGGCACTTCCACGGTGAAAAAGAGATTGAATTCGCCTGTAACATTCCAGGCCACGCAGAAGATGGTATGACTAAGAGTATTGTTCTCAAGTAGTCAGCCAGACTCAATCTTGTATCAAGAGAGCACGACTACGTGCTCTCTTCAGACTGCTGACAAAGGTCTAGCTTTCAAGCTAGACCTTTGATCTAATAGGAGTATCGAAATATGGATACTCCGATATGCTTCAAAAACCTTCTCCTCAGCAATACGAACTCGAAATGGTAACCATGGAACAGCTCGTTCCACAGAATCATCTCGTTCGTAAAATTGATAATGCCATCGACTTCGAGTTCATCAGAGACGAAGTGGCACATCTATACTGCAAAGATAATGGCCGCCCACCCGTAGACCCTGTGCGTTTATTCAAAATCATTCTGCTTGGCTACCTATTCGGCATCAAAAGTGAGCGCCAACTGGTCAAAGAAATTGAAGTGAACGTCGCTTATCGTTGGTTCTTACGAATGTCACTGACCGAAAAAGTTATCCATGCTTCGACGTTAAGCCAGAACCGAATTCGACGCTTCAATGGTACTGACGTCTTTGAGCGCATCTTCAACAACATAGTGCTTCAAGCGATGGAGAAAGGCTTAGTCGCAGGACAGGAGCTCTTCACTGACAGTACACACCTTAAAGCCAATGCTAACAAGAACAAGCACATGAATCGTCTGCGTCCAGTTAGTGCAGGCGCTTATCTTGATATGCTGAATGAAGATGTGGCTGCAGACCGAGAATCTGAAGGTAAAAATCCATTCAAAGAGACGCCACCAAAGACAGACGTCAAAAACACTAAAGTCAGCACCACCGACCCTGAAAGTGGCTTTATGACACGAGACAATAAGCCTCAAGGCTTCTTCTATCTTGACCACCGAACCGTGGATGGTAAGCACGGTATCATCGTAGACACATACGCAACACCGGGGAATGTGAATGACTCACAGCCCTATATCCGTCGTCTCGATCACACACTAGAGCAGTTCAACCTCAATCCTATCGCAGTTGGTATCGATGCAGGTTACTTCACTGCGCCTGTTGCTGAATCACTCGAGCGCCGCAGTATATTAGGTGTGTTCGGGTATCGCCGCCCATCAAGAACTAAGAACAAATTTAAGAAGAAAGACTTCAAATACCAAAAAGAGACCGATACCTATCGCTGTCCAGAAGGGCAAGAACTTATCTATAAAACCACAACACGCGCAGGCTATCGCTCATACGCTTCAGACCCGAAACAATGTGCGTTTTGCCCCGTTCGGGACGACTGTACTAAGAGTGAAAATATGCAGAAGGTCATAACGCGTCACCTTTATAGTGAGACGGTGGAGCGAGCCAATCAAATGCGACTCTCTAGCTACGGAAAGAAGACGTATCGGAGGCGAAGTGAAACAGTAGAACGAAGCTTCGCCGATGCAAAACAACACCATGGCCACCGTTACGCGCGCTACCGCGGTCTCGCAAAAGTGCAAATGCAATGTTGGTTAGCCGCTGCCGCTCAAAACATCAAGAAGATAGCGTTGGTGGTGAGCTATCTGCGAAAAATGGGCCTAAATAAGGCAGAAATAAGTCAAATACTAGCCTCTGTATGCCGATTTAAGCCTTACTCACTTCAGAACGCTATCTAACAAAAAATATCGCGATCGCGGCCTACGGCCGCTCCGAAAAAAGAACCCCGCTTGAAAAAGCGGGGTTCGTCAGCAATCTGAAGAGAGCACGACTACGTGCTCTCTTTTTTTTATACCGAACTGCTTTCTAACCGCTTGCAATAGTCGACATCATTAAACTCTTGATCGACCAACTTAAGCGTATTTTCATCTTTGAACGTTGCGCCAAAGACTTCTATTGCGGGCTTGTGTGACATAATCCATTCAACTTCGCCTCTCGCCCACTCATTTTCTTGGTCAACGGCCAACATTTCATAGCCCTTTTCATAATGAAGAGCTAGCTTATTACATTCCAAGTGCCAGAATAAGTCACTTGGTATCGAACATGATTACGTCGACCATTAGGTAATGCTAAAATATAAGTTCCTGAATAAAGATATTGATTATCAGCTAAATACTTTTCTGTGATATCAAGATCAATGTTTTCATCAAGTGTTAGTTTGCATTTCCATGCTCCCAACAACCCCTCCTCAGTGATCGGAGTTTCCTTTGTGCAGCCAGCTACCAATACGCTGATAGCAATAAAAGACACCAACTTCATTGTCATAGACATACCTTCTTGTTTCGAATTATTGTTATTTTTTGCAAGGTAGTTCAAAACAAGTAAATAGATCAAGCTTTTTTGTAATGTAATGGATTTCACTAATAGCAGACCTAATTTTATGTGAACTACATCATATCAAGCTAGCCATTAAATTTAATTACATTTCAATCAATAACATCACGCATTTATAGTAGGTTTATTATTTGATCCCTTTATTTATGAGGGATAGGAACTATTAGTAATATTATCAATTCAAACTTTAATAAAATAATTAAAATCTACCTATTGATTAAACACTATAGTTGCAGTAGATTTATTTCGACTCTAGGTAACAGGCGAGACATTTTGTTGTAATTATTTTTCTCAATGCCTGATAACCTTTCTGAGTCATTTTATATTCGCTAACACTTATCCAATCGAGTTAGGTGTATGTTGCTAATAGTATTTAAGGAATCAGAATGAAAAAAAATAATGTGTTCACAAGGAAAAGCAATCGACAATAAAGAGACTAAGATTGCTGAGCTTAATGCAAATGAACTGGATGAAGTGGTAGGCGGTCGTTACAGTCGCCGCGTATTCCGCGGTTGTGTATCGAATGCTCGTCGCGCACAGCGCATGGGCTCGAGCTCTTGGGGCTAAATAAAGATTAGAGAGTGGGACGGGCCCATCCCACTCTTTTGTTTACTTTTCACATAACGAATAGTTTCACTTTTCTTTATCTGGGTAGATTGCATGCCTAACAACAGCTTCGAGTATTATATTTCATCCCTTGCAAGACTAGCCTCTGAAAGCGATACCTCTTCAGTCCCTATAAACAAAGATAATTTAAGTTCTAAAATATCTCAGTGTATCCCAAGTTTTCATGAGCGTTATTCAACAGAAGTAGAACCGTTAATCCATTTTGTATGGATTGGTAATATTTCATCCACTTCTTGTAAGTTTATTCAATTATGGTCAGATAGAAATCCTGATTATAGTGTAGTACTTTGGCGTCTACACTTTGGTCTTCTAGCATCAAAAGTTAAGGTATACCTGAATCAGTTGACTAAGAATCTACAGTTCCCCTCTTTGTCTTCAGCACAAGATGCTTTTTATGACCATTATGAGTCCTTAAAGTTAGACTCTATTAATGTTGACCTAACTTTATTATCTTTTTTAGAGTTACACAATAAGATACTTTATCACGAGGCTAAGAAAGAATATATAGCACTCATAGAGCGTGAAAAACAACTCTCAAAGCAGTTTGACATTCGTTACATAGATCAAGAAACTGGAATATTCAAAAACAAAAGACACAAACTCAATAGTTATTTTACAAGGAAAATTATTCTCAGACAAAACTTAGCCTGTGCTAGCGATATATTTCGTCTCGCTGTGTTATATGAGCACGGTGGTATCTATATTGACTCTGATACTATGCCATGTCTAAACAATCTATTCCCCAATTGCAGTCAGTTTTATGGAGAGAATCGAGAAGAGTATCGCTTGCTTGATGCGTATAAATCACAACTGGTCGCGACTGAGCTACTCAACATCGATAAACAAAACGCCGGGGGCAACCTACGGGCAGTCATTGAGTCTTTGGCACCAGAAGCCATAGAAGCACTTGAAGCCGATGAAATTCGCCCCCGCTCTATCGATCAGGTTGCGCCTCTGGGACGTTTACGGGTCTACAAAGACAGTATTCGTTTATCTAGTGATAGGAACGTTGCCGGTGACTTCAACAATAACCTCATCGCTACGCACAAACATTCCCGTTTAATTCGCATCATCATCCGAGAGATGTGCGTCAGATATCGATACCTCGAACGGAACCACTTAATCAATTCAAGTAAAAGCAGTAATACATGCCCCAACACCTATTACGAAAGACTCAATAACTACCGTCAAGATGGCGATGAGAGTGGCAACTTCGTTACGCTGGAGTTAACTGGACCCATTTTGATTTTAGAGGTCACTCTCGGTGTGGCATATCGAGTGTTTGATTTAGGTCCTTTATCTCAAGAAACGTTGGGGCTGTTGCTTCACATGCCCGAGCTGGGCTTCGCTTTTCCAGATCAAACCATGTACACGTACCATCATCTTGAATCAACTTGGATGTAACTTTATGCCTCGTTTGTATTTAGCTTTATCTGCCGCTGTAATGGCCATAGTCTTTGTATCAACCTTAGTGAAATCCAATATAAAAGATACGGATTCGCAAAGCTCACTGTACACCTATTGTAAAGAATCGACGCCAACCCAGACGACAACCATCGACTTCTTGTTGGATCCGGCTTCGCTGGCCTCAGTGAACATCGATAGGTTGCAGACATGGATAGACACTGGGAATACCGTGCTCGCGAACTCCTGCTTAAACGTAAGGCGTGAAATGGGGCTCGTGGTCGAAACTAAAAACAGTTACGTCCATTTCCTAGAGACCAACGACCCCAAAAGGTTACACCATCACCTCAAAAAGAACGAAGCCGAGCAATACGCCTTCGACAATCATCCACATCGGATTCTTGTATTTGTTGCTCCCTTCGTCGATGAAGACATCGTGGGATACGCTTGGCCAACGCTCTACGACGATTTTGTTCTGCTGACAACCAATGTTATGGCTCATACACTCGAACATGAACTCGGTCACTTAGCCGGAGCAGAACACGAAAAAACCAAACTAGAGCTGCTAAAAGATTTCTTGCCATTTGTGTCGAGCAAGCATGGTTCTAGCGCGGCTACAACCTGCTCAGGAAAACAGACCGTCATGTCGCAATTGACACATCCTGACTCCGTAATCTTGGCCTATTCATCCCCACTCACTTCTTACCAAGGTGAAACGTGTGGTAATGAGAAGTATGCCGACAATCGCAGTGCCATAGAGCAGTACTACCGCCAGCATTCGTTGCAAGCGCCTTAGCTGCTCTACCGCAAATTGAAGGAAACTGGCTATGTCACTTTTTAGGCAAGAAGTCCTTGAAGCAAAAAAGACCAATAATATGGGTGTCGTGGTTATCCATCAGCCCATCTCTATCTATTGGATCTCAGCGATCATCATAACCATTAGCCTCATTGCCGGTTGGGTTGTCGCGAATACAGAGTACGCTAGGCGAGAAACTGTCGTCGGGTATCTGGTCCCCAATCGCGGATTAGCTAAGGTGTACAGCGGACGCAGTGGTGTTGTTGAAGGTATCAAAGTCGCAGAAGGTCAAGAGGTACAAAAAGGCGACATCCTTGCGACAATACGTAACAGCGAGAGCTTAGCAACAGGCGTGGAGCTTTCTCAACAACTCACACTTCATACTCGCGGAGAAATCGATGCCCTTAAGGCTAAAAAAACGGCTTTACTCAACCTAAAGGAATCTTCCGAGAAACACTTAAAATCCAAAGTCGAGCAACTTGAGCAGGCTAAACTGGCGGTGATTAATACCTCAAAGTCTGCCAAAAGAAAACGTGAGTTAGCCAAGCAGCGCTTTCTAAACGCCAAAACTCTGTACTCTAAAGGATACATGAGCTCGGTTCAGTTCGATGATTTTCAAGAGCAATATCTTGATAGCCAGACTATTTTCGACCAAACCGAACAGCTCAAAAGTGAACTAGACATAGAGATGAGCGATATCCGGTCTGAGCTGGCGTCACTGCCACACAATCATCAGATGGAGATCAATACGCTAACGCAAGAGATACTTAGCCATAAGTCCCAACTCGCACGCCTAGAAAACCAATTTGCCTTTGTTGTAAAGGCACCAGAATCTGGTATTGCCACAGCGATAAGGGTAAATGAGGGAAGTCGCGTCAGCTCTTCATCTCCTTTACTCAGCATCATTCCAAAAGACTCCCCACTCATTTTAGAAATGCTTTTACCAAGCCATTCAGCCGGTTTCGCTCAGGTAGGCGACGAAGTGAATATTCGACTGGACGCGTTCCCTTATCAAAAATTTGGTTTTCTGAGTGGTCAGGTTATTCACGTTGATAAAGCGCTGCTGTTACCTGAGGACGAGCAGCTCCCTGTTGAAATTCCCACTGCCATGTATCGCATAAAAGCCTCTCTTTCGTCTCAACATATTCAGGCTGTGGGTACTTTACTACCGCTCAAGGTGGGTATGCTCGCCGAGGCTGACATTATTCTAGAAAGTAGAACCATCGCAGAATGGTTACTGGAACCATTACTATCAATAAAAGGGAAGCTGTAGTGGCCACATCCGTCTACGCTCAGAAAAGCAGTAAACTAACTGATAATCAAGCCGCCGTGCACAAGCTCAATTTTAGGAAACAACACTCAACTCCGTTAATTCTTCAATCGGAAATAGCTGAGTGCGGTTTAGCTTGCATTGGCATGGTGGCGAGTCACCATGGACACAAAATTAATTTACCCGGTATTCGCGCCTTCCACTCTGTTGGTTCACAGGGTATGAAGCTGGCTGATGTCATTGACATTGGGGACAAATTTGGCCTCGCTAGTAGGGCATTAAAATGCCCAATCAACGAAATCAATAGACTGGCGCTACCTTGCATCATTCATTGGGATCTCGACCACTATGTCGTACTCACTCGGGTCGATGATGGCAAAGTAGAGATCAATGACCCAGCTAGAGGGCGGCGAAAACTGACGGTCGATGAGTTTGGCGAGCATTACACCGGTATTGCACTCGAACTGACACCCACGAGTGCATTCAAAAAGGCTGACCGTCGAATTTCAATGAGACTCAGTGATCTATGGGAAAGAGCGGTTGGTTTTAAACAAAGCATAGCCTTGCTCATTGCGTTGTCGGTTATTCTGCAGGTTTTCGCTCTTGCTTTGCCCTATTATACGCAGTGGACAGTCGACAAAGTACTCCTCACTAACGATCAACCCTTGCTTACAGTTCTGGCATTAAGCTTCGCAGCGCTGATTGTAATGCAGGCTGCTCTGGCCGCTTTTCGTTCTTGGATTGTGGTGCGTTTAACGACCTCATTGAGTTTACAAATGGGCGCGAATTTGTTTCGTCATTTACTCAAGCTACCGCTCAACTTTTTTGGTTCAAGGCACATTGGGGAAATTATTTCTCGCTTTGGCTCGTTATCAGAAATCAAAGAGCTTCTTACCAACAATGTCGTCGAAATATTCATTGATGGCATCATGGCATTGCTCATTTTGGGTGTGATGTATCTCTATGACGCAAAACTGGCTTGTATCGCGTTTATCGTCACCGTTCTCGCATTTCTTATCGAACTCGGATACTTCTATCCCATAAGAAAAATAAAAGAAGAACTCATTAATGACGAAGCAAAAGAGGATACCGTTTTTCTTGAAACTATCCGCTCAATCCAAACTATCAAACTATATAACCAAACCAACGCTCGACTCAGTAACTGGCTAAATCGAAACACAGATGTGCTTAACAGTAACATCCGTCTGTCAAAGCTGGAGATCGGCAAAGAATCAATGATCAAAACCCTATTTGGATTGGAAGGGATTTTTCTACTCTATCTAGGTGCGCATTCCGTCATCAATGGTGGATTTACCATTGGTATGCTGCTCGCATTTTTATCTTACAAAACGCTATTTACCAGCTGTGCTAAAAACTTTATTGATAAAGGATTTGAGTTCCGCTTGCTCTCACTGCATCTCGAAAGATTGGCAGATATAACACTTCATCAAACCGAAAGACAAATCGGACAAACTGCTAAACCAAAAGCTAAAGCAAGTTCCCTTCAACTCGTTAATCTGGGCTATAGACATGAGGGCTGTTCTGAGTTTCTATTTAGGAACATTAACTTACAGATAACCGAAGGAGAGTCTGTTGCGCTAACAGGCCCATCCGGGTGCGGAAAGTCTACCCTGCTAAAAGTAGTATTGGGAGTACTACCGCCTACTGAGGGTAGAGTACTGATTGACGGAGAAGATATCTCTGAGCTTGACCTTGGCAGTGTACGAAGCAAGATAGGTTCTGTTATGCAAAACGATAGTCTGCTGTCCGGTACTGTCATTGACAACATAACCTTGTTCGAGCCCAACTACGATCAAGAGAAACTTGATAACGCAATCCATCTCTCAGGTTTATGGGATGATCTCGATAACCTGCCCTTGGGAGGCATGACACTGATCGGTGATATGGGTAGCACATTATCTGGAGGACAAGCACAGCGCGTTTACCTCGCTCGTGCTTTGTACTTTAGTCCCTCCTTACTCGTTTTAGATGAGGCAACAAGCCACCTAGACCAAAGCAAAGAGTCGGAAGTCAATGACAAAATAAGGCAGCTCAACTTAACTCGAATTATGGTTGCTCACAGAAAGGAGACTATCGAATCCGCAGACCGAGTGGTCGACATTACTGCCCTATAAGTCGAGGACCACGAAAACGTTAAAATTAACACCTTCGTGGAGTTACGCCATCGTATCGATGATCATGATTGTCTGTCTCACACGTAGTAGTCTAAAATTACAAGAATGTTTTGGGAGCTCTGCAAGTATGGAAACTCTAATCAACGCCGATTTTGACCAGCGCGTAGTAATACGACCAACAGACTACCAGTGGGTTGACTCTCCTATGCCCGGCGTTAGTCGCATGCGTTTGGACCGTATTGGTGATGAAGTGGGACGCGTGACTTCCATCGTACACTATGAGCCAAATAGTGCGTTTTCAGCACACACCCACAGCGGCGGTGAAGAGTTTTACGTTTTGGAAGGCACCTTTTCCGATGAGCACGGCGACTACCCAGCAGGCAGCTATGTCCGTAATCCCATTGGCAGCGCACATACGCCGAAAATTGGCTCTGACGGTGCGACTATCTTCGTCAAACTGCACCAGTTCCATGAGCAAGACCAAGCTCAGTTTTGCATCAATACATTAAAGCAGTCATGGTATCGAGGATTGGTCGACGGACTCACCGTGATGCCGCTACATGAGTTTGAAGCTGAGCATGTTTCGCTAGTTAAATGGGCGCCCAATACCCAGTTCAATGCCCACCAACATTGGGGCGGAGAAGAAATATTGGTACTAGAAGGCACCTTTTATGACGAGCATGGTGAATACCCTAAAGGCACTTGGATCCGCAGTCCTCACCTTAGCAAGCACACCCCCTTCACCAAAGAAGATGGTGCGCTTATTTACGTCAAGACTGGGCATTTATAGTCGAGTTTATTTGATGGCAAACTCGTAACTTGTACTGTGCTTATACTGATTGCCAGGTCGAAGAATCGCATCTGACTCTTTCCAGCCGCGATTGGGCGAGTCTGGATAAAACTGAGTTTCCAGCGCTACCCCTTGATAATCTTTGTATAGTCCGCCTAGGCGATTAGGTGTATTCGCTAGCCAGTTACCCGTATACAGCTGCATTCCTGGTTTCGTCGTGAAGACGCTCATTTCAACACGACTATCTGGAGAGACGAGACGCGCCACCGGCTCGTTACCTTGGCTCTCTAAAACGTAACAATGATCATACCCATTTGCTTGTCGTTGCTGCTCATCGGCCAATAGATGGGTCGAAATGGGCTTGGTCATATTGAAATCGAAACTGGTCCCCGCAACAGCCTCTGGTTCTGTAAAAGGAATACCATCCGCTTGTGTCGGCAAATAGTGCGAAGCACGAATCTGCAAGCTATGACCTAAGATATCCTCTTCAGACTCAGCCCCCAAAAGATTAAAGTAAGCGTGATTGGTTAGGTTAACCGGCGTTGCCGCGGTTGTTGTCGCACTGTAGTCAATAAGTACTTGGTTTTGTTCACTAAGGCTATAGCGGACACTCACCATTAGCTCGCCGGGGAACCCTTGGTCACCATCGGCTGAAACTAAACTGAGCTCAACACTGTTATCACTCTTCTCAACCAAATTCCAACGGCGCTTATCAAAGCCATCCAAGCCGCCGTGTAAACTGTTGCCTGATTGGTTGGTCACGGCTTGAAACTCGTGGCCATCAATCTTAAACCTTCCACCAGCGATTCGATTGGCAAAGCGGCCGACTGTCGCACCTAAGAAGACCTTTTGACGCGCAAAGTCCTCCATCGTATCAACGCCCAACAGCACTTCTCGTTTTTCATCGTCGATAGGGAGCTTACAACTGAGCCATGTCGCACCAACATCCATCACCGTTACTTCCATTCCAGAAGCATTCGACAAGGTGTAAAGTGAAGGTGGTTTGCCGTCTGCTGCAAGTCCATTCATTATGGCTGTCATCGCAATCCTCTTATCTCAAAGTCAGTCATTCTCAATGCTCAAGCACTTCTACAACACCTGACCCTGCACTTGCTTGGCACACATAAATCGATGCTTGCAATCCAGTGGCTGCTTGATACTTCGCGGTCACAGCTTGCTCAACGGCATCGGTTAGACTTGGCGGGATCAATGCAACGATACAGCCGCCAAAGCCGCCACCAGTCATTCTCACGCCGCCTTGGTCGCCAATCACATCTTTGACAATGTCAACTAAGCAATCTATTTCGCTCACGGTGATCTCAAAATCATCACGCATCGAAGCGTGTGATTCGGCCATGAGCTCGCCCAAACGTTTCATCTCTTGAGCTCGCAATGCCTTCGCAGCCTCAAGAGTTCGGTCATTTTCAGTGATAACGTGGCGCGCTCTTTTAGCAACAACCTCTTCTAAGCTTTGTTGGTTTTGATTGAACTCTTCAATACTCACATCACGCAGCGCTTTGACGCCAAATACCTGAGCCGCTTGTTCGCACTGCAGGCGTCTTGTGTTGTACTCACTGTCGACAAGACCACGCTGTTTATTGGAGTTAATGATGACCACTGCCATTTCCTCTGGCATCGACACCGCTTCCGATTCCAACGTTCGACAATCAAGCAACATGGCGTGATTTTGCTCGCCTTTGGCGGAAATCATTTGGTCCATAATGCCGCAGTTGCAACCCACAAACTCATTTTCAGCTTTCTGACCATTAAGCGCAATTTCGGCTTGGCTGATATCGAGTTCGTAAAGTGTTTTGAAAGTCTGCCCAATCACCACTTCCAAAGCTGCAGAAGAGCTCAGGCCCGCACCTTGAGGGACATTGCCCGTGACACAAATGTCAGCACCGCTAAATCTATAGCCTCGGGCTAGCAAGAATTTCACCACGCCACGAATGTAATTTGCCCACATTTTTCCTGGCAAAAACTCTATCGGTTTGGAGAGGTCAAATTCATCGGTATCATTGCCATAATCGACCGATACCAAACGAATGAGGTTATCTTCGCGCTTTGCTGCAGCGACGACGGTTTGGTAGTTAATAGCACAGGGCAACACAAAGCCATCGTTATAATCGGTATGTTCGCCAATTAAGTTCACTCGACCTGGCGCTTGAATAATATGGGTCGGTTGATAGTCCAATACCTGTTTAAACACGCTTTTCACGTTAGTTATTAATTCAGACATAATACGCCCTCAATCCTTGGCTAATCACGGTAGCGTCTGCTGCCGTTAAAAATAGGGTGGTTACTGCTCTTTGTAATGCACATCACTCAACGCTCTTAGTCGCTCAGCCGCTTGCTCTGCAGTCAAGTCACGCTGCGACTCGGCGAGCATTTCATAGCCCACCATGAACTTTCTCACTGTGGCGCTGCGCAGTAGTGGTGGATAAAACAGTGCGTGTAACTGCCAATGTTCAATATTCTCACTGTCTTCAAAGAACGGTGCGAAGTGCCAACCCATGGAATATGGGAAAGAACACTGGAATAGGTTGTCGTAGCGACTGGTCAGTTTTTTCATCGCCACCGCCAAATCATCTCGCTGCTCATCGCTGAGTTCGCTCATACGGCGAACATGCGCTTTTGGTAGCAACATGGTTTCAAACGGCCACGCTGCCCAGTACGGTACAACGGCGAGCCAGTGTTCGGTTTCAACCACGGTTCTTGAACCGTCTTGCCGCTCCGCCTCCACATAATCGACCAGCAGATTTGAGCCATATTGCTCAAAATACTCTCGTAAGTGCTTGTCTTTGCGCTCGATTTCATTTGGCAAAAAGCTGTTCGCCCAAATCTGGCCGTGGGGATGCGGTTGTGAGCACCCCATGGTTTCGCCCTTGTTCTCAAACGCTTGTACCCAAATGTACTCTTTACCTAACTCTTCAATCTGCTCATTCCAGGTATCGATAACGCCGCGGATCTTACTGACACTGAGCTCAGGCAAAGTTTTGCTGTGATCAGGAGAGAAGCAAATCACTCGGCTTAAACCGCGTACCCCTTGAGTTCTAAATAAGGGGTTGTCGGATTGCGGCGCATCGGGAGAGTCCGGCATTAGTGCCGCGAAATCGTTGCTAAACACGTAAGTGCCTTGGTAATCCGGGTTCACATCACCAGAAATACGAGCATTGGTTGGACACAAGAAGCAGTTTTCATCGAAGCTCAGTAACGCTTGCGTAGCAGGCTTTTCATCCTGACCACTCCAAGGACGCTTAGCACGATGTGGCGACACCAAGATCCACTGCCCGGTCAATGGGTTGTAACGACGATGTGGATGATCCACTGGGTCAAACTGAATGTCGGTCATAGCTTCTCTCAATAGGTTAATTGCCCGCCGCTGAACATATTATCAAGCCTTGTCTCACTCGATCCGTGATCCAATTCGCGACAATGAAAACGTTTACACTAAGTATTCATCAAGTCATACGATAAAATACAATGTATTAAGGTGTTGTGGCCTGATACTAATAGTGAGCACCGTGAGGTTATTGATAACGGTTACACCTTATCCACTCAGGCATTAAATCTTAGTGCTACCTCATATCGATAGCGTTGCTCGCGAAGTTGATAAGCCTTGTGAACGCTTGGTGTCCAAGAGTCATCGCCTCCTACGCCCATGTGGTAACCATCGATACGCACATACAAGCAGCCATCTTTTTCAAGCTCGTTGGTGTGCTTTGCGTCAGCTAAACTATGTTGGCTGAACTCGCTGACAGAAAAATGAAACTTGCCCGTCACCGTCAAACTGCCAACCTTTAACTCGCGGTTGTCGCAACGCAGACCATTTTCCGATGGAAAAATATAGTCAGTGTGCATGCTAGACAGTGGCTGTTGATAGCGACCAAAGTGCGCTGACTCAATTCGGTCAGGGTAGTTTTCATGTGGCCCACGTCCAAACCACTCTACAGGGGTGTCATCTTGTGGCTGATGATATAGCCCGAGCTCCAATCCCACTCTTGGCATTGGTGGTAGGCCTTTCGCAAACGCGACATCCACGTCTATAGTTAGCTGACCTTCGCTATCAATGTGGTAACGCCAAGTGCTGGAAATGATTGGCGTCTGATCGTTGCTATAAATGGCTACACAGGTGATATCGACACCATCCTCTACCAAGTGATAATCGAAGGAATGACACTCACGAGTTAAGTTCGCCAAGCCTGCGGTTTGCCAACGAGCAAACCAGGAGTTGGGATCAAGCTTATTGGCTTCACTGGTACCGATATCGTTGTCGATTGGCGCTCGATAAAAGTTGTTTTGAATCGGCTGTGTTAACTTCTCAACGCCGTGAACCTTGCAGCTCACGAGATAGCCGCTGGCACTATCAAACTCAAAGGCAATATCATCGCTCACCACTGAGAGACACTGTTCTGTTTCTACAACTTCTAACTGAGCGATGGGTGGCGTTTTAGGCACCAAAAGCGTCGGTACAGCTTGCAGCTCTATTTGCTCTATCGCGGTAACATGCCCAGCCCCTGCCCACGGTGTTTCTTCATTCAGTCTAGTTTCTAAATTGAGATGGTATTCGGCACCGGGCTGCTTATCGATAACCTCACATAAGGTGATCTGCTGTTTCTGCCCGGGCTGAATTGTCATGGCTAATTCGCCAGAAGTACTCGGCGTGCCATCTTGGATCAGTTGCCAGTAAAGGACTTCATTGTCGCTGGCAACAAACAGGTTCTCATTCTCTATTTCGATAGTAAGTGGCTGCTCACTAACTAGCTTAAACTGATAATATTGCTGAGCTTTTTTCACTTCAAACAAGGCAGGGTGCGCCGTTCTATCAGGGAATATCAAACCATTGATACAGAATTGGCGGTCGTTAATTTCATCACCAAAGTCGCCGCCGTACGCCCAGTAATGACGCCCTTTGTCATCCACTTTACTCAGGCCTTGATCGACCCAATCCCAAATAAAGCCGCCTTGCAATCTTGGATGGTCACGAAACGCTTGCCAATAGTCGACAAAGCTTCCCAAGCTGTTTCCCATTGCGTGGGCGTACTCACACAAGATCAGCGGCCGTGATTCATTCGGAAGCGCTATGGCCTTTTTGATGCCGATACGCGGAGTAACTTCTGGCTGGTGCCCAACCACAGGCAAGTCCCAGTTTACGCGCGCGTACATAGGACAAATAATGTCTGTCGCCGCCGTCATCGCACCGCCGCCTTCATACTGCACTGGTCTCGATGGGTCACGCTGTTTAACCCATTGATACATTGCATGATGATTGCCGCCGATGCCCGATTCATTGCCAAGCGACCATACAATCACAGACGGGTGGTTTTTATCTCGCTCGACCAAATTCACCATGCGTCGCATATAAGCGTTCAGCCATTCGCTGTCGTCAGACAAACGGCACATTGGCACTTGGCCATGGGTTTCTATGTTGGCTTCATCAACTAAATACAGCCCAAACTCATCACACAGTTGATACCAAATCGGATGGTTGGGGTAGTGCGCGGTACGTACCGCGTTAAAATTATTTTGCTTTAGGAGTTTGATGTCTTCTATCATCGCCTCGCGAGTCATGACATGCCCAAGCTCTGGATGATGCTCATGACGATTGACGCCACGAATAAGAAGCGGCTTGCCGTTGACGCAGAGCTGGCCATTTAAGACTTCGACATTGCGAAAACCAACCGAATAGGCTTCGCAGTCAATGAGCTGATTCTGGTCATCAATGAGTGACACGACAACGCGATACAAATGTGGCGCTTCGGCGCTCCAAGCTTTCACATCGGCTACCGACAAGCGATGAATCGCTTTGTTGTCCCACGCACCTTTTTCATCGACAAATTCGACGCCAAATACTTGAGTTTGAGCTGCTATTTCATTACCTGCTGCATCAAATAGTGCCACGTTCACTTTAAGTGTGTCGCTTGGCGAGGATACCGTTGTCGTCACCGTTAGCAGACCATCTCGATAACCAGGTTGTAAACTGGCGACAGTCTCCACATCCGCTATATGCGTTATAGGTTTCGTGCGCAAAGTAACATCACGGAAGATGCCACTTAGCCACCACATATCTTGATCTTCAAGATAAGAGCCGTCAGACCATCTCAGCACCATCACGGTTAGTTGGTTGCGACCCGATATCAGATGCTGGCTAAGGTCAAACTCAGCCGGCAGTCGAGAATCTTGTGAATACCCTACCCAATGTCCGTTACACCATAAATGGAATGCACTGTTCACACCATCAAAGGTGATGGTGGTGGACGTGTTTTCTCGTGGTGAATAATCAAAATTTTTACGATACACCCCTGTTGGGTTCTGCTCTGGAACGTAAGGAGGATTATCGACAAATGGGTACTTCACATTGGTGTAGATTGGTTTATCAAAACCGTGCAATTGCCAGTTAGAAGGAACCGGAAGAGAGTGCCAGTCTGAATCCTCAAAATCTGGCTCAGTAAAGGCTTCTGACATCGCCTCTGGCGCTGTCAGCAAGGTAAACTGCCACTGCCCATTAAGCGAGGTTTGATTATCTGATGCGTCACCAACTCGAGCTTGCTCAATACTGCTGTAGGCATGCAAAGGCGCGTGAGCGGTCAGTACGTTGCGCTGAACAACGTGTTGATTTTCCCACTCTCGTGCCGCCATCACTTGGGCAAAAGTTCTCATCTCTACTTCCTATGGTTCCATTAACAACTGCTTTGAAACAAAAAGAGCGCTCCAATGGTTTGGAAACGCTCATTGGTATCGTTATTTAAACGCTTTACAGATTAGTTCTTAAACGTGCGCTGACGTACTTTTTCAAGACGTTTTAGGATTTGATCCACACGCTCAGGTTTCACCATGAACTCTTGGAAGCCCTTCATGCCTTCTTTCGCCATCGCAGGATCGGTATCGCGGTCGTAGAACTGAGCCGTACCGCTCGCATCTGCCAACATTTCCACGCCGATGTTTAGGAATTCATCATCAGCAGGCTTGGCTTTACTGTTGGTTGGGATCTGCAGTAGTACATCATTCACCAACTGCTGGATCTCTGGTTTGGCTACAAACGCTAGGAACTTACGTGCATCTTCTTTGTTCTTCGCTTTGGTTGGGATATGAATGGTATCCATTGGCGCATCTTCTGCAATTGGCACAGCAGGATCGATAACTGGGAATTGGAAGAAGCCCATTTTGCCATCAAGCTCAGCAGGGAAGTTAGGAGCAATAAAGTTACCAATCAGGTACATAGCCGCTTCACCGTTATACAAGAACGGCTGCGCTTCCTGCCAAGAGTAAGAGGCGTGGTTGTCTAGGTAGTAGCCAGGCTCCACCAGCTCAGCCCAATTTGCAAAAGTCTTCTTAACTCGATCATCAGTGTAAGGTACTTTGCCGTCCATCAAGTCGATGTGGAAATCAAGACCGTTGGTACGTAGGTTGATGTAGTCGAACCAACCTGCTGCTGTCCATAGGTACTTGGTACCGATGGCAAAGGGCGCCACTTCATTCTTCTTCAGTGTCGCAGCTGCAGCTTTTAGCTCATCCCACGTTTTTGGTTCAGCGATACCATACTTCTCGAAGATGTCTTTACGGTAGTACACACCCCATTGATAGTAAGTGTAAGGCACACCGTATTGCTTACCATTTACCGTCATCGCTGGCGCTGCCGATTTAAAATCTTGAGCCATGTTGTTGTCAGCCCAAATGTCACTTACATCTTCCAATAGTCCACGATCAACGAATGTTTTCATTCGGTTACCCGCATACCAGAACACAACATCCGGTGGAGACGTGACCAGCCAGTTACGAATTGTCGTCTTGTACGCTTCTTTATCATACAAGTTGTACTTCACCGTAATGTCTGGGTTTTCAGCTTCAAATCGTTTCACGATTTCAGCCCACGCTTCTTTTGGTGCAGGGTCTGCTTGATCCGAGTTAATCACTAACTCGCCCGCCCAAGCGGTTGTTGAGAGGGAAGCGCCAAGTATGGCGGTAGCAGCGAGGTGTTTCACAATTTTCATAGTAAGATCCTTATTGTCGAGCTTGCGCTCAGGCTCCATTTGTTATCGTTATAGCTTGCTGGTCGTCGCCAACCAGCACTGATTGTGCGGCTAAATCGGGGTTAACCTTTGGTTGCTCCCAACGTTAGACCAGCAATAAAGTGACGCTGCATGGTAAAGAACAGCACCACTGGAGGAATTGCAGCGACGACGGCACCAGCAGATATAAACTGCCATGACGCCAACCACTGCCCTTTCAATGCACTCAATCCTGCCGTTACGGGGCGCACTTCATCGCTTTGCACTAAAACCAGCGCCCAAAAGTAGTCATTCCAAATAAAGGTAAATACCAATACAGACAATGCGGCCAATGCCGGTCTGACAAGCGGCAACACCACGTGCCAGAAGATTTTCATTTCACTCACACCCTCAACGCGCGCCGCCTCAATCAAGGCATCGGGGATGCCGACAATAAAGTTGCGCATAAACAGGGTACAAAAGCCGGCTTGGAAGGCGACGTGGAAGAAGATAAGCGCCCAATGCGTATCATAAAGACCAAAGGTAATGGTGAGATCGCGCACTGGAATCATCAGGATTTGGAACGGAACGAAGTTACCTGCAATGAACATCGCAAAAATCCAAATATTGGCCTTGAAGTTATACTTCGCGAGCGCAAACCCTGCCAACGTAGACAGCGCCACCGCGCCTGCAACTGCGGGCAACGTGATGATCAAACTATTCAGCAGATACTGCCCCATCGGCGTTGCCGTGAACACTTGCGTGTAGTTTTCAACAAACTGGATATCACTCGGCCAGCCCCAGTAATTACCTTTGTTGATGTCTTCCATTGAACGAATCGAGGTCATCATCACCGCAATAAGCGGCAACAGCCACATCACAATCGAAATAGGCAGCGCCACTCGATAGCTGATATTGGTAAAGCGTCCAGATTTTTCTATCGGTTGTGGGTACATTATTTTTCACTCCTTAGCATTCGCCACAAGAAGTAAGCGATGTAGATATCCATAATCAGAAACAGAACAACCGATACCGAGGCGCCATAACCCATGCGGTAGTTGAATATTGATTCTTCGTACATTTGATAAGCGAGCACTGATGAGCTCCCCCACGGGCCACCCGCAGTCATGGTCGCCACGAGGTCAAACGAACGAAGTGCGCCGATGACCGTAACCACGATAGCGATAAACGTCGCTGGACGAAGCTGAGGTAACACCACGTACCAAAGCATGCGCAGTTTCTTGGCACCATCAAGGCGCGCAGCTTCCAACTGCTCTGGATCCAGGTTATTCAAACCTGTGAGATACAAGATCATGCAATAGGAAATCTGTGGCCACAGACCAGCGGCAATGATCCCGTAGGTCACGTAATCTTCGTTGGACAAAATCGCAATAGCTTCAATATCGAAAAAGCCAAGTACGATGTTAAACAGACCAAAAGAAGGGTCATAGAACCAAGCAAAGACGAGGCCGACCACCACTTGAGAGATAACGAAAGGGAAGAAAAACAGAGATTTAACTACGCGAATTCCTCTTACTTGTTGATTGAGAAAGAGCGCAATAGCCAATCCAATGGGTGGTGCCAACATAAAGAACACCAACCACAAAAAGTTATTTTTAAGCGAGGTATAGAAGGCTTCTGAGTCAAAAAGCTCTCGATAATTGTCGAGACCCACCCATGTTTTTTCACCCAATCCATCCCATTCATAAAAGCTCAGCCAAATACTGTCCAGAATTGGATAGATGACGTAAACAGCAAAAATTAGGATAGCTGGCGCCAAAAATATCCATGGCGCGACTTGGGTATTAATACGACTTTTGCGTCGCTGTGACGGTAGCTGATTTTGTGGGTATACCGTTTTCACAGATTGTTCCATTTCAAGGTGACTCCCTACCCCATCGCAACATATTGTTAACAGTCAGAATTTCTGAAATTATCAACAATAAGCACTGTTTTAGATGGGTTTTAGTGAAAATACACTCGAATATTAGCCAACATGGTGAAATGTTGTACTGGTCAAAATAAAAACTGTAAACGTTTCCACAGTTTTCAATCAAAGTCGTTAACAATTTATGATCGTGATCAACTATTCTTGGTTTGACAGCTAACAAGTTGCCAATTAGCGCGTATGGTCATGGTATTCAAAAAAACTGGCATTGACGCATATTCATGCTGCCACTTGTCTGCATAACGAGGAGTTCTTATGGCTGACATCCGCTTAAACCAAGTCATCAAACGCTATGGCAAGGTACAAACCATTCACGGCGTCGATCTCGACATTAACGATGGCGAATTTGTGGTGTTTGTTGGTCCATCGGGCTGCGGCAAGTCGACATTGCTACGCCTAGTCGCCGGTTTAGAAGAGATCAGTGACGGCGAGATCTTCATCAATGAGGAAAAAGTAAACGACGTCGATCCTGCCGAGCGCGGGGTGGCGATGGTGTTTCAGTCCTACGCTCTCTACCCGCACATGACGGTTGAAGAGAACATGGGTTTTGGCCTCAAGATGAATAATCACCCTAAAGAGTACATCCATAAACAAGTGCAAAATGCCGCCAAGACATTGCAACTCGAACACCTTCTCAAGCGCAAACCCAAAGAGCTCTCTGGTGGTCAAAGGCAGCGTGTTGCGATTGGTCGTGCGATAGTACGCAATCCAAAGGTCTTTTTGTTCGATGAGCCACTTTCCAACCTTGATGCCGAGCTTCGCGTCGATATGCGTTTGCAGATCGCCAAGCTGCACCAAGACCTTGCCAACACAATGATTTACGTCACCCATGACCAAGTGGAAGCGATGACTCTAGCCGATAAAATTGTGGTACTGCGGGATGGTCAAGTAGAGCAAGTGGGTAGCCCACTGGAGCTGTATCACTCACCACAAAATGAGTTTGTGGCAGGCTTTATTGGCTCCCCAAAAATGAACTTCATTCCTGCTCATGTTGAGCAAGTAAGCGAGCAAGATATTACGGTTAAAACCGCGAAAGGCGAGCAATTCACATTGCCAAGAACCGCAGATCAAGCGCCAAAAGCCGGTGATGCACTTACTTTAGGTGTCAGACCAGAACACCTTACGCTTAATCACGACAATCCGGTTAGATTCGAATTCCAAAGTGAAGTCATCGAAAGGCTAGGCAACAGCACGTATTTGTTTGGCCAAGCTTCTGGCGTCGATGGCTTCAAAGTTCACCTACCGGGCGATCAGGCTGTAAACAAGTTTGAGCAAGTCGCCATTAGCTGCAGCTATGACGATGTTCATCTGTTTGATGCCGAGGGTCAACGAGTGACTTTATAGCAAACAATGCGAGTGAGCTTTGAAAACAAAACCTGATTCAAATACTCACAACGAACTGTTAAACATACAAATTGAACTCTGAGATCAAACGAGTTTTAATACTCGCCATCGTAATAGTTCCTATGCAAAAGGTGCCCCATGGCAACCATAAAAGATGTCGCTAAAGAAGCAGGAGTCTCTGTTGCCACAGTGTCTCGTGTTATTAATAAATCGCCTAAAGCCAGTCAGTCTTCAATAGACTCAGTGTCTGCGGCGATGAAAAAGTTGGGCTATCGCCCCAATGCGGCAGCGAGAGCGCTGGTCAGCCAAAGCACCAACACCATCGGCGTCGTGGTTTCTGATGTCTCAGATCCGTTTTTTGGCACCTTAATCAAATCGGTGGATCAAGTTGCCAGAGAAGCGGGCAAGCACATCCTGATCGGCAATGGCTATCACAATGCCGACGACGAGCGCCACGCCTTAGAGCTACTCATTAATAGCCGCTGCGAGGCGATTATTCTGCACGCAAAAGGGCTCAGTGATGAAGAGCTCATCAACTATGCCAAAGAAGTGAAAGGGCTGGTCATCATTAACCGCTTTATTCCAGAAATCGAATCGCGCTGCATTTCACTCGACAATGAGCGCGGCGCTTATCTTGCTACATTGCATCTAATTAAATCCGGTCATCGCAACATTGCCTGCATTGCTTCTTCCCAAGACATTGAAGATACCCATCAGCGCATCAAAGGCTATCGAACGGCGCTAGAAGATCACGGCATTCTACTTTCCAAAAACTACATTGAAGCGGGTGATCCAAGCAGTGATGGCGGCGAACTCGCCATGACCAATTTACTGTCTAAATCGTTAGATATTACTGCGGTGGTCACCTACAACGATTATATGGCTGCAGGCGCAATTCAAGCGCTTGAAAATAATGCCATTTCGGTACCTAAAGACATTTCTGTTATTGGTTTCGATGACGGCTTAATCGCCCGCTTTGTGCACCCACACCTCACAACCGTGCGCTACCCAATCGCAATGATGGCCGAACGTGCCGCTCGGTTAGCATTACTGCTGTCTCGCGGCGATGCCATCGAAGATGACCCAATTGTGTTTACGCCAACACTTGTCCAACGTAAATCTGTATTCGCGCGCTAGCCAAAGCGCGCTCTTCCTCAATAGGTGGTTAAATGATTTCGATTAATGACCAAGGATTAGAGTTTCACCTTCAAACCAAACGCTCCAGCTATTTAATTAAGGTCACGAGCACCGGCCACCTTATCCACCTTCACTATGGTGATAGGCTCACCCACCGACCTCATTTCGATGCCCTAGAGCATCTATATCAGGGCAAATTAGGCTCCTCAACAGACTATGCGGACGTACCGGGGCAAACCTTAAATACCTTCAGGCTCGAAGTCCCTACCTTTGGCAAAGGGGACTACCGAAGCCCGCTTTTGCATGTTGAGTATGCCGACGGCTCACGTGTTACCGATTTACACTACCAATCGCACCAACTACTAAACAGCAAACCCGAACTCAAGGGTCTACCGTCATCAAGCGCCGAGCCAGATAGTCAGCACCTAGTCGTTACCTTGGTCGACCCCGTTACCAAACTTGAGGTAGACGTTCACTACTCAGTCTTTAGCCAATCGGACGTCATCACTCGCCATCTAGTAGTGCGAAATCAAGCCAATCAGCCCGTGCAACTTCTGCGCGCACTCAGTAGCTGCGTCGATTTTGCTGACGAGAGCTGGGATCTGATTCACCTGCAAGGCAAATGGATCAAAGAGGCACAAATCGCGCGCCAAGGGCTGGAAAAAGGCACGGTTCAAATAGATTCCAAAAAAGGGGTGAGCAGCGCCAACCACAACCCGTTTATTGCCCTAGCGAGGAAAGAGACCAATGAACATCTTGGCGCCTGCTACGGGTTTGG
This sequence comes from Vibrio sp. 10N, assembly GCF_036245475.1. Taxonomy (NCBI): domain Bacteria; kingdom Pseudomonadati; phylum Pseudomonadota; class Gammaproteobacteria; order Vibrionales; family Vibrionaceae; genus Vibrio; species Vibrio sp. 10N. Next base: position 1,654,347 of record NZ_BTPM01000002.1, on the reverse strand, counting down.
GCTGATGTACAGTGGCAACCACCTATCGGTGGCTGAAGTCTCCCCGTACAACCAAACGCGGGTCATGACTGGCATTAATGACTTTGATTTCCGTTGGGAGTTGGAATCAGGAGCGCGATTTACCACGCCAGAGATCGCTCTCACCTACTCTGCTAGCGGCTTGAACCGTATGAGCCAGCAAATGCACCAGTTCATCAACCTACATGTTATTTCTGAGCAGTGGCGCGGCGTAGAACGTCCTATCCAAGTGAACAACTGGGAAGCAACCTACTTCGATTTTGATTACGACAAACTGGATGCCATCGCACAAAAAGCCAAGTCTATTGGTGTCGAGCTATTCGTACTTGATGATGGCTGGTTTGGTAAACGCGATGACGACACCACCAGCCTTGGCGACTATTTTGACAACCCAAAACTTGTGGGTGGTATCGCACGAATCAGTGAGACCGTGAAAGAGTATGGACTTAAGTTTGGTATTTGGGTCGAACCAGAAATGGTCTCACCTGACAGCGAGCTATTTCGCGCGCACCCTGAATGGGCGATTGCACATCCCGAGCGTACGCCTTCATTAGGTCGAAATCAGCTAGTACTCGATATGGCCAACCCGGAAGTGATTGATTATCTATTCGAGAAACTCAGTGATGTATTTACCCGTGCCAAAGTGGATTATGTAAAATGGGATCACAACCGAAATTTTAGTGATAGCTACGCTCACTCCTTATCAGAAAAAGAGCAAGCTTCCTTTAATCACCGCTACGTACTTGGACTGTATGACTTACTGAGTCGGCTGACAAAGGCCTTCCCGAACATTCTATTTGAGTCTTGTTCTAGCGGCGGCAATCGCTTTGATCTCGGCATGCTCAACTACATGCCGCAGACCTGGACGAGTGACAACACTGATGCCATTGAGCGCTTGAACATCCAGCACGGTACTTCTCTGTGTTATCCGTTGTCGTCCATGAGCGCGCACGTCGCCGCGAAACCATCGCACCAAGTTCTGCGCCGCACACCGCTTGAAACACGCTTTAATGTCGCTGCCTTCGGAAACTTCGGCTATCAACTCGACATCACTCAGCTCACCGAGCAAGAAACCCAAGCAGTGGTGGAGCAAATCGCGTTCTATAAACAGCACCGACAACTACTTCAATTTGGCCGCTTTTACCGTCTGTCTTCCCCATTTGAAGGCAACATCACCACCTGGTTGGTGGTTAATGACGAGGGCAGCGAAGCCCTGCTCGGCTACTACCAAAAGCTGCAGCAAAGTAGCGGCGAGCTAGAAACCATCAAACTGCCCGCGTTAAACCCAGAGTTAGCATTTACCGTCCGCTCTAGAGCGCAATACAGCGAAGAGATTGAAACCACCGACACGCTTGTTAACAGCGAACTGTATCAGCTCTATGGCGACCAACTCGCCAGTGTTGGCTTACCACTAAACAATCAGTTTATGGGGGTGGAGATTACCGAGCGTACTCGACATATCGGTGATTTTGGGTCTCGGATTTATCATATTCTGGCGGAGGGTGATTGCGCCCCAAGGGACTGAAAATTCGCTCTTGATATTGGTAGCAGAGACATATTTAGGTCTGGCTCATTTTTGGACATAAATAGTCTACGTCCGCTCGTTTTTAACATGCCCCACGTAGCCGTCATCCTCACGAAAGTGAGGATCTCTTACCGCGTGTAATTGACTGAAAATATTCGACTAAGTCACGTAATTCAGCTTCGCGACGCGCCGCATGAGATCCCCTTTTTCAAGGGGATGACAGTGATTTTTTTGGGGGGGAGGAAGCGCGAAATGGGGCAGTTTCGTGTTACATACCCCAGCCAGCACGGTTCTGGACAAAAATAGTCTAGGTCCGTTCGTATTGAACATGCCCCAAGTAGCCGTCATCCTAACGAAAGTGAGGATCTCCTGCCGCGTGTAGCTAACTGAAAACATTCAACTAAGTCAGGTGAATTAAATTCGCGACGCGCCGCATGAGATCCCCTTTTTCAAGGGGATGACGGTAATAGTAGCTTGTAGGCATGAGTTGGTTTGGACTCATCAACACCAAACCATTGAAGCACTAGGCATTGTTTTTAGATGCCTTCACATCTATGAAGGGTCAATGCTTGCTGGCCTTCAATTCTCAAAGCTAGATTTGATACACAGTAAAGCCTGTACTTATCATAATATTGACATCTCGAGGGTGGGTCTAAGTCATTTAACAAGCAGCAAAAATTTGGACTACCGCACAGATGCCGATATGGAATATGTTAGGATGCGGTTACCAATTCTTCTATGGGTTAACATCACCTTGAACAGCAAATTAAAAATTCTCCTTGTTGCGGCAGCGCTGGGCGCTGGCTTCTATTTGCCATCAGCGTTTAAACAGGCGCCAAACGCAGAGATAGATTTGAATGACTATTGCATGCTCTCTGACGAGGTTTGCGAGCAGCAAGGCGTAAAAGTTAAGCTCGACACGCACCGTGTCACGCCGCTGACGCCGATTAAGGTCGATGTATTTTGGCCAAATGCCAATGCGAAGTTTTTAACCGTTTCTTTGGAAGGCAAGGAGATGGACATGGGCGTCGCCAAGTATCAGCTTGAGATGATCAAACCCGACGTCTATCAAGGTGAAATTATTTTACCGGTTTGCGCTGAAGAACGTATGACTTGGTATGGCACTGTTTCTGACGGCAGTACTGACATCAAAGCAGCACTGAGGATGAGCGCACGATGAACAAAAAATGGATTGCACTACTGGTTGTCGCCTTTGGCCTTGGCGTGGGTAGCAAGCTTTACATTGACAACCAAAAACTACAAGAGCAACAAGCGCAAGAGTTGGCACAGCTTAAAAAAGTCTCTGAGTCCGTTTTGTATGGAGAAAATGGTGCACCTGTTGAAATCTTCGACCAAACAGATCCGCGCACGCGTGTGGTCTACTTTGGTTTTACTCGCTGCCCTGATGTCTGCCCAACCTCATTGGCGATGCTAGCTGGCGCGTTGAATCAGGTCGATGATGAAACCCAAGCCACGTTAAGACCTATGTTTGTTTCTCTCGACCCTGAGCGTGACGCTGCGGAAGCCTCTGCCGAGTACGCCCACTATTTTCACCCAATGATTGAAGGCTTATCTGCGCCGTTGGAAGTCACCAAACCACTTGCTCATAAGTATGGTGTGATCTTCCGTAAAACAGAACTTGAGGACTCTAAGCTTGGCTATACCCTCGACCACAGTTCGTACTTCTATTTCCTAAGCCCGGACGGCACGCTTATTGAGAAAGTGCCGCACACGCTCAATCCTGCTCCTATTATTGAAGCGATTCATCGCGTTAATAAGCAAGGATAAGCAAGGATAAGCAACGCTATATTTATAAACAATACACCTATAACAATGCACTTATAACAATGGAATTAACCATGAAGCTCAACAAACTCCTTCTATCTGCAATCGCCCTAGCTCCTCTTTCGATGGCGCAAGCCGCTATCGATGTGAATGACGTGTACGCACGCGCGACACCACCAAATGCCACAACCAGCGCCGTATTTGGCACCATTGAAAATACCGGCAATGAAGTCCGCACTATTGTCAGCGCAAGCTCACAAGCGTCAAGCGTGGTTGAGCTTCACGATGTCATCAAAGAAGGTGACGTCATGAAGATGCGCCAAGTGAACACCATCGACATTCCAGCCAATGGTAAAACCATCCTTAAGCCTGGCAGCCTGCACGTGATGCTATTAGATGTAAAAGCGCCTATGAAAGAAGGGGACACCATTAATGTTGAGCTGACCTTTGCCAATGGTGAAGTGAAAGTCCTAACCGTGCCGGTGAAAAAAGTTATGTCAGGCATGAAGCATCATAAACATCACTAAGCTCAATACTCTACATCGCGGCGCTGTACAACCAGCGCTGCGCTGCTATTATTAGCCTGTTTTCACTCACGACATTGGAGGATTTTCATGATTGTTACTCACACCCACCCGGTAAAGTCGGTTAAAAACAACGGTTAAGCGAAACACAACAACAGATACTGTTTCTTAACCCTCTCCCTTCTTTACCCGGTGTTCATAGCCGGGGTCTAGTGCAATCTGCACACACTTACATCGGTAAGTACCTGACCCTTATAAAAATAAGACCAAATTTTAGGTACTAACAATGCATTCTATTTTTACCCATCCAATCGCGATCAACGAACTTGGCTGGAAAACCTATTTTCAACAACAACTTACTCTTGAAGAGTATGAAGGTATTATCTTCGGTCGTGTCATTGCTCACCATCGCAGTGGCTACATCGTGTGTACTGAACAACAAGAGTTTCATCTAGAGCATCATATCAGCCACCCTCAAATGACGGTGGGTGATTGGATACTTTTAGATGAACAACATCGATTTGTAAGACTGCTCGATCGTAAATCTCTATTTAGCCGCAAAGCGCCAGGCTCTAAGCTGGAAGAGCAATACATTGCTGCCAACGTCGATACTGTCTTTATCGTCTGTTCCTTGAACTTTGACTTTAACCTGAGCCGTATTGAACGCTACCTCACGCTGGTGAATGAAGCCAAAGCCGAAGCGGTCATCGTGCTAACCAAAGCCGATTTGTGCGATGACGTAGAAGACAAGCGCCAACAAGTGCAGTCACTCGATCCTTTCTTGATGATAGAAACGGTCAACGCGTTAGACGTCGATTCTCTCCACGGCCTTCAATCGTGGTGCGGAGCAGGCCAAACGGTGGCATTTATGGGTTCTTCTGGCGTTGGGAAATCGACACTGGTAAACACCCTAATGCAAGTGCAAACACAGGCTACGGGGGACATCCGTGAAGACGACAGCAAAGGTCGTCACACCACAACCTCTCGTTCTATGCATAAGATGCCAAATGGTGGCTTACTGCTTGATACCCCAGGTATGCGAGAGATTCAGCTCACGGCAAGCGAGGAAGGCCTATCCGAAACCTTTGCTGATGTAGAGGCGTTAATTGGTCAGTGCCGATTTACCGATTGCCAGCACACCAATGAACCAGGGTGTGCGGTGCGTAGCGCACTAGAGAGTGGTGACTTGGACGAAAGACGTGTCGACAACTACTTCAAGCTACAACGCGAACAAGCCAGAAACAGCGCTTCTCTTGCCGAAAAACGAACCAAGGACAAAGAATTTGGTAAGTTTGTAAAATCGGTGCAGTCCGAGAGCCGCCACCGTAAAAAAGGTTACTAGAAAACTAAGTTACGGTAATAGAGAGAGGCAAGCCTCTCTCTATCTTTTTTGTTACAGCACCAATCCACCGTCTACCGCCAACACCTTGCCGTTATAGAAATCGTTCTCAACGATAAATTGGGCACTTTGTGCTATTTCATAGTCTTGGCCTAATCGACGAGCTGGCGCCATGTTTTCTAAGCGCTGCAACGCCTCTAGCTTCATTGATGCCGTCATTGCGCTGTAACAAGCCCCCGGAGCAATAGCCGCTGCACGAATATTGTAACGAGCCAGCTCTTTTGCCCACACCATGGCTAACGAAGCGACCCCTGCTTTCGCCGCGCTGTAATTACTTTGCCCCATATTGCCATCTCTTGCGACCGAGGAAATATTGATGATGACCCCTTGCTGTTTCGTAGTAATCATCGCCTTGGCGGCTTCCTTGCCACAGACAAACGTCCCGGACAAATTCACATTTATCACCGCATTAAACTGATCCAGCGACATCTCATCGAGGATTTCTCCATCCTTCGCCTTTATCATCAATCCGTCGCGGAGGATCCCTGCATTGTTGACTAATACGTTCACTTTACCTAGGTCATGAACAATTGACTCAAACGTCTCTTTCACGGCTTGTTCATCGGTAATATTCGCAACATAACCACACACTTGGGGCGCTATGCTACTGAGTTCGTTAACTGCCGTCGCCAGCTGTTCGGCGTTAGCGTCAATCAACGCGATATTTGCACCTTTGCCCGCAAAGCGTTGTGCCATAGCAAAACCAAGCCCTTGAGCACCACCGGTAATGACAACCACACTGTCTTTGATTTCCATATTACTTTCCTTTTCTGAAGACGACTTTCGATAAACCTGCGCTAGAGTGATTCGGCAATGCTGCAATGCTTTTGAAAGGCAAGCTCTTCATCTCAATAAACACGGCTTACTGTTTGAATTAACTATCAGATATATATCGACTTAGCTTCTGACTCTACCGGTAACCACTCATCCTTGAGAGGTGAACATCAAAACCTTATTTATTCTAGACACAGCATAGGCTGATGCGGCAACTCCTTTTTTGGTTACCAGACTCGCTCTGGCAATCTGTAGCACGCACAAGGCGCACCGGAACTCAAAATTCGAAACTGGTCTTATCAGTTAAGATTTGCACTGTCGTTGGGTAAGTTTTGTCGTTTTGAAGCAGGTAAAGGTCAGTGATCTCAATCAAAGGAAGTTTTGGCGTGGCGGGCCATGCATGTCTGAATGTCATCAACCCGGCTAATGACTGTGTTTAAAACAGAGTATGAATCTGACAATAGTGCCACTCACAAGAGAAATAAAAAAGCAGCGCCAAATTGGCGCTGCCTGATCATTTACTGGTTACGCTGCACTATTGAACTTTGGTTTCGTTTCGGTACCAGTAAGCGTGGTTTTCATGTCATGACTGAAATGGTCTACCTGAATGGCACGATAACGCAGGGCATCCGCCGCTTCAATTTGAGCCACCTCTTCTGCTGTGAGCACATTCGCTTCCAGCGCTTGATTCAGGCGATCTTTCAAAAGCCCTTTTCTCGCAACTTTTCCAGCTTTAACACCAGAAACTAGCTTCTTCTCTAAGCCTTTAATGTCATGCATGGCAATAAAGGCACTCTCTAGCAGGCCAATGGCGTCGCTGTCATCTTTGCCTACATAACAAAGATGGGTCAATCGGTCACGCGCCTCCCCTGGTACCATCAGCTTATTCGCAATTCGTAGCGTCACTTTATCATCTGGCAACTTATAATGGTTGCCAAGTGGGAACAACAATGTCTTCAGTGTCTTGCCTGCCAACCCACTTGGGAAGTTACGGAAAGCTTCATTGAGCGATTTCGCTGCGTGATAGAAGCAGTAGTCAACGGCATAGTCAACGTGGTCTAGATCGCTCTGCTGGCTGCCTTCATCCTGATACTTCTTCAGTACCGCTGATGCCATATACAAGTAAGACAAACCATCACCTAAACGCGCAGAGATAAGCTCTTTACGTTTTAGCTCCCCGCCCAGTGTCAACATAGCAAAGTCAGCACTCACCGCCAGCGCTTTACTTAGGCGCTTAAGGTTCTTGTAATGGCGTTTCGTTGGTCCACTGACTGGAGAGCTTGTAAATGCCGACCCAGTAATTGCGGCAAACAGACCGCCAATCGAGTTCTTAGTAGCATGACCAATATGTTTGAAGAGCAACTCATCAAAAGCTTTCAAGCCTTCTTCTTGATCTGGATTCGCCGCTGCTTCCATTTCCGCAAACACATACGGGTGGCATCGCGTGGCACCTTGTCCGAAGATCATGAGGTTACGCGTTAGAATGTTCGCCCCTTCCACCGTAATCGCGATAGGCACACCAAGGTAAGCCGACGACAGGTAGTTCATTGGACCACATTGAATCGCACGGCCACCATGGATATCAAACGAGTCGTTGATCAAAGTGCGGGAGATTTCGGTCATATGATACTTAGCAATCGCCGTCACAATGCCTGGTTTCTGCCCCTGATCGAGTGCCGTCGTCGTTAATGTTCTCGTGGCTTCAAGCAAGTAGTTCAAACCGCCAATACGACCTAAGGCTTCTGCAACACCCTCAAACTTACCAATTGACATGCCGAACTGTTTGCGCACATAAGAGTAAGCGCCTGTCGTTCTTGCTGTCAAATGACCGATTGCTGTACCAAGCGCAGGCAAAGAGATCCCGCGACCCGCTGACAAACACTCAACCAACATACGCCAACCTTTACCAGCGTAATCGGCACCACCAATCAACCACTCCATAGGGATAAAGACATCTTCACCCTGAATAGTACCGTTCATAAAGGCCAAGTAGAGTGGGTCATGACGCTCACCGATAACCACTCCAGGATGGTCAGTTGGGATCAGCGCACAGGTGATACCTACATTGGCTCGGTCACCAAGTAGTTTGTTAGGATCTTGCATCTTAAATGCCAAGCCCATAACCGTCGCGACAGGGGCTAGAGTAATGTAGCGCTTGTTCCAGTTCAGGCGAACACCTAACACTTCTTGGCCATTATGTTCACCGTAACAAACGACCCCCGTATCCGGAATGCCACCCGCATCAGAGCCTGCCTCTGGACCCGTCAAGGCAAAACATGGGGTATCGGTGCCGTCGGCAAGACGCGGTAGCCAGTAATCTCGCTGCTCTTGAGTACCGTAATGGGAAAGCAGCTCTCCCGGCCCCAGAGAGTTAGGTACCATGACGGTTATTGCCGCGCTCATACTACGAGTTGCAATTTTGGCTACAATCGTGGAGTTTGCGTGAGAAGAAAATTCGCGACCACCGTATTCTTTAGAAATGATCAACGAGAAAAAGCGCTCTTTACGTAAGTAGTCCCATACTTCAGGGGATAGATCTCGGTATTCGGTGACAAACTTATGCTCATCGAGCATAGAGAGTAAAGTCTCTAGCTGATTATCAATGAATGACTGCTCTTCTTCTGTCAGCGTTGGCTTTGGGTATTGGTGTAATGTCTTGAAATCAGGGCGTCCTGAAAACAGTTCTCCATCCCACCAAACACCTCCTGCCTCCATGGCTTCTCTTTCTGTGTTAGATAGCGGTGGTAGTACCTTTTTAAAAAGGTTAAATGCCGGCGCACTGACTAATTTTCTAGTTACGAAACCCATATCACGATTCCTTTTGTTTAGTTACGTTATTGTTTTGTTGTACTACTTTCAAACCCAGCCGATATATATGAGATCGCTTGATCGACAATATTTGTAGGTTGTGTTTCTGAATTAAACGAGCTAGAAGCTAATTCGGACAATGCCTCACTAGACACGCAGGCAAATATAAACGCCCCCAATGAGAAGTGCAGTTTCCAAAATAACTGTTCTTTATTAATATCTGGGCTCGCCTTTAACATGGATAATGTGAATAGATCCAATGTTTTGCCATATTGATTGACGATAAACCACCTTAGGTGGCCTTGAATATCACTGTAGCCGTTAGCAATAAGCAGTAAGAATCTGCCCATTCCATTGGCTCGCCATTCATTAAGACTCATTAAAGGCACTTTTACTGCACAAAGTACTTCTTCAACCGTAAAACTCTCTTTCTTATTAAGTGCAATCAGTTGATCGTGTAATTCGGGCATTAATTTGGTTAAGTACTGATCCAATATCGCGCGAACAAGCGTCTTTTTATCACCAAAGTGATAATTTACCGCGGCTAAATTCACGTTCGCTTTTGTCGTGATCTGTCTGAGCGATGTGTTGCTATATCCTTGCTCTACAAACAGATTTTCAGACATATCTAATATCTTTCTTTTGGTTCCAGCTTTAACACTCATGGTATTTAAAACGCTCGTATGAAACAGTAGTTTTAATATACCCCTCAACCAAAAAACAACAAGTGATTAACATCGTGTTTTTTAAAATTAACAGCAGACTGTACCGTCAAAGGGGTATTCTCCATCCTATTTCGATTAGCTAACAAGCACTGACATCGATACCAAAACTCAAACGTACAAACATTAAAAGCCATAAATAACAACAAGTTAAGTTAAAACAGGTTTTATGGGAGACATTAATAGCACGTTTTAATCGCGAAAATTTTCTCTCCTGTTGCTGAGTAACATCGACATTCCTCAACGATCCAAACTTTTGTCACCACTGTGTTAAATGTAAAATATTTCTAACATTTTTAGTGCAAAATGTGACCGAATCGAAACTTCTTAAAACTCATCAAAAATTATGAAATAAATGATTTCAAACGGTATAAATATATAACCTCACCAACTTAAACCTTTATTTATCAACACTTAACTCTTATTCACCGAAAATCAATCAAACGCATTGCTATTCATAAGGATGTATAAAGTAGTATTTTCCCTCCATTTCGGCTAATGACAACAGTTATTCATTTCGTCACAATGAGCTCATTCAAACGTGTGTTTGAATTTTTCATTGATATACATCAAAGCCCAGCTAAATATATTCAGTCAGACCTAAAAAAAGGAATTCACTATGCAAAACCAAGCTGCACTAGAAGCGGTTAACGCTCAACTAAAAACTGTTCTTAACCCTTTCGCTAACTTCAGCCAACTTGTTGCTAAGAACGTAGAAACATTGTCAAAAATGCAATTGGAAACGCTAACAGCATACAGCGAGCTGACAAACGAAAACCTACAAAGCCTTGTCACTATCAAAGAGCCACAAGATCTAATGAACCACGGCAGCAAACAGCTGGAAATCATTAGCAAAGTAAGCCAACGCCTACTTGAAGATGGCCAAAAACTAAGCCAAATCGGTAACGACTTTAAAGCTGCTGTTGATGAGATTTCTGCAACAACAATCAACACAAACAAAGGCGCTTAATCTTTGGGGCGGTGCCTGTCACCGCCTGTTTTAACCATACTTAGCAAGGATGGGAAGATGGACAAAACACCTCCGTTCCAAGACGTTATCGATAACTATTTCCAAGCCACTCAAAGCTGGTTTGGCGCTTTTCAAAAACCTACTCAGTCCACCATCTTCAAATCGCAAATGGAGGACTGGACTCAACTCGCTCAATCTGTTGCTAGTGATCCAACCAACATTCTCGAGCAGCAAATGAACTGGTGGAATCAACAAATTAACTTGTTTAATGATTGCATCCTGTCAGCGAACACTCCGCAAGATAAAGAGGCAGATCCTCGTTTTCGTGATGAAAGTTGGTCAACCAACCCGCTCTACAGCTATATAAAAGAAAGCTACAAAATGGTCTGTAAGACGGTGTTAGACACCATCAGTAGCACTCAAGATCTTGACCCTGAAGCGAAAGAACGTCTCGAGTTCTTCGCTCGACAATTTCTCAATGCCATGTCACCAAGTAATTTTGTGACGACTAACCCTGAGATCATGAAACTCACACTTGAGTCTAATGGCGAAAACCTCGTCAAAGGTTTGGAGCAACTGCATAAGGACATGAGTAAAAGTGTCGACATGCTGAACATCCGCATGACGGACAGTGATGGCTTTATCGTGGGTGAGAACATTGCTGCAACCGAGGGGAAAGTTGTCTACAAAAACCACTTGTTTGAACTGCTGCAATATCAAGCTACAACAACAGAAGTATACAAACGTCCGATGATGATCGTTCCACCATTTGTGAACAAGTACTACATCATGGATCTGAATCAGCGTAAGTCCTTCGTGAAATGGCTGGTCGACCAAGGACACACCGTATTTATGGTCTCTTGGGTCAACCCGGATGCAAGTTACCGAGAAGCCGACTTCGGCACCTACATTACTGACGGTATCGTTCCTGCTCTTGATGCAATCGAGAAGCAAACTGGCGAGCGTGAAGTCAATGGTCTGGGCTACTGTATTGGTGGCACGCTACTTACCACGGCCATGGCCTATCTAGCAGGTAAGAAGCGCAAGCAACGCATCAAGTCAGCCACCCTGCTGACCACAATCCTTGATTTCAAACAGCCAGGTGAGCTTGGTATCTTCATTAATGACCCGATGATTTCTGCTATCGAAGCGCAAAACGACATGCAAGGGTACATTGATGGACGACAAATGGCGGTATCGTTCAGCTTGCTACGCGAGAACAGCCTGTATTGGAATTACTACGTCACCAATTACCTCAAAGGTGAGAAGCCAGTTGCTTTCGATTTACTGCATTGGAACAGCGACAATACTAACGTACCGGCGAAGTGCCACAACCAGATGCTGCGTCAGTTCTATCTGGAAAATAAACTCAGCCAGCCTGGCCAGTTCGAAGTAGATGGCGTCACGATTGACCTAGGAAAAGTGAAATCTCCGACCTTCTTCTTGTCTGCCATCGAAGATCACATTGCTCTTTGGAAAGGCACTTATAAAGGCACAGAGTTACTCGGCGGACAAAGTACATTTGTATTGGCAGAAAGTGGCCATATTGCTGGCCCAATGAACCATGCGGATTCAACAAAATACGGCTTCTGGACCAATAAAGATGTCAAAGCCGATGCTGACACTTGGCTGTCTAAAGCAGACAAGCACAATGGGTCTTGGTGGAACCATTGGCAAGAGTGGTTGGATGCCCGCAATTTCTCTCAAAAACAAGAAGCTCGAATTCTTGAAGGGGAGATGGATGCACCAGGCACTTACGTAAAACAACGTATTGAAGATGTACTGAACAAATCAGAGGAGCAAGCCGATGTCGCTTAGTATTGGTCAACAAGCAAGCTTAACAAAAACCTTAGATAAAGCCGCAGTGGAGCAGTTTGCTTCATTGGCTGAAGACTATAACCCAGTACACTTAGATGAAGCTTTTGCCGCTATGACTCCATTTGAGGTGCCGATTGTACATGGCATGCTCGGTGCGAGTTTGGTGTCCGGTTTGCTGGCATCGAAGATACCGGGGCCAGGTGCGATTTATCTGGGTCAAACCCTGCAGTTCACTTCTCCCATTCGAGTGGGCGAAACGGTCACAGCTCGTGTTGAAGTAAAAGAAGTCAGAGAAGACAAGCCTATCGCGAAACTGATTACTGAAGTGTTTAACGAGCAAGGCAAAGTAGCGATCAAAGGCGAGGCAACGGTTTTGCTTCAGAGCTAAATAATTTTAAATTTCCCTTCCAGTTTGGACGGCATCTGCCGTCCTTTTTTATTACTGAAGTTTGGAAAATCCAACATGAATGTCAGATTTTCCAATGTAATACTCTAGTCTGCCCAGTTTTCGAATAGCGCGGCAATACCCTGGCCTCCGCCGATACACATGGTGACCACTGCATATCGACCGTTAACGCGCTTCAGCTCGTAAAGTGCCTTGACTGAAATTAAGGCGCCAGTCGCACCGATAGGGTGACCTAAACTGATCCCAGACCCGTTCGGATTGACTTTCTCAGGGTCAATACCCAGTTCTTTGACGACTGACAAAGCCTGAGCTGCGAACGCTTCATTGGCTTCCCATACATCGACTTGTTCAGCCTGAATGCCTGTTTTATCAAGCAACTGTCTTACAGCGGGAACCGGACCAATCCCCATAATCGATGGATCAACGGCTGCAATCGCGTAGCCGACCATGGTCGCCATCGGTTTTAACCCCTTCGCAGCCGCCGCTTCTTTTTCCATCAATACAAGTGCGGCCGCGCCATCGTTAATGCCCGATGCATTGCCAGCCGTTACCGTTCCTTCCTTTTTAAAGGCGGGACGCAGCTTGGCCATATCTTCCTTCTGGCAGTCCAACCGCACGTGTTCATCACTATCGAATACCGTTGTGCCACGACGTGTTTTTAATTCGATCGGTAAGATTTGCTCTGAGAATCGTCCTTCTTGCTGTGCCACCTGTGCGCGTCGATGGCTTTCTTGAGCACAAGCGTCCTGCTCTTCTCGGCTAATGTCATACTTCTCTGCCAAATTTTCCGCAGTAATGCCCATATGCACATCATTAATTGGGCAAGTGAGCGCACCAACCATAGGATCAACTAGCTGCGTGTCCCCCATTTTTGCGCCAAATCGAGCACTGGGCATCCAATATGGTACGCGGCTCATCGACTCCGCGCCTCCAGCAACAGCAGCATCACAATCGCCCAGCATGATCATCTGTGCGGCAGAGACAACCGCCTGAAGACCAGAGCCGCATAATCGATTCACTGTCAGAGCTGGTGTTGATATTGGTAGCCCTGCATTCAGAGCAGCGACGCGGCTCATGTACATGTCTCTGCGGTCGCTGTGGGTCACGCTACCAATAACGCAGTGTCCAATCTCTTTTCCATCGACACCCGCTCTATTGACGGCTTCTGCAACTACTTTTCCGGCCAACTCGGTAGGCGCGACATCTTTTAAACTACCACCAAAGTCCGCAATGGCGGTTCTAACGCCACTTAGTACAACTACTTCACGTTTGTTCATTGGTTCACCATGTATATGTTTTGTAGGGAATCATCATTGTTTCACACAACACTTTAACATTTACAAAACAACACCCCAGCAACCACAACATTCACGTATTCGATCCTTCAATTAGTTGCGCCCTCAACCTCCTGCATCGCCAATGCGAACGGCTCAGATATGCATCTACACTCGTGTTAACGGAGTTCGACTCGGCCCATAACCAAGACACAAAAATGCAACAAGAGACTAAACGCAAGAACAATAAACCACAAAATGCAACTTAATCCACAAATAATCACTGGATTTAAATAAAAACTAGACACATAAATTTGCATGGATACTATAAAACACGCAAACACACTTTATTACAGAATAACATTCATCCAACTCGCTTTACTCGACTTAGCTACACTGTTGAGAGCAACTCAAGCAGGTTGAGATGAACAAACCATTACAGGGATAAAAAATGCAAAGTTCTCGCTTATTAGTTCGCTTTGCCAATGGCAATCTGGTTGTCCAGATCCTGGCAGGCATCATTTTTGGTGTTATCCTCGCTGTCGCAGCACCAGCAACCGCACAAAGCTTCGGAATGCTTGGTAGCTTGTTTGTCGGAGCACTTAAAGCTGTCGCCCCAATTTTAGTCTTCATTCTTGTTGCAGCTTCTATTGCTAACCAAAAGAAAAACCAAACCACGCATATGCGCCCAATCGTTGTGTTGTACCTCATTGGTACTTTCTCGGCGGCGCTTACTGCCGTTTTGCTTAGCTTCCTTTTCCCAACCGAGCTAACCTTGGTTGCCGGCGCAGAAGGGGCAACGCCACCGCAAGGTATTGGCGAAGTTCTACACACACTGCTATTCAAACTTGTCGACAACCCAGTTAGCGCGCTGATGAACGCTAACTACATCGGTATTTTGGCTTGGGCGATTGGTCTAGGTTTAGCCCTGCACCATGCCTCTGACACCACCAAAGCAGTGTTTGAAGATCTTAGCCACGGCGTATCGCAAATCGTACGTTTCATCATTCGTCTAGCGCCATTCGGTATTTTTGGCCTAGTGGCGAACACCTTTGCGACAACCGGTTTTTCTGCGCTTGCTGGCTACGCACAACTACTATTCGTCCTGCTGCTGGCGATGGCAATCATTGCTCTGGTTGTAAACCCAATCATTGTCTACGTGAAGACCAAAGAGAACCCATACCCATTAGTTTTTAAGTGTCTACGTGAAAGTGGTGTGACGGCATTCTTTACTCGCTCAAGTGCAGCTAACATTCCAGTTAACATGACGCTTTGTGAAAAGCTAAACCTAGATGAAGATACCTATTCGGTCTCTATCCCACTGGGTGCGACCATCAATATGGCGGGTGCGGCAATCACGATTACCGTGCTAACACTGGCGGCAGTGCATACCATGGGTATCGAGATTGATATCTTTACTGCGCTACTACTGAGTATCGTTGCTGCGGTATCTGCTTGTGGTGCATCAGGCGTTGCAGGCGGTTCGCTACTGCTTATCCCGCTAGCGTGTGGTCTGTTTGGTATCTCAAACGATGTCGCCATGCAGGTTGTTGCCGTTGGCTTTATCATTGGTGTGATTCAAGACTCTGCCGAGACAGCGCTGAACAGCTCAACTGACGTAGTATTTACTGCCGCAGTTTGTAAAGCTGAGCAGAACAAGCTGGGTTAATATCCACTAGCATTTACAAAATCAAAGGGCTGTGTCATCGACACAGCCCTTTTTCTATTTGCGTCCCCGTCACATCGACTACGGATCAATCTTAATCACATTCATGGTATCAAGTTGATTGAGTAGCTCTGTTTGGTGATTGCCCGGATCATTGATCACGCTGGCATCCGAGATCCCAAGCTCATTCCAACCCACGCCTTCTAGGGTAATGTCTGTTTGCTCGCCATTGTTGGTGACGCTAATTACCGTTGTCGCGTTGTCTGTCGCATCTGCTGGGTCGTCTGTCACCGATACGCTGATATTACCGAGCAAGTCACCGATGTTATCGTGCGCGGGTAACAGATCAGAAATGTCTAAAATATCGCTGCCAACACTAAAATCCGTTACCGTTTGCTCGGCAGGATCTATCGTGGTGCCCGCGGCATCTTCCGTGAACAAGAACAAATCATGTCCATCACCACCGGTGAGGATATCATTGCCACCGCCACCAAATAGGATGTCACTTTCATCAGTACCAACGATTGTTTCCGTCGTTGCTGAATCAGTGCCTATCTTGATTTGATCGGGCAGTGTCAGTTGCTCAGATTGGTACAAGGCGACCAATACTTCGGTTGGGGTGAAATCACCGAGCTCGCTTGGCGTTACCCCAAGCAGAGTATGCAGTGCAATGCCTTCAAGGACGATGGATTGCACCACGACACCATTGTCAGAAATCTCAAACACCGTATTGCCACTTTGCTCGGAAACGCTAAGCTGATCGGTGAGCAACTGATCATCTTTAAATGCGACAGCCGTTAAATCGACGACATCGTGCTTAATGTTTGGATCACTGGTCGTGAAGTCACGTACATCAAAATCTTTGATGATGTCTGTACCGGCGAGGTTCGCGGTTTCCCAGCGGAACGTATCTTGCGAGTCATTATCGCTGCTGATACCGCCACCAGCAGGAATAGTATTACCAAACATCCATTCGTCGTCTGACGTGGCAACTAAGATGTCATCTAGCGCGCTGTCACCATGCAGTCCTTGATTACCGGTCACCGTAATGGTGATGGGTTGCTCAAGCGATGTCAGGCCATCGGTCACATCGATAATAAAGCTATCAGTCTCGGTATCGCCTGCGGCGAGCGCATTACTGTTTCCAGCAATCAACACATACGCCCAGATACCGGTGGCGATGTTAAAGGTCAAGGTACCGTATACACCTGTTGCGGTATAAACATCCCCCACCAAAGTACCACCACGCAAAGAGCGGGTAACTGTGCTGTCCGCATCCAAGGCCGTAACGGTTCCTGTGGCGGAGTCGGTCACGCCTTCCTGAACGCCAGCAGATGCAGTACCACCAATCACAGGAGCATCGTTCGTCCCCTGAATTCTTACCGTAACCGTCGAGGCAGTGCCATCGATTGATTTCACGTTGAAGGTATCCACCGCAATCACCCCATCGGCGAGCGAGTTAAGCGCATCGTTGGCGGTGAACGTCCAGTTACCATTCACATCGATTGAGAAGCGGCCGTATGTACCCTGAGTATCCGTCTGGTCGATAAATTGGTTGTTGGTATTGTCTACGTCGGTCGCAGTAAGCACGCCACCTGTTGACAATACCGCATCCGATTCAACCAAGGTGACATCAGCAGAGCTGACGACAGCGGCATCGTTAGTCCCTTGAATGGTCACTTTCACCGTCGATACCGTGCCATCAATCGACTGTACATTGAACGAATCAACCAGTGAGTCACCCCCATTGAGACTATCGAATGCCTCGTTAGCATCGTAGCTCCACACACCATCCTCATCGATGCTAAATACGCCATGAGAGCCCGCTATATTGGTTTGCGCCAAGAACTTGTTATCTTGGTTATCTGGATCGGTCGACGTTAATGTACCACCGGTACTGAGCGCAGCATCGGTTTCAGCGATCACTCGGTCGACAGCACTGATTGTCGCAGCATCATTGGTGCCATTAATGGTCACTTTGACACTTGACTCAGTACCATCCGCCGACTTAACGATAAAGGTATCGGAGACAGATTCGCCACTATTGAGGCCATCAAAGGCTTGATTGGCGGTATAGCTCCACACACCGTTGGCATCAATCGAGAAAGTACCATTGGTACCAGCCACGTTGCTCTGTGCGATGAACGTATTGTCTGGGTTATCGACGTCCGTTGCGGTCAATGTGCCGCCTGTCGTCAATGCAATGTCGCTCTCTTGCAGACTGACATCCGCAGAATCAACCGTTGCAGCGTCGTTGCTACCCGTAATACCGATAGTCACTTGCGATTGGGTACCGTCAATTGAGAACACATCAAACACCTCTTCAACGCGCTCGCCGTCAGCAAGGTTGTCGAAGGTGCTGTTCGCTTCGAACGTCCAAACGCCTGATGTGCTCAGCGTGAAGGTACCTAAAGTGCCAACCGTACTGCTTTGAGCGATAAAGCTGTTATCTGGGTTATCTGGATCAACCGAGGTTAACGTGCCACCAGCCGTTAGAATGCTATCAGTCTCTGTTAACTCTTGGGTAGCAGCGCTTATTGTCGCCGCATCATTGGTACCGTTGATCTGTACCGTTACCATGGACGGTGTACCATCAACCGAGGTGACATCAAAGGTCTCTTTAACGTTCTCACCCACATTCAAGTTATCGAAGGTGCCATTCGCAACAAACGTCCATACCCCATTGGCGTCGATGGAGAAGTTGCCGTAAGTACCCACGCTACTTGAAGGCGTAAAGCTATTGTCTGGGTTATCGACATCGGTTGCGGTTAAGGTATCGCTGATAGTAAGAGCGGCATCGGTTTCATCCGTTACCACGGAGCCTACACTGACCTGCGCAGCATCATTGGTACCTTCGATTTTCACCGTCACTGACGTTGGCGTGCCATCGATGGTGGTCACTTGGAATGTTTCAGAAACACTTTGTCCTACGTTAAGCGAGTCGTACGCTTCGTCTGCAACGAATGTCCACTGACCATCTGTTTGCACGCTGAATTTACCATAGGTGCCTTGAACATCTGTTTGCACCGTAAAGGTATCGTCAGGGTTATCAACATCGGTCGCATCTAGGTTGCCTGACAATGTCAGTGCCGCATTGGTTTCATCCAAAGTCTGAGAGTCTGGGCTAACAATGGCAGCATCATTACGACCTTGGACAGTAACATCAATCGATTGGGTGATCGCATCACCTTGTGCAACGCCGCCAACTAAGCTCTCAATATATAAATCAAAGCTCTCATTGACTGGGCCATCGTTAAGCGAATCCACTTTAGCCTGATCGATCACGTACTCCCACTTCACCGTATCGTCGGTATCGCCATCGATGAGCTTTAACGTACCGTAAGTGCCGACAATTTCGGTCACCATACCGGTACCGCTCAGGCTATAGCTATGCGTATCACTTTGATCGACATCGGCAATTTTCACTTCACCCGTTGCTGTACCTGACTCAGCCCCCGTTGGATCTTCAAATACGGTGCCTGTCGCGACGGTATCAGCGGCAACCACCGTTGGTGCATCGTTAGTACCGGTGACTTGGAATTCCACCGTAATGGTATCGGACGCACCGTGCTCGTCAGTCACTTTAACCTCATAACTGAGAGGTGCAGGCAATTGCTCGCCTTCTGATAAGTATTCGAAATCGCCAGTCAGGTCGAAGGTCCACGCACCGGTTGTTGGGTCGACAACAAGATCACCTCTCGAATCACCCGACACCACTTCCCACAAATGATCGTCGGCAATATTCACCGTATCCACATCACCGTCATCAAAGACACCAGAAAGCTGAGTATTGGTGTTTTCTGTTGCCATTTGCTGGGCGATATCAACAA
Organism: Vibrio sp. 10N; assembly: GCF_036245475.1. Classification (NCBI taxonomy): domain Bacteria; kingdom Pseudomonadati; phylum Pseudomonadota; class Gammaproteobacteria; order Vibrionales; family Vibrionaceae; genus Vibrio; species Vibrio sp. 10N. The sequence continues at coordinate 1,634,828 of NZ_BTPM01000002.1, read as the reverse complement.
TTTGTGGGACATCGTTAGTACCCACAATCGTGATAGTAATTAGGTGTTCATTGGACTCTTCCGTTGCACTCACTCCCGAGTCATCCGTGGCGATGACGCTGACTTGAATGGTCTTAGTTTGACCTTTGGCGAGCGCATTAATTTCTGGATTCGTTTCATCGATCACAAACTGCCACTGGCCGGTGCTATCAATGGTAAATGTCCCTAAATTAGTATCTTGTTTGACCTCAAAGGTATGGTCATCGCCAATATCAACATCCGCTACCGTCACTTTGCCGCTGGCAGTGCTACCAAGGCTATCACTGACTGAACCTGTGGCCGTACCGGACACACTCGGTCTGTCATTCGTGCCTGTCACGGTGACTTCAACAGTCTGCGTCACTTCCGCACCAAAACTATCAGTCGCGCGCACCGTAAAGGACTCTACAACACTCACCCCTTCTCCCAATGCTTGAACGTGCGGCTCATTATTATAAAGCTCATACGTCCAGGTGTTGGTCGCAGGGTCGACGACAAAGTGACCATAAGTACCGTTGAGATCAGCGGCGTTCAATGTCACGCTATCATTGGCATCGGCATCATCAAGCACAATACTCTCAGTCACCGAAACCGTGCCTGCACCATTGATGTCATCTTCAATCACGGCACCATCTTGAGTCACCAGAGTCGGTGCTTGATTGTCGCCATGAATATTGATGGTCAGTGTTTGGGTGGCAGTCTCTCCGTTTGGATCGGTTACGGTTACCGTCCATGTCTGAGGAATCGATTCATTAGGGTTTAACGCGACAATCGCAGGATTAGTCGGGTCAATTTGGTAACTCCAAGAGCCGTCATTATTGAATGTCAGCGTACCGTATTCACTCTTAACGTCACCGCTTGGCACTGCCGACCAAGTATGCAAACCATTATCCTGTGTATCCACATCATTAACATTGAGCTGACCAGAAATAGTTTGGTCGGCATCATCTGCTACGATAGTTTGTTCCACATCCGCTTGCAGCGTTGGTGCATCATTTTGACCATGAACGTTAACGACAATCTCCAAAGTTTCAGGAAGCCCGTTTTGGTCAACGATCGTTTTTCCGTATTGGTCTACCGCATAAACTTCGAATACATCCTGACGTGTCTCACCCTGCTGCAGCGATTGAACGACTGAGTTATCATTATCTAACGTAAATACCCAACTTCCATCCTGACTAACTTGGATGTCGCCATAAGTACCGCTGCCATCAATCAGTGTCCACGTTATTTGGTCACCTAACCCAATGCTAGGATCGAGCTGAAGAGGTCCACCAACATCATCCGATGTGATAACGATGCTCGCCGAACCTGTACCCGTTTGCGTTGGGTCCGCGTTATCTTCGTCGGCATTAAAAGTTTCAACGACAATCTTGTTTTGGCCAATGACATCCTCGGCAGAACCGATTATTTTAATTTTGACCTCTCTGCGATCAGAGGCAGTAGCCGCATCTTCATTTGGGTCTGTATCGGTAGCAGTGACAAAGAAAGTGTCGAACACCTCTCGTTCCGCAGGTAGCTCGATGGAAGGGTCGAGAACAAACGTCCATTCACCTGTATCTGGATCGACGGTCAAAGTGCCATAATTGCCCTGAGTATTCTCAACTGCCCATAGATGAGTGTCACCAAGATCCGCATCCTCAACACTCAGCAGGCCGGAAATTGAATCGGTAACATCTTCTCGAGCCTCTCCCAGTAGAATCGTATCATTCTGAGGTACCGTGGTGTCTGTATGATAGGTGATCTCTGGTTTGTCAGCTGTCCCTTGAATAGTGACTGTGACTTCAACATAGTCATCTACCTGATCGGGTCGGTTTGGACTGTTGCCAGGAATGTCTCTTGGCACCACGATACGCCAAACCTCAGTAGCGGTTTGGCCTTCATCTAACCCTTGAGTCAAAACTGAGTTATTGTCTAACTGATAAATCCAATGTCCTGGATTATTCGGGTCCTCGATGAGAGAACCATAAACACCACCAGACTCAGCAATTATTTCGGTATAGCCATTTGGCAGCGCCTGCCCATCACCTGTGAGATTGACGTCCTCTTTTACGTCTGTCGTTTGGGTATCAATGATATGTGGGTGAATATGGCCATTGCCATTGCCATTGCCGTTACCATTTCCATTGTGAGTCTTACCTGGCTCCAGTTCCGCTTGTCCAACAACATCAATCACGATTTGCTGTCGATTAGAAACTCCGCCATCGTTGTCAGTTGCAACAACGTAAAACGTTTCTTGGACTGTTTGACCAGCAGCTAACCCTTGCGTTGCCGTTAGCGTATTATCGATAACGTATGTCCACTTACCATCATTATTGAGTGTTAGTGTGCCGTAGCTCCCCACTCCTGTGGCCTCAATCGACCAAGCACTAATCGAACTGTTATTGTCGATATCGGTAGCAATAAGCTGCCCTTCGGTACGCGTTAGATCGACACCAAAAACATCGACGGTACCATCTTCAACCACCGTTCCTGTCGATTCCCCAGAAATAACAGGCACGTCATTACGTCCTTCGATCGTAATGGTAATATCTTGGGTGATAGTGGCGCCATTTTGGTCTTTCGCTATGACAGTAAAGACTTCAGTTTGCAGCTCCCCTTCAGCGAGTGACTGCAACACGTCATTTTTTGGCGTGAACTGCCAATGACCATCTTTATCTATCGACAAATCACCACGCAAGCCAGTATAAACGTTGTGCGTCTGACCAGCATCGATAACAAATTCTGCGAAGTCATCATTGTCGACGTCATTAAGAATCGCTTGACCTGAAACCACCGTGTTGTCATCAGAGGGATCATCCGGCGTATCGTTATCTTCTATGAAGCGTCCCGTCACTTCACCTGTTACTGTCGGTGCATCATTCTGCCCTTCAATACGAATAGTGACGAGCTCAGTCGAAGCGGCTCCATGGCTATCGGTCACCGTCACTTCGAAGGTATCAGTAACAACTTCACCCGGTTTAAGGGCTTTAATTTCCGAAAGTTTGCTTGGCTGATCGTAGGTAAAGGTCCAGCGGCCGTTGGAAGCAATTGTCAGTGTGCCGTAATCGCCACGACCATTGTTAGCGTCACTGATCTCCCACTGATGACTATCGTCTGCATCGACATCGCCAGGGTTGAGCAACCCTGACTTCACGTAATTGCCAGCTTCTATCTCATCTTCCAAAATAGTGCGGGTCTGAGCACCACAGATGTTCGGCGCATCATTTTCACCAACAATATTGATAGTGATATCTTGTATCGATTCATGGCCATACTTATCCAACACTCGAACTCGAACAGTGTCATCTAACGCATCACCTTTATCGAGAGAGTCAACCGCCAACGCGTTGTTGTTAAGCACGTACTGCCAAGTTCCGCTCACTTCATCAATACTAAATGTGCCATATTGACCCGCATCGATAACATTCCAAGTCACTACTTCATTGAGATCAGGGTCACCACCGCCAATCACGTTATTATCAAGCTGATCTTGAGTGGGCACACCTGCGATAATGGTGCCAGTTAAGTTGGCGCCATCTTCAATCACGGTGTAACTCGGCTGCACCGAGATTTCTGGATCGGTGTTGGTACCGGCAATGGTGACGTTGACGGTGATGGTGTCAGTCAAACCGCCTTCGTCAGTGATAATAATTTCGAAGCTGTCGACACGGCTTTCACCGGGTGGGATCTCTCGGGTTGCATCCCAGTCACTTTGCAGTTGATACGTCCATCGACCATTGTCGTCTACCGACATGTAGCCGTAGGTGCCGCTTGCTTGACCTGTCGCCTGATCTTCGTTCTCGACGGTCCAAGTATGAGAGTCCGTAGTATCGATGTCGCTGACCGTAAGCGCGCCAGTGGCACTTGAACGCGCGTTCATTGCTTCAATCACGCTGCCAGAGGTGTCACCTTTGACATCCGGCACGTCATTGGTGCCTTTAATCGTCACCGTGATCGTTTGGGTTGCGGTGTTATCGCTTTGACCCGAATCATCTTTCACAGTAACGGTGAAGGTGTCGGTTAGCGTCTCACTATCAACACCTTTCAACCCCTGAACGGTAGGGTTGTTATTGTTGAGGGTATACACCCACTCACCAGTTTGCAGATCGATGGAGATATTACCGTACTGACCTTTCGTTGAGTTGATTGACCAAGTGTGGTCATCACCAATATCGACATCGCCATCCGTCAGCGTACCCGATGTGGTGATTGGGTTGGCAGGGTTATCATCAGGATGAACATCTTCCGTCACTTCACCGCTTAACGTGCCCCCAATGACTGGACGATCGTTGTCGCCGTTAACAGTAATAGTGATGGTTTTGGTGCTCACCGCGTTGTATTTATCCGTCACAGTGACTGAGAATGTTTCAGTGACAACACTGTCGTGAGCAAGGGCATCTACAGAAGCTTTCTGGCCATCACTCACGCCCAGCGTATACTCCCATTCGCCGGTCGTTGGGTTAAGGGTCAAGGTACCGTAAGTACCCACGCCCGCATTGGTGTCGTTAATCTGCCATGCTTCGGTTTCATTTAGGTCTGGATCGTTCGCGCCTAAATCAGCGCCCACGGTTTGGCCATACCCATTCACTTCATACAGTACGCCAGTTCGCACACCATCAATGTCTGGTGCATCATTAGTACCAATAACATCAATGCTGACTTCGAATACTTTGGTTGCCGTGCCATCGGTAACATTAACTTTGAATATCTTCTCACCAAATTCTGAACCGGCAGGGTAGGTCACACTCTCCTCTAGATGGTTAGCGCGGTCAGGATCGAGGGTATAAGTCCATTTACCATTTTCATCAATAGTTAAATCACCCAGCATCCCGACTGGTTCTGGTACTTCAAACTCAAATCTGTCTTTAGTATCGAGATCGCTAACGTCAATGACGCCATCTTCGGTAATGTTAAGGTCTTCAACGACTGTCGCGCTATCATCGCCCGTCACTTCCAATGCATCATTGGTACCAGTGATATTAATCTTGACGTCTTTGGTACGTGTACCACCGTTGCCATCGTCGACAAGAACCGTAAAGGTTTCGGTGACGAGCTCATCTTTTTGCAACGAATCGGCTTTGTCGTTATCGAGAATGTACTCCCAAGTACCGGTTGAGGCATTGATTGAGAATGAGCCATATTGTCCGTCTGAGCTGCCAACGACCGACCAGGTATGTACATCTGTCGCATCAGCATCTCTCGGGTTGAGATCTCCGGTTGCTTTAACTTCGCTGTCATCCCCTTCAATATTCTCAGTGATTGAGTCTGAGCTATTACCACGGATCCTTGGGCGATCATTGGTACCAGTAATAGTGATAGTGATGGTTTCAAAGGACGTGCCATCAACAGAGTAAACGCGGAAGGATTCTTCCATGGTTTCATCCACACCCAGACGTTGGATTGCACGCTCGCGTGTGTTCACCTGATAGTCCCAGTCGCCAAGGGCATCAATCGTTAAGGTGCCGAGTGGCGAACCTACGGGTTCAACGGTAGTGTTGAAGATGCTCTCTCCAGTATCGACGTCATCGACACGAAGTGACCCTTCACTGGTGATGTAACGCACTCCATTTTCTTTGGTGACGTTTCTGTCCTCAACCACATCACCGGTGTTGGTGCCGGATATGGTTGGCTGATCATTGGTACCGTTGATCGTCACCGTTAGCGTTTGGCTAATGTAAGCATCTCGGTCATCAATAATAAAGGCATCAATGTCTACCGTTGTCGATTCGCCAGCTCTTAACGCTTGGGTGGCAGGTTTTGTGTTATCCAATTCAAACGACCAAGACCCATCGCTATTGATGGTAAAGGTACCGTATTGATTTTCAACACTGGTTGCTGTGCTGTCATTAGAATCAAAGGCATAGCTCAACTGCGCATTATCCGCGAGATCATAATCGTCTGCATTGATTTGACCTTCCGCCAGTTGATCCCCTGACTCATTAAATCCAGATTCTTTCACTGAGTCGGTAAATACGCCTCCAGAGGTCAAATACGGCTTGTCATTAGTACCCTGAATCGTAATGGTCACTTGCTGAGTTGAAGTCGCATTCTGATCATCGGTCACCACCACATCGAAGGTCACGGTTGCCGTCTCATTTTCTTCTAGCGCTTGCGTCGCATCGGCACCGTTGTCGAGCTCAAATTTCCAGACACCGTTTTGATCAATCGACGCCGTACCGTATGGATTCGTGGCATTGGCAACGCTGTAATCTAGGACGTCGTTATCGGGAAGGTCTACATCAGTAGCAATAATCTGACCTTCAATAATAGGCGTACCTGTGACCACATCCCCTGTATCCTGATGTCCAGACTCAATCAAAGTTCCATCGATTTCGCTGGTGCCGGCAATGACAGGCAAATCATTGGTGCCATTAATGGTCACCGTTATCGTATGTGGGGTGCCATCTTCCGAGAGAACCGTAAATGTCTCTGTTGCGGTTTCACCTTGCCCTAAATACTCAACATCGGCATTCGGGATTTGGTAGCTCCAAGCTCCGTCGGCGGTAATGGTCAGCGAACCAAGAGCCTGATTCGCACCAGCTCCTTCAACGGTACTGGTTGATGTAAACGTATTCGGATTGGTATTGAACACCTCTTCATTGGCACCATCCACATCGGACAACTGCAATACGCCGCTATCTGAAAGTGTGACTAGGGTATCGTCCTCCGTCACGCTGCCCAAAGATTGAGATGGGTCGCTTATCAACACTGAGTCGTCATTAACACCGACGATATCAACAGTAATGGTGTGCGTGGTGTTGTTGTCGGTTTCAACGGTGAAGGTTTGTGTTGCACGCTCCCCCGCAGCTAACCCTTGTACGTTGGCGCTACTATTTGGAATTGTGTAAGTCCAGTTACCGGCCGCATCTATGCTTAACGCACCGTCGGAGAAGTTTCCGGCAGCGGCGGCCAAAGTACCAGGAACAAAAGCGCCTTCGCCAAGATCGACATCACTGATGGTCGCTTGCGATGTGAAATTCAAGTCGCCGTTCGCATCTATTTGTGTTGCTTGATCTTCCGTTAGCTCTGCATACGACAGACCGCCGATCTGAGGTGCATCATTAGTGCCATTGATCGTGACCACCACGTTATGTGGCGTCCCATCGTCACTAAAGACTTGGAAGGTTTCCGTTCTTGTATCCCCAGCACCGAGCTGCTGTACTTCAGTAGCAGTATTGTCAACTTCATAGCTCCATGCACCAGTAGCGGTAATCGTTAGAGTACCGACAGGCGTAATTCCGCCGACCGTAATTGGCGTAACCGTAGTTTGGAATTTGGCTTCGCCAGTGTCCACATCGGAGATGGTAAGCTGACCGTTGTCTTTTAGAAGATCACCGCTCTGGACATTGGTATCTTCAATCACGAGACCAAGCGCATCACCGGCAATCACAGGAACATCGTTGGTGCCTTGAATCGTCACTTCAATGGTTTCGGTTTTTGAGCCATCGATAGAGGTAACGGTAAAACGCTCGACTCGACTATCACCGTCACCGAGAGATTGGATCTCTTGCAGGGCATTGGACACTTGATAGGACCAGTCACCATCTTCGGTGATGGTTAACGAGCCAAGCGGTAGCTGACCGCTGTCGTTTGCGACACTGGTGACCGTGGTGCTGAACTTGTTCTCGTCAGCATCATTATCAGTAATGGTAAGCGCGAGATTATCACCCGCAACCAAGAGACCGGCATCCACGTCGGTGTCTTCTTTGACCGTGTCTGCCGTTGGCCCGGTGATGATGGTTTCATCTTCGGTGCCATTAACGGTGACGGCGATGGTGTGCTCGGTGCCGTCCGCTGACGTCACCGTAAACTCTTCAATAACTTTGTCGCCAACGTCTAGCGCTTGCACCGCGGTGAGCGTGTTATCTAGTGTGTAGGTCCAAGTACCATCGGCCGTAATAGTGAGCGAGCCCAGCGTGGTACCAACTGGCGTCGCAGCGCCTGCGTTAAAGACGTTTTCACCGGCATCTTCATCGATGATGACCAGCTTATCCGTAGCCACCAAAGTGTCGCTTGGTGTGACAGCAACATCTTCTGTCACGGCTCCCGATTCACCGCTCACAATAGACGGTGCGCCATCGACACCTGTAATCGTCACCACGATGGTTTGACTGACTGAGCCATCAATTGAGCTGACTTGGAACACTTCATCGCGAGTCTCACCATCACCTAGCTCTTGCACGCCAGTGAGAGAATTATCGACGGTGTAGGTCCAGTTACCATTGGCGTCAATGGTGAGGTTGCCCAACGGTGATTGGCCATCACCATTGTTGAGTTTGGTGACCGTGGTATTGAACAGCGCTTCACCCGCATCAAGGTCAGTAATCGTTAGACTGCCTGAGTCGCTGAGGATACCCGCCGTATCTTCTGTGACCGCGCCTGGCTGATAGTTACTGATAATGGTTGGATCTTCAGTACCGTTAACCATGACATCGATTTGATGCTCGGTGCCATCGGCGGATGTCACTGTGAAAGACTCAGTTAAGCTCGTGCCTACATCAAGGGCTTGGATTTCAGGTAGGGAGTTATCGACCTTGTAAGTCCAAACACCCGCCGCATCGATGGTTAAGGTGCCAAGTGTTGTGCCAACTGGAGTGGCGGCACCCGCATTAAATACTTCTTCGCCAGCATCCTCATCGGAAATCACTAAGGTATTGGTGGCGACGATATTACCATCACCATCCACCGCGACATCTTCTTGAGCAAGAACAGAGTCGCCCGACACAATGGTCGGCACATCATTAACACCATTGATAGTGATGACGATGTTTTGCGGGGTACCGTCTTCACTCAAGACCTGAAAGGTCTCGGTGAGTGAGTCACCTTCACCCAAGCCTTGGATGATTGGGTTGGTGTTATCGACTTCATAGCTCCACGCACCGGTTTCAGTGATGGTAAGTACGCCGAATACTGAGCCAATTGGAGTAACAACGGTTTGGAACTTGGCTTCGCCAGTGTCGACATCAGAAATAGTGAGCTGTCCGTTATCTTTAAGAAGGTCGCCAGTTTGAACTTCGAAGTCTTCGGTGACACTGCCTAAAGCATCACCTGCAATCACTGGGACGTCGTTAGCACCTTGAACCGTCACTTCGATGGTCTCAGTTTTTGAACCATCGATAGAGGTGACAGCAAAACGCTCAACGCGAGTATCACCATCGCCGAGAGATTGGATCTCTTGAAGGTCATTGGACACTTGATAGGACCAGTCACCATCTTCGGTGATGGTTAACGTGCCAAGTGGAAGCTGACCATTGTCGTTTGCGACACTGGTGACTGTGGTGCTAAATTTGTTCTCGCCTGCATCGTTATCAGTAATGGTAAGCGCGAGATTATCGCCCGCAACCAGAAGTCCGGCATCCACGTCGGTGTCTTCTTTCACTGTATCTGTCGTTGGACCGGTGATGATGGTTTCATCTTCGGTGCCATTAACGGTGACGGCGATGGTGTGCTCGGTGCCGTCCGCTGACGTCACCGTAAACTCTTCAATAACTTTGTCGCCAACGTCTAGCGCTTGCACCGCGGTGAGCGTGTTATCTAGTGTGTAGGTCCAAGTACCATCGGCCGTAATAGTGAGCGAGCCCAGCGTGGTACCAACTGGCGTCGCAGCGCCTGCGTTAAAGACGTTTTCACCGGCATCTTCATCGATGATGACCAGCTTATCCGTAGCCACCAAAGTGTCGCTTGGTGTGACAGCAACATCTTCTGTCACGGCTCCCGATTCACCGCTCACAATAGACGGTGCGCCATCGACACCTGTAATCGTCACCACGATGGTTTGACTGACTGAGCCATCAATTGAGCTGACTTGGAACACTTCATCGCGAGTCTCACCATCACCTAGCTCTTGCACGCCAGTGAGAGAATTATCGACGGTGTAGGTCCAGTTACCATTGGCGTCAATGGTGAGGTTGCCCAACGGTGATTGGCCATCACCATTGTTGAGTTTGGTGACCGTGGTATTGAACAGCGCTTCACCCGCATCAAGGTCAGTAATCGTTAGACTGCCTGAGTCGCTGAGGATACCCGCCGTATCTTCTGTGACCGCGCCTGGCTGATAGTTACTGATAATGGTTGGATCTTCAGTACCGTTAACCATGACATCGATTTGATGCTCGGTGCCATCGGCAGATGTCACTGTGAAAGACTCAGTTAAGCTCGTGCCTACATCAAGGGCTTGGATTTCAGGTAGGGAGTTATCGACCTTGTAAGTCCAAACACCCGCCGCATCGATGGTTAAGGTGCCAAGTGTTGTGCCAACTGGAGTGGCGGCACCCGCATTAAATACTTCTTCGCCAGCATCCTCATCGGAAATCACTAGGGTATTAGTCGCGACGATATTACCATCACCATCCACCGCGACATCTTCTTGAGCAAGAACAGAGTCGCCCGACACAATGGTCGGCACATCATTAACACCATTGATAGTGATGACGATGTTTTGCGGGGTACCGTCTTCACTCAAGACCTGAAAGGTCTCGGTGAGTGAGTCACCTTCACCCAAGCCTTGGATGATTGGGTTGGTGTTATCGACTTCATAGCTCCACGCACCGGTTTCAGTGATGGTAAGTACGCCGAATACTGAGCCAATTGGAGTAACAACGGTTTGGAACTTGGCTTCGCCAGTGTCGACATCAGAAATAGTGAGCTGTCCGTTATCTTTAAGAAGGTCGCCAGTTTGAACTTCGAAGTCTTCGGTGACACTGCCTAAAGCATCACCTGCAATCACTGGGACGTCGTTAGCACCTTGAACCGTCACTTCGATGGTCTCAGTTTTTGAACCATCGATAGAGGTGACAGCAAAACGCTCAACGCGAGTATCACCATCGCCGAGAGATTGGATCTCTTGAAGGTCATTGGACACTTGATAGGACCAGTCACCATCTTCGGTGATGGTTAACGTGCCAAGTGGAAGCTGACCATTGTCGTTTGCGACACTGGTGACTGTGGTGCTAAATTTGTTCTCGCCTGCATCGTTATCAGTAATGGTAAGCGCGAGATTATCGCCCGCAACCAGAAGTCCGGCATCCACGTCGGTGTCTTCTTTCACTGTATCTGTCGTTGGACCGGTGATGATGGTTTCATCTTCGGTGCCATTAACGGTGACGGCGATGGTGTGCTCGGTGCCGTCCGCTGACGTCACCGTAAACTCTTCAATAACTTTGTCGCCAACGTCTAGCGCTTGCACCGCGGTGAGCGTGTTATCTAGTGTGTAGGTCCAAGTACCATCGGCCGTAATAGTGAGCGAGCCCAGCGTGGTACCAACTGGCGTCGCAGCGCCTGCGTTAAAGACGTTTTCACCGGCATCTTCATCGATGATGACCAGCTTATCCGTAGCCACCAAAGTGTCGCTTGGTGTGACAGCAACATCTTCTGTCACGGCTCCCGATTCACCGCTCACAATAGACGGTGCGCCATCGACACCTGTAATCGTCACCACGATGGTTTGACTGACTGAGCCATCAATTGAGCTGACTTGGAACACTTCATCGCGAGTCTCACCATCACCTAGCTCTTGCACGCCAGTGAGAGAATTATCGACGGTGTAGGTCCAGTTACCATTGGCGTCAATGGTGAGGTTGCCCAACGGTGATTGGCCATCACCATTGTTGAGTTTGGTGACCGTGGTATTGAACAGCGCTTCACCCGCATCAAGGTCAGTAATCGTGAGACTGCCTGAGTCGCTGAGGATACCCGCCGTATCTTCTGTGACCGCGCCTGGCTGATAGTTACTGATAATGGTTGGATCTTCAGTACCGTTAACCATGACATCGATTTGATGCTCGGTGCCATCGGCAGATGTCACTGTGAAAGACTCAGTTAAGCTCGTGCCTACATCAAGGGCTTGGATTTCAGGTAGGGAGTTATCGACCTTGTAAGTCCAGACGCCAGCTGCATCTATGGTTAAGGTGCCAAGTGTTGTGCCGACTGGCGTTGCGGTGCCTGCATTAAACACTTCCTCGCCAGTATCCTCATCGGAAATCACTAGAGTATTAGTCGCGACGATATTGCCATCGCCATCCACCGCGACGTCTTCTTGAGCAAGAACAGAGTCGCCCGACACAATGGTCGGCACATCATTAACACCATTGATAGTGATGACGATGTTTTGCGGGGTACCGTCTTCACTCAAGACCTGAAAGGTCTCGGTGAGTGAGTCACCTTCACCCAAGCCTTGGATGGTTGGGTTGGTGTTATCGACTTCATAGCTCCAGGCACCGGTTTCAGTGATGGTAAGTACGCCGAATACTGAGCCAATTGGAGTAACAACGGTTTGGAACTTGGCTTCGCCAGTGTCGACATCAGAAATAGTGAGCTGTCCGTTATCTTTAAGAAGGTCGCCAGTTTGAACTTCGAAGTCTTCGGTGACACTGCCCACCGCGTTACCGCCAATGAGCGGCAAGTCGTTGGTACCCTGGATGGTCACTTCGATGGTTTCGGTTTTTGAACCATCGATAGAAGTCACAGTAAATCGCTCAACGCGAGTATCGCCATCACCTAGAGATTGGATCTCCTGAAGTGCGTTTGAGACTTGATAAGACCAGTCGCCATCTTCGGTGATGGTTAACGAGCCAAGCGGTAGCTGACCGCTGTCGTTTGCGACACTGGTGACCGTGGTGCTGAACTTGTTCTCTCCAGCATCATTATCAGTAATGGTAAGCGCGAGATTATCGCCCGCAACCAGAAGACCGGCATCCACGTCGGTGTCTTCTTTGACCGTGTCTGTCGTTGGCCCGGTGATGATGGTTTCATCTTCGGTGCCATTAACGGTGACGGCAATGGTGTGCTCGGTGCCATCAGCAGACGTCACCGTGAACTCCTCAATCACTTTGTCGCCAACGTCTAGCGCTTGCACCGCGGTGAGTGTGTTGTCGAGCGTGTAGGTCCAAGTGCCATCGGCAGCAATAGTCAACGTGCCAAGTGTGGTGCCTACCGGTGTGGCGGTGCCTGCGTTGAATACCATTTCACCGGCGTCTTCATCGGTGATGACTAGTTTGTCAGTGGCCACTAACGTATCGCTAGGTGTGACGCCTGCATCCTCAGTTACAACTCCTGATTCACCGCTAACGATAGAAGGAGCACCATTCACGCCAGTAATGGTCACCACGATGGTTTGACTCTCGGAGCCATCAATTGAGCTGACTTGGAACACTTCATCGCGAGTCTCACCGTCGCCCAGCTCTTGCACGCCAGTGAGTGAGTTGTCGACGGTGTAGGTCCAGTTACCATTAGCATCAATGGTTAGATTACCCAATGGCGATTGACCATCACCATTGTTGAGCTTGGTAACTGTGGTGTTGAACAAGGCTTCACCCGCATCAGGGTCGGCAATGGATAAGCTACCTGAGTCAGAGAGGATACCCGCCGTATCTTCCGTCACCGCGCCAGGCTGATAGTTACTGATGATGGTTGGATCTTCAGTGCCGTTAACCGTAACGTCAATTTGATGCTCGGTGCCATCGGCGGATGTCACTGTGAAAGACTCAGTTAAGCTCGTGCCTACATCAAGGGCTTGGATTTCAGGTAGGGAGTTATCGACCTTGTAAGTCCAAACACCTGCCGCATCGATGGTTAAGGTGCCAAGTGTTGCGCCAACTGGAGTGGCGGCACCCGCATTAAACACTTCCTCGCCAGCATCCTCATCGGAAATCACCAAGGTATTGGTGGCGACGATATTGCCATCACCATCCACCGCGACGTCTTCTTGAGCAATAGCGGAATCGCCCGATATGATAGTGGGTACACCGTTAACACCATTAATAGTAATGACGATGCTTTGCGGCGTACCGTCTTTACTCAAGACCTGGAACGTTTCGGTCAGTGAGTCGCCTTCACCTAAGCCTTGGATGGTTAGGTTGGTGTTATCAACTTCATAGCTCCACGCACCTGCTTCGGTGATAGTAAGTGAGCCTAATACCGAGCCAATTGGAGTAACAACGGTTTGGAACTTGGCTTCGCCAGTGTCCACATCGGAGATGGTGAGCTGACCGTTGTCTTTTAGAAGATCACCGCTCTGGACATTGGTATCTTCAATCACGAGACCAAGCACATCACCGGCAATCACAGGAGCATCGTTAGTACCTTGAATCGTTACTTCAATAGTTTCGGTTTTTGAACCATCGATAGAGGTAACGGTAAAGCGCTCAACGCGGGTATCACCATCGCCCAGAGATTGAATCTCTTGAAGGGCGTTGGAAACTTGATAAGACCAGTCGCCATCTTCGGTGATGGTTAACGAGCCAAGCGGTAGCTGACCGCTGTCGTTTGCGACACTGGTGACCGTGGTGCTGAACTTGTTCTCTCCAGCATCATTATCAGTAATGGTAAGCGCGAGATTATCGCCCGCAACCAGAAGACCGGCATCCACGTCGGTGTCTTCTTTGACCGTGTCTGTCGTTGGCCCGGTGATGATGGTTTCATCTTCGGTGCCATTAATGGTGACGACGATGATGTGCTCAGTGCCGTCAGCAGACGTCACCGTGAACTCTTCAATGACTTTGTCGCCATCATCCAGTGCTTGCACTGCGGTGAGAGTGTTATCTAGAGTGTATGTCCAAGTACCATCGGCCGTAATAGTGAGCGAGCCCAGCGTGGTACCAACTGGCGTCGCTGTGCCTGCGTTAAAGACGTTTTCACCGGCATCTTCATCGGTGATGACTAGTTTGTCGGTGGCAACCAAGGTATCGCTTGGAGTCACAGCAACATCTTCTGTCACGGCTCCCGATTCACCGCTAACGATAGAAGGAGCACCATTCACGCCAGTAATAGTCACCACGATGGTTTGACTCTCGGAGCCATCAATTGAGCTGACTTGGAACACTTCATCGCGCGTCTCGCCATCGCCTAGCTCTTGCACGCCAGTTAACGAGTTGTCGACCGTGTAGGTCCAGTTACCATTGGCATCGATGGTGAGATTGCCCAATGGCCACTGGCCATCACCATTGTGAAGCTTGGTAACAGTGGTGTTGAATAGGGCTTCACCCGCATCAGGGTCGGCAATGGATAAGCTACCTGAGTCAGTCAAGATACCCGCCGTATCTTCAGTCACCGCGCCAGGCTGGTAATTACTAATAATGGTTGGATCTTCAGTACCGTTAACCGTGACATCAATTTGATGCTCGGTGCCATCGGCGGATGTCACCGTGAACGACTCAGTTAAGCTCGTGCCCACATCAAGGGCTTGGATTTCAGGTAGCGAGTTATCGACCTTGTAAGTCCAAACACCTGCCGCATCGATGGTTAAGGTGCCAAGTGTTGTGCCAACTGGATTAGCAGTGCCTGCATTAAACACTTCCTCACCAGTATCCTCATCGGAAATCACTAAGGTATTGGTCGCGACAATGTTGCCATCGCCATCCACCGCGACGTCTTCTTGAGCGAGAACAGAATCGCCCGAGACAATGGTCGGTACATCATTAACACCATTAATAGTGATGACGATGTTTTGCGGGGTGCCGTCTTCACTCAAGACCTGGAATGTTTCGGTCAGTGAATCACCTTCACCCAAGCCTTGGATGGTGGGGTCAGTGTTATCGACTTCATAGCTCCACGCGCCAGACTCGTTGATAGTAAGTGAGCCTAAGACAGAGCCAATTGGAGTAACAATGGTTTGGAACTTGGCTTCACCTGTATCCACATCAGAGATAGTCAGTTGACCGTTGTCTTTAAGTAGGTCGCCTGTTTGTACTTCGAAGTCTTCAGTGACAGTGCCTAAAGCATCACCTGCAATCACTGGAACATCGTTGGTGCCTTGAATCGTTACTTCAATGGTTTCGGTTTTTGAACCATCGATAGAGGTGACAGTAAAACGCTCAACGCGAGTGTCACCATCGCCGAGAGATTGGATCTCTTGAAGGGCATTGGACACTTGATAAGACCAGTCGCCATCTTCAGTGATGGTTAACGTACCAAGCGGAAGCTTGCCGTTATCATTAACGACACTGGTAACAGTGGTGCTGAACTTGTTCTCGCCTGCATCATTATCCGTAATGGTGAGCGACAGGTTATCGCCCGCAACTAGAAGACCGGCATCCACGTCGGTGTCTTCTTTCACCGTATCTGTCGTTGGGCCGGTGATGATGGTTTCATCTTCGGTGCCGTTTACGGTGACGGCGATGGTGTGCTCGGTGCCATCCGCAGACGTCACTGTGAACTCCTCAATGACTTTGTCACCAGCATCCAGTGCTTGCACCGCGGTGAGGGTGTTATCTAGTGTGTATGTCCAAGTACCATCGGCAGTGATGGTGAGCGAGCCCAGCGTTGTGCCAACTGGCGTCGCTGTGCCTGCGTTAAAGACGTTTTCACCGGCATCTTCATCGGTGATGACCAGCTTATCCGTAGCCACCAAAGTGTCGCTTGGTGTGACAGCAACATCTTCTGTCACGGCTCCCGATTCGCCGCTGACTATTGACGGCGCGCCATTCACACCGGTAATAGTCACCACGATAGTTTGACTGACTGAGCCATCAATCGAGCTGACTTGGAACACTTCATCGCGAGTCTCACCATCACCTAGCTCTTGCACGCCAGTGAGAGAGTTATCGACCGTGTAGGTCCAATTGCCATTGGCGTCAATGGTGAGATTGCCCAGTGGCGATTGACCGTCGCCATTGTTGAGTTTGGTCACCGTGGTGTTGAACAGGGCTTCACCCGCGTCAAGGTCAGCAATGGATAAACTACCTGAGTCAGTCAAGATTCCCGCCGTATCTTCAGTCACCGCGCCGGGCTGATAGTTACTGATAATGGTTGGATCTTCAGTGCCGTTAACCGTAACGTCAATTTGATGCTCGGTGCCATCGGCAGAAGTCACTGTGAAAGATTCTGTCAGGCTAGTGCCGACATCCAGCGCTTGGATTTGCGGTAGAGAATTATCGACTTTGTAAGTCCAGACACCTGCCGCATCGATGGTTAAGGTGCCAAGTGTTGTGCCAACTGGATTAGCAGTGCCTGCATTAAACACTTCCTCGCCAGCATCCTCATCGGAAATCACTAGGGTATTGGTCGCGACGATATTGCCATCGCCATCCACCGCGACGTCTTCTTGAGCAAGAACAGAGTCGCCCGACACAATGGTCGGTACATCATTAACACCATTAATAGTGATGACGATGTTTTGTGGGGTGCTGTCTTCACTCAAGACCTGGAACGTCTCGGTCAGCGAGTCACCTTCACCCAAACCTTGGATGATTGGGTTAGTGTTATCGACTTCATAGCTCCATGCACCTGCTTCGGTGATAGTAAGTGAGCTTAAGACAGTGCCAATTGGAGTAACAATGGTTTGGAACTTGGCTTCACCAGCATCCACATCCGAAATAGTCAGTTGGCCGTTATCTTTAAGAAGGTCGCCAGTTTGTACTTCGAAGTCTTCGGTTACACTGCCTAAAGCATCACCTGCAATCACAGGAACATCGTTAGTACCTTGAATCGTTACCTCGATGGTTTCGATTTTTGAACCATCGATAGAGGTAACGGTAAAGCGCTCAACGCGGGTATCACCATCGCCCAGAGATTGGATCTCTTGAAGGGCATTAGACACTTGATAAGACCAGTCACCATCTTCGGTGATGGTTAACGTGCCAAGCGGAAGCTGGCCGCTGTCGTTTGCGACACTGGTGACTGTGGTGCTAAATTTGTTTTCGCCTGCATCGTTATCAGTAATAGTCAATGCGAGATTATCGCCTGCAACCAGAAGGCCGGCATCCACGTCGGTGTCTTCTTTCACTGTATCTGTCGTTGGACCGGTGATGATGGTTTCATCTTCAGTACCATTGATAGTGACGGCGATGGTGTGCTCAGTGCCATCAGCAGAGATCACGATAAATTCTTCAACCAACTTATCGCCAACATCCAGAGACTGCACGGCCTCTAGTGAATTATCTACTGAGTACGTCCAAGTGCCATCGGCCGCGATGTTAAGAGAGCCGAGCGTTGAGCCTACTGGTGTTGCGGTTCCGGGATTAAACGTCTCCTCACCCGCGTCTGGATCACTGATGACCAATGTATCGGTTGCCACTAAGTAGCCAAGAGCATCAGTGTCTACATCTTCAGTCAGTGTGGAGGAGGAGCCACTGACGATCTGTGGTAAGTCATTGGTACCGACTACCGTAATCGTCAACACCTCTGTGTTGATGGCACCAAATTCATCTCTGATGGTCACTGGGAAGGTAACATCTACGGAATCTCCAGCATTCAAAGCCTGAGTGGCCGCTGCATCATTATCGATCTCAAACGTCCATTCACCATTTGGCTTCATCACTAACTGGCCGTAGTCACTTGCCCCATCTTCTACGAAAAAGGTGAAAGTGGTGTCGTCATCAACATCTTCACCGACAAGAGTTCCGGACGCGAGTGACGTGCCTTCAGTATTGTCTCCAGACTCAATAACGGTGCCGGCTAAGTCGCTTGATGAGGAAATGATAGGTTGGTCATTGGCACCAAAGATCTCAATGGTAACCGGTTGCATGACGAAAGCGCCGGATTCATCCGCCACTTTGACATTAAACACAGCCTCAACCGTCTCTCCTTCTTTTAGCGACTGAGTAATCGCTGCATAATTGTCTAAGTTGAAACGCCATTCACCAGTCAATTCGTTTATTGTGAATTCACCATAATCACTCTTATCCGTTGTGGTAAAGCTTAGCGTTCCGTCACTGTCCGAAGCTCGTATGATACCGAAATCAAACACCTTACCTGGGAACAATGTGCCATCATCACGATTACCTGCCTCATTAACGGCACCGCTGGATCCTCTTCCATCAACTATTTCTGGAGTATCATTTGTACCGATTACCGTAATCGCGACAACCTGCTCACTGCGCGCACCGAACTCATCGGTAACGGAAACCGTGTAGTTCAGTGTTCTCGTCTCACCTTCGCTTAAGGCCTGTGTAACCGAAGCGTCATTGTCGAGCTCAAACTGCCACCGTCCATTGTCATCCACAGAGAAAGAACCAAAGTCATTTTGCTCAGACTCAATTTCAAAGATCAGAGTCGCACCCGCGTCGACATCGGTGACGGATAAAATACCCGAAGCTAGATTGTCGCGACCGATACCATCGCCCTGTTCAGTCACAGTGCCAGCAGCATCGCCACCTGCATCGAATGTCGGTAAATCGTTGGTACCATTGATGGTAAGCGTTAATGTTTCGGTAGTGACTGCCCCTTTGTCGTCGGTGACGGTCACCTCAAACGTGGTGTTTATTGAGTCACCTTCTTTTAGGCTTTGTGTCGCAGAGGAATTGTTATCTAAGGTGAATATCCAATCTCCGGTTTCAGGATCGACACTAAGCTGACCGTATTCATTGGTATCGTTTTCTACACCATAGGTCAGCACTGCATCCGTATCGTTATCAGATGCACTTATGCTACCGGAAGCCGTACTTACACCTTCGAACACTTGGCCGTCGTCGAGATTACCGCTCTCGACTAAGGTGCCTTGCCCCACTTCATCAATAACAGGAATATCGTTGATCGGATTAATCTCAAGTATCACACCGCCGGCTTGAACCGAGTCCGGTTGCCCCTTACCGTCATCAGCGCTATAGGTAAACTGTCCGGCATCCTCACCAAGGGTATACTCTTGGGGCGCATCAAATTGTAGGTTCTCAAACTCTGCTTGAGTCAGTGTTTGACCTAGGCTAATTGGCGTCCCATCTGCAAGCGTCACTTGTCCCAATTTAGGCAGCTCAGTGACCGTCACAACCAACGCATCACCATCGGCATCTGTTGGAAAGGAGAGTCCAAGTTCACTGTCTTGTGATTCTTCGTTGTAGCTTCGCGCTTCAAAGATGGTAACAGGGGCTCTATTGGTGACGAAATCAGCCAACGCGTTAATTTGCGTCTGGGTGAGATCTTGTCTATCGAGCCCGAGCGTTTCGAAAAAGGTCGCGGCAAGGATTTCTGGACTAATGGCTTCGACAGTAGCGGCATCAGAAATACTAGAACTCAATGAGCTGCCTGCTGCTGCAGCTTGGTCTACATTCTGAGTTGGATCGGCGCCAGCTTCAATTTGAGCAATAATGGCATCGGCGTCTTGGTCGCCCCCAGAATCCCCAATGCTATCCCGCTCACCATTTGTTGACAGAGAGTTAGTTTGAGCAAATAAAGTCTGACGCAGCTCAGCATCGGGCACCAAATTGTCCGGCGACAGTTCAATATCACCAGGTCGCATCTCCACGCCTTCAGGTAACAAAACAATTTTGCCATTAGAATCAAGAACTAATGTCCCCGATAAATCTACTAGGCCCAACAACGCAGCAATACTCATGGCAAACTCCTCGAACAACCGTCGCGACAAACTTAGTCAAACACCCACATTCACTGAAACAACTTATTGTTTATTAGATAGTTTTATATATGTTCAGTGTAGGACTGTTAAAGCAGATTTCTAGTTAACTTTTCTATCTAATTAACAATAAAAATCAAACTTTTAAACCCAAGGAGAACAAAGAATGTGCATAGTCTCAAAAAAGACATGACCTGTATCTCCAATGAGAAGATTCATTGAAGATAGAGTGGGATGCAATGAAGACTTAGTAATGGTTTGTCGAAATGAGTCTAGAGCGTGTCAAGAAGGTCCGGATTAACGCCAAATCCTGTTTTGTGCTCCTCGATCACTACCTCGCTACGGGTTTGAATCACACCGGGTAATGTACCTAACTTGGTAGACATAAATGATTGATAAGACTTCATATCTTTAGTTCTAACCTTGATCATGGTATCGAAGTCACCGGAAAGTGAATAACACTCTTCAATTTCAGGCATTAATTCAACAGCTTTAGCAAATTTTTCAAATATCGAGAAGCTGGTTTGATCGAGTCGGATATGAATAAACACTTGGACATCTAGGCCCAATTTTTCCGGATTGAGTTCAGCGTGATAACCCACAATGAAGCCTTCTTTCTCTAGGCGCTTCACGCGGTCCGAACAAGGAGAGGTCGTCAAATTGACCAACTTAGCCAACTCAACTATCGGCATACGACCCTTACGGCTAAGTATGCGCAGTATTTCTAAATCGATTTTATCTAAAGCAAGCGAAGCCATTGATTTAACTCAAGTGAACGGGATACTTCACGATTGTAAATCAAAGGTTATGCATGTAAAAAGATGTGAGATCACAAAGTTGTGACAAATGCCATCAATCGATATCAGTTTACAGTGTTAATTTACGCGAGACTTTTGTTATGCGAGATTCGTTTGACCGCTAAGCACCGTTTTCACTGTTTCTTGATTCTGCTTATTGCACACACGGCAATATAGCTGACGCTCTAGCTTGTAGTAACCGCTGCCATTGACCAGTTGAGACATCAACATTTGGAAGTTTTGAACGATAGATGAGTTATCGTTGTGGCTGCGTCGCATCACTGCTTTGTGTGCCGTATCCTTTTTGCACGCGGTGCAGTAGTTAGTTGGCATTTGAAGTCTCTCCATCTGTTCTGAATGATTCGTGAGCATATTGTGTTTAATCTTGCTCGTTTGATAAAACGATCATGCCAAAAAATGTGGTTGGTATTCCAAAATAACGTCATTATTTTGCGAAAATTTGATCAAGATTTCGAAATTAACTTACAAATCGCTCGTTAAAGCCGATGAATACCGAACTCGTCCGCAAAAAACACAAAATTGCAGCTAAATTCCGAGAAGCGGGTTCAATTTTGTATCTACAACAACGCAAAAAGCCTGCAATAAATGCAGGCTTTTGATCACTTTTACTATGATTTCAGTTAGTTCGCCGGTTTCACCTTAAAGAAAATGGCAAACAATACCGGTACTACAATTAAGGTTAGAACCGTGGCAAAGCCAAGACCCGCCATAATGGTGATCGCCATTGAGCCAAAGAAGGCATCAAACACGAGAGGTATCATCCCCAGAATGGTGGTCAGCGCTGCCATACTCACTGGACGAACACGACTAACCGCACTGTCTATCAAAGCCAAGTATGGGTCTTTACCACTCTCTAGCTCTAGGTTGATTTGATCCATCAATACAATACCGTTTTTAAGGATCATGCCACTTAGGCTAAGCAGACCTAGTAACGCGGTAAAACTAAATGGCATATTCGACAAAAGCAGTCCAAATGCGACACCAATGATAGAAAGTGGCACAGTAAACCAAATCACCAACGGCTTTTTAAACGAATTGAACAACAACATTGTGATGATGAACATCAACAGATAGCCCATCGGCAATGACTTAAACATCGCCTCTTGCGCATCTTTTGATGACTCATATTCGCCACCCCATTCGATCGTGTAGCCAGCAGGTAGAGGCAGTGATTCTACCTGTGGCTTAACACGAGCGAATAAACTTGCCGCCGTCTCGTCTCCCAATACATCATGGTCAGCGAGTACCGTTAAAGTACGTTTTCTGTCACGGCGCTGAATAATCGGCTCTTGCCACTCCAGCGTAACATCGTCGATCACCTGCTCTACTGGCACATACGTTTGCAGCATTGGGCTCCAAATGGAGATGTTCTGCAGTGACGCATAATCCACGCGTTCCGCTTCCGTCAGCCGAGTGACGATAGGCAGCATTTGTGTACCATCACGGAATACGCCAATCGTGTTACCACCGAATGCCAGTTGCAGAGTGCTCGATAGATCCTCTTTCGAGATACCCAAACGGCGCGCTTTCGATTCATTAAACTGAGGAACCAACTGCTTGGTGCGTTCGCGCCAATCATGACGAATGTTTCTTGCTCCCGGATCCGCAAGCAATACATCTTCTACTTGTACCGCGATATCACGCAGCACCTGTGGGTCAGGGCCAATGATGCGCGCTTCGATCTTCGACGCTGGTGACGGACCAAATTCCATCAGTCGAAGCTGGAACGTTGGGGTGGCAAATTGAGACGACAGCTCTGAATCCAGCGTGTTGAGTAAATCAAACATGTTGTCACGACTGGTGGTTCGCACTTGCAGCTGAGCGTAGCCTTCATAGCTTTTCTCTGGCTGATAAGTCAGCATGAAACGTTGCAAACCTTGCCCAACCGTTGTGGAAACAAACTCCACATTATCTTGAGCCTGAATATACTCTTCCACCTGCTCAGTTTGTTTCAGCGTTTGACGTATATCCGTGCCCTCAGGCATCCACATGTCGACAAAGAACATAGGCGTGTTTGACGGCGGGAAAAACGACTGCTTCACTAAACCAAACGCCATGACAGCGGAAACTAGCAATGCAATCATGGCCGCAACCGTCAACCATCGCAATTTCAGCGCCAACTCCAAAGACCAACGGAACACCGAAAACAGCACACCTTTATATGGGTCTGCAGCGGCAGTTTGGTCGTTTTTATCAGACTCTTTCAGCAAGATATCAGCAAGAAACGGCGTTAGAGTTAATGCCGTGATCCAGCTAAGGAACAAGGAGTAGCACAGCACCCAGAACAAGGAGCCCATGAACTCCCCCGTGGCGTCTTGTGATAAACCGATTGGAGCAAAAGCGGTAATTGCGATAACGGTAGCACCAAGTAGTGGCCATTGCGTCTGTTTTGCAATACCCATCGCAGCTTGCTTTTTGGTTTGACCCTGCTTAAGTCCAACCAAGATACCTTCAACAATCACAATCGCATTGTCCACCAACATACCGAGCGCGATGATAAGTGCACCGAGTGAAATACGGTGAAGCTCAATATTGTTGATACTCATCATAATGAAAGTACCAAACACGGTGAGTAGCAAAACTGCACCAATAATGATGCCGCTACGCATGCCCATAGTGAACAGCAATACCACAATGACGATGCCTACCGCTTGAGCAAGGCTGACCACAAAATCTTGTACCGATTTATCAACTTCTGCAGATTGATTGTAAAAGTAGTCAAGATTAATGCCCGCAGGCTTAATGCTCTCGAGCGCTTGTAGCTCAGCATCCAGTGCCTTACCGACTTCGACCACGTTGACACCAGCGCCAAATGAAATCGCCAAGTTAATCGCAGGCTTGCCATTAAAAGTAATCACATTTGACGGCTTTTCTTGTATCCCCTTAGAGATATCAGCCACGTCTTTTAAGCGGATAAGATTACCCGTGTCACGTCCATGTATGATGAGATTTTCTAGCGACTCAACCGAATCCAAATTGCCGTTTGGACGAATGGCCAAGCTCTCACCATTAATCATGATTTCACCAGCAGACTGCACGCTGTTTTGCTGGTTGAGCAGCCCCATGACCGTGTTCATATCTAGGTTAAGGGCAGATAGACGCTCTAACGACAGCTCAACGAATAACATCTCCTTTTGGTCACCAGCGATGGCAACTTTACCCACGCCATCCACCAGCTCTAGCTCGCGGCTCAAGTAATCAGCGTAACGTTTTAGCTCCACATAATCGTAGCCATCACCCGTAAGCATGATCATCACACCAAACACATCACCAAAATCATCGATGATCTGAATCGAATTGACCCCTGATGGAAGGTTAGGTCTTAAGTCATTAATCTTACGACGCATTTCATCCCAGATTTGGGGAAGTTCGTCAGGGCCATAGTCCATTTCCATACTGACCATGATCTGTGACAGACCCGCAGAGGACGTAGACTTGATGTTCTTGATGTACGGAAGCTTACGGATCTCTTTTTCCAGCGGATAGGTGAGCTCTTCTTCTACTTCGGTCGAGGTCGCGCCGGAATAAGTTGAAATCACCATCGCATCTTTAATCGTAAACGCTGGATCTTCCAAACGCCCTAAATCGTTAAATGATTGAATACCGCCAACAGCCAATATGACAAGAAACAGCCAGCTAATGACACGGTTTTTGATTGAATACTCGGTCAAACTCATTATTTATTATTCTCCAAGAGTGCTACTGCTTCGCCGTCTCTGAGCTTTCTCAAACTTGAGCTAATTAAAATGTCACCTTGGGTCACGCCTGAATCGACAATCACCCCGAAACTATTCACTTGATCAACTCGCACTGGCGTTTTCATCGCCATACCATCTTCATGTTTCCAAACAAAAAACTGTTTCGGCTCCATGCCAGCTTCCAGTACTGTCATTGGTAATTGATAACCTTGAATCGTACTTAACCCTGCAGCGACCATATCCACATGAACAGCAACACTGGTTCCCGGTAAAATTTTCGCTTTTGGTTGAGGCATTTGCAGCCAAAGTTCATAAGCGCGACTTTGGGCATCTGGCTCGCTAGAGTGCTCTAGGTAGGTCATGGTGTAGCTTTCATCAATGCCAGAGAAAAATGCGCGCGGCTGATAGGCATTACGCTGAGCCTGAGGAGTGATAGAAGCTAAAATGTGGTCAGAAAGACTGATCTTCACGTAAACTTTGTCATCCTGATAAATAGACACAACCGTCTCACCCGGGCCAACGTTTTCGAAGCGTTCTTTATTAACCTCTGCCACCACGCCAGAAAACGGCGCCTTTAAGCTGGTGTACTGAATTTGGTGCTGAATATTTTTGTATTGCGCTTTCGCCAGTTGTCGATTGGAAGTCAGCTCATCCAACTCAGAGTTGGAAATCATATCTCGCGCGTACAATTCGGTACCACGACGAAGTTGCTTGGTTGCCAATTCGTATTGAGCCAATGCATCACGGTATTGCTGCTGGAGTTTTTCATCGTCCAACTTGGCGACCACCTGGCCTTTCTTTACCGATTGACCTGGCTTCACCAGTAAGTGGGAAATTTCCCCCTGAATTCGAAATGCCAGTTTTGTCTGCTCTGCGGTGACAACTTGGCCTTTAAACTCGCGATATTGTTGCTCTACAGGTTTTGAGACTTCGATAGACTCAACCATCAGAGGTGCACGCTCACGAACGGTAACATCCGAATTACAGCCCGCTAGAGCCAGTGAGACGAGACCGAGAGCAATCATTGATTTCTTCATTAGATACCTCCCTCTCGCGTCCAGAGCTTAACTCGCTGTCCTTCCACTAAGTTTGCCGCGCCGGCCACCACGATTTGGTCGCCTTGCTGCAAGCCCGCAGTCACGGCACCACTTTCATTAGTAGACAGCTGAATTTGATGAATTTGCTCTGTCATTGGGTCAAAGCGCCACACCTTGCCACTGGTCGCTTGCTGGCTAATCCACGCGCTGGTTGGCAGCGAAAATGCACGCTCTTTCGCTTCACTTTGAATATGCACCTGTCCAGACATACCGGAGAGCACATTGATGTTTTGTGGCTTAACTATTGTCACTGCAGCTGCATAGCTATTGGTATCAAGATCTGGCTGCATAGCAATTTCACGAAATCTGGCTTCAATACGCTGATTGCGATGACTATCCAGCGTGACAAAAAAGTGCTGGTTCTTTAACTCTTCTAACGTCATCGCCTTCACTTCCGTAACCGGAATAGTGAAGGTCACATCAAGGTCGTCACTGCTAATAAGATTCAAAATTGGCTGTTTCGCCCCAACGACTTCAAAAGGCTTTTGGTAAGTCATAGAGACCACACCATCAAACGGAGCAATGATTTGCGTATAGCCAAGATCAGCTTTCGCTTGTGCTAATGACGCCTCAGCAGCTTTAAATTGCGTTTCGTTGCGGTCGAACTCATCGGCACTGATCAGCTTTTTAGCAAATAACTGCTTAGCACGTTTCCACTGTGACTCTGCGAGATCGAACTCGGCTTGTTTTGCGTCTAAAGCGACTTGATAGTCGGTTGGATCCAGTGTCGCCAAGATTTCGCCCTGACTAATGACTTCACCCATTTTGACGTCAATCGACGAAATTTGTCCTGCGACCTGAAAAGAGAGTTGAGCACGATCCGTCGCATCAACTTGTGCAAGATAGCTGCTGACAGGTGCAAAATTGAGTTCAGGAACCTGTACTACTTTGACGGGCTTGATCACGGGTTCATTGATTTCTGATTGTGCTTGATTGCACCCAGATAGGCTGATGGCCGCGAATATGGGGAGCATCAGCACACTGACTTTTTTGAATAGACGATGGGTGTTCATAATATTTATCCCAAATTTATACTTTACGATCGTGCAGTAAATTAACTTTACAGTTGTGCAGTATATGTTTAATTTGAAAGAGATCAATACATATTGCACACACGTGCAGTATAATTTTTTGTATGCTTTTCATCACTTTTAGTTATATACAAGCCCTCAGGCCCCGGCATAAGTAGATCTACTGCATTGTGACGTTCGGCCGATGTGCATCTTGTCGATAGGTGGGTAATTCAGTACCCTGTATAGGATTGATTAATTAAAAAGGTATCGAGTGGAGAAGAAAAAAGGTCGTCGCAGCGCCATGGCGGCAGAAGAGACAAAAAACCTGATCATGACGGTCGCTGCACAAATGTTTTGCGAACTGGGGTACGAGAGAGTTTCTATTCGCAATATCAGTGAGCGTGCGGGTGTGTCTCATAGTTTGATTCGTCACCACTTCGGTAGCAAGGAGCAGATATGGTACGGCATCAGCGACCATATGCACGCCTACATGCAGAAGTACATCCTGCACCTTCTCGAGCTACTACCAGAAGATACCCCTATCAATGTGAAGCTCTATCGCTTTTCCGTTGAAATGCTGGCCCACATTATGGTTGTCCGCGAGCCTATTCAGCTCATTGCCGATGCGATGCGTCAGGAAAACGAATTCTTTGACTATTTTGTAGATAGCAAAGGGGAAATTGAATGCATCGTGGAGGCGCTGGTCGATGAATATAATCAAGGCCGAACGGATGACGACCAATTAAACAGGCACGAACTCAAATGGCAGATGATGCTCTATGCCCATGGCTCAGCATGTATGATGCCCATGCTTAAAGAAACCTGGTCTGAAGTTACTCAAGATGAAGACGAGTGTTTACTGAAACACTGGCAGCTATTTGAACAACTCACTGCTGCAAAACTTCATGTTGATAAGCAGTATCGACTCAATCCAGACAAAGTCTCCGATCTGGTTCACCATGTCGAATGTGGCTGGGAAGAGTGCCCGATATAAGCTAACTCATTGATAAAAAGCAGCGTAACGCTGCTTTTTTTGTACCCCAAAACCACCAAACAAAAGGTTACTAAAAGTATACTAATTGATTTTAGTTTTCAGGTTACTTTAATATACCACCAGAGCGCTCGGACACACTCCAGACATAGTGAAATTTAGAGGACATAAAACCATGAGCAATATATTAATCATCAATGCACACCAACCCTACCCATTCTCTGAAGGTAAACTTAACGCAACTCTTGTCGATAAGGCGATCACCCTACTCGAAGGCAAAGGCCATCAAACACGTGTGGTCACCATGCAAGATGAGATTGATGTACCAGCACAACTGGATAACTTTAAGTGGGCGGATCGAGTGATCATTCAATCGCCAGTCAACTGGATGACAGTACCTTGGAGCTTTAAAAAGTACATGGATGAGGTGTTTACTGCTGGCATGGGTGGTGACTTGTGTTTGTTTGATGGTCGCTCAGAATCAGAGCCTAAGAAAAACTACGGTACAGGTGGCATGCAAACTGAGTCTAAGTACATGCTGTCTTTAACGTTCAACGCGCCAGAAGAATCGTTCAACGATGAATCTGAATACCTTTTCCAAGGCAAAAGCGTTGATGACCTCATGTTCCACATGCACGCCAACTTCCGCTTCTTTGGTATGAAAGCCATGCCAACCTTTGCGGCCTATGACGTGATGAAAAATGGCGATATCGACAATGACTTTACGCGATTTGAAGCGCATTTGAATCAGCACTTCTAACGACATCAAGCTTAAAGCACATTGTTACTATGGCGGTTTAAACGGCCGCTATAGTTGATGAATCCTCTAAATCTAACGCTGTGCCAGCGTTGCAGACGGACTCTCACCAAACAGCTTTTTATAGTTCCCAGCAAAAAGACCTAAGTGATAGAAGCCATGATTAAACGCGATATCATAGACGGAGTGCTCGCCGTCACTGTTGAGTAAAGCCCTGCGAGCTTGGTTCAACCTGACTCGCAGGAGAAACTGGTGGGGCGACATGCCACAGCAAGAGTGAAACGTGTTTTGCAATGTTCGGCGACTCACATGTACGGCACGACAAAGCTCGCTGATGGTTATTGGGTGAGACCAATCACTACTCTCTAATGTTTGTTTCACCCGTCTCATGACTTTAGCGCGCTGAAACAAAGGCTCCATTGAATCCTTGCTACCGCAAGACGAGTCAAGGACATCGGCGACAAAATCCAAAAGTAGCGATTCATGAGTATGGCAAGACCAACCTACAGGTTGATTCGATAGCAATATCGAGAGGTAAGCTTTTAGTTGCTGAGCATGAGACGTCGATACCACTTGGCTGAGCATCGCCAAGCTGTCTGTCTCGACATCCAACTGGTCGAGAATAGTACCTAAAGCTTGCTCGTCCAGCACCACGCCGTAGATCGAAAAGTCTTCCGGCGTCACCAACTCAAAGTCCAGTCCCCCCGCGCGAAGCAACATATCGTCAGCGTCTTGCTGGTGATGATTAAGATAAAGAGACTTGTCGGTCGCACTTAACCCCAGCCACAGCCCACCTTTGGTCACTTGGCAATCCTGTCTTAAACCTCGATTGCTCTCTTCACGAAACACATGAACCTTAGAAAAGCGTCGCTCAACAATTCGACCACGATACGCACCATCCGTGATCTGATCATAGGCTTGGGCCCAATTGAACAAGTCGTCTGCTTGTTGGTTTGCATCATTAGAGGGACGAATGCACAACTCTGGCGCAAACTTGCAAATTTCATCCATCACGACTACTCCTTCTAAAGGGATTTTTGGCGCCCAACCATGGAGCATAAGCTCTATAAGGCATTGTTTATTAACAAATTAAATAGTTGCCATTTTTTGATATACACATGGAACGCTATTCGCAAACTCACTCATTAGCTGCGAGACACGTTCAGTAATAAAGGCAGCAAGAATCGAACCATTAAAGGAGTAGTCATGACAGCGACGTATCGCCGACAACAGGGAAACCATGTGTTTACATTTAGTTCGCTTGCGGAACTGATGGCAAAAGCGACCCCAGAACGCTCTGGAGATGCCTTAGCTGGCGTGTGTGCAGAATCTGCTGCAGAACGCGTAGTGGCGCAGATGACACTTGCAGATTTGCCGCTCAAAACGTTTCTCAATGACGTCGTGATCCCTTATGAGAGTGATGAGATTACCCGACTGATCATCGATAACCATGACAATCAAGCCTTCTCACTCATCGAGCACCTCACGGTAGGTGACTTTAGAAACTGGTTACTGAGCGATCAGGCTGACTCGGAAACACTGGCGCAAATAAGGCCGGGGCTGACGCCAGAAATGGTGGCGGCGGTGAGCAAAATCATGCGCAATCAAGATCTCATCTTGGTGGCTAAGAAGTGTCAGGTTGTGACTGCTTTTCGAAATACCATTGGACTGCCGAGCCGCCTTTCAACCCGTCTGCAGCCCAACCATCCCACTGATTCGCTCAATGGCATTGCCGCAAGTATTTTCGATGGCCTGATGTACGGTAATGGTGACGCCGTCATTGGCATCAATCCAGCAACGGACAACGTTCCTCAGGCGATAAAACTCATGCAGCTTATGGATGAGGTCATCCAGAAATATCAGATACCAACTCAGTCCTGCGTTTTAACTCATGTCACCAATACCATAGAAGCCATTGAGCTAGGAGCACCTGTCGATTTGGTATTTCAGTCGATTGGTGGGACCCAAGGCACCAATGATACGTTTGGCATCAATCTTTCTATTTTGGAAGAAGCCCAGCAGGCAGCACTATCACTCAATCGCGGCACGGTGGGTAACAACGTCATGTATTTCGAAACGGGTCAGGGCACCGCGCTGTCTGCCAACGCTTTTCATGGCGTTGATCAGCAAACCTGCGAAGCGAGAGCCTATGCAGTAGCTCGCCAATTTAATCCTTTGCTAGTCAACACTGTTGTCGGCTTTATCGGCCCAGAATATCTGTTTGATGGTAAACAAATTATTAGGGCGGGACTGGAAGATCATTTCTGCGGAAAATTGCTGGGCTTACCGATGGGCTGTGACATTTGCTACACCAACCATGCCTACGCCGATCAAAATGACATGGACAATCTACTCACTTTACTCGGTGTCGCTGAGTGCTCCTTCATTATGGGGATCCCGGGCTCTGACGACATCATGCTTAACTATCAAACCACCTCATTTCACGATGCACTCTACGCTCGAAAGGTGCTTGGCTTACGACCTGCCCCCGAATTCGAGAAGTGGCTGGTAGATACCCAGATTTTTGACGATGTCGATAAAGTGCGTCTAAACGACCAACTTGCCACCCCGTTCTCTAATGCCATCAAACAGGTTAGCTAAGGAAAGTGACATGACAAAGGTAGTCAACATTAACAAAGCATCAAACTCTGTGGTGACCAGCCCTTGGCAGAATCTGCGTAGCATGACCTCAGCACGAATCGCACTGGGCAGAACTGGCAACAGCATCCCGACCGACGCACTATTGTCGTTTCAGCTTGATCACGCCCAAGCGATGGATGCCGTGCACTGCGCACTAGATACCCAATCCTTAAAAATCGAGCTTGAACAGTTACCCATGCTTCAATCCGTTGCGTCAGGAGAAATTCAAGTTGTCGAAAGCAAAATAACCGATCGCTTAATGTACCTTCAAAGACCCGACTTAGGGCGCCAGCTCAGTGACGCGTCTTGGGCACAACTGAAGCAACAGGCGTCCACCTCTCAAACCCAATCCGATCTTGCTATCGTCATCGCCGACGGATTGTCATCAACGGCGATACAAAATCATGCCGCCCCTTTTCTAGAGCGACTTCTTCGCAAATTAGACAAAAGCAAATCATGGCACTTAGCACCCATTACCATCGTCAAGCAAGGGAGAGTCGCGATTGCCGATGATGTTGCTGAATGCGTTAACGCTCGAATGGCACTGATCTTAATTGGCGAAAGGCCCGGATTATCCTCTCCAGATAGCATGGGGTTATACCTAACGTGGGGGGCGAAACGAGGCGCAAAAGACTCTGAGCGAAACTGTATCTCAAATGTCAGGCCAGACGGCTTGAGTTATAACGACGCCTGTCAGCGAACCCTATACCTACTCGAAGAAGCAAGAAGATTACATCTCTCTGGTGTCGATCTTAAAGACCGCTCTGAGATTGACGACGACAGCAGTTCAACACTCAATCAAACTCATTCCAACAACTTTCTTATCAACCGTTTGTAGAAGGATCTACTATGACCAAACATCAGGAATATTTGTCTAAAAGACAGCTAAAAAGAGGCACCGCTGGGTGGATTTTACTTGCAGGCCTAGGGGT
Organism: Vibrio sp. 10N; assembly: GCF_036245475.1. NCBI lineage: Bacteria > Pseudomonadati > Pseudomonadota > Gammaproteobacteria > Vibrionales > Vibrionaceae > Vibrio > Vibrio sp. 10N. The sequence continues at coordinate 1,602,601 of NZ_BTPM01000002.1, read as the reverse complement.
CTCTTATGTCATCTCTGGTGACTTCGCTGGCTGGAATTTTGGCATCGCGCAAGCCGGCTGGGCTGGTTTTCTCATTGCCGCCGTCGCTATGGCCGTCATGTACTTTACTTTAGTGCTCTCACTCGCTGAAATGTCCGCAGCGATTCCTGCCGCTGGCGGGGGGTACAGTTTTGCTAGGCAAGCTATGGGGCCAACCGGAGGGTTTGTCACTGGACTCGCGGTACTCATCGAGTATGCACTAGCGCCAGCGGCCATCGTCATATTCATTGGCTCTGCGGTGAATGAGTTGATAGGGATAGATGGCCCCGTCGTTTATGCGCTATTTTATGCTGCGTTTATTGGTATTCACCTATTTGGTGTCGGTGAGGCGCTCAAGGTTATGATGGTGATTAGCGGTCTCGCCGTTCTCGCTATCATACTCACCGCAGTTGCACTCGTTGGTCACTTTGATGCCAGTAACCTGTTTGACATCGCACCAACAACCGCAGAAGCAACTGAAATCCTACCTTTTGGCTGGTATGGTGTTTGGGCAGCATTGCCCTTTGCGATGTGGCTGTTCTTAGCCGTTGAAGGGGTTCCGCTCGCCGCAGAAGAAGCTAAAAATCCAGCAAAAGACGTACCAAAAGGTATTATTGGCGCAATGGTATTCCTACTCGTCACTGCAGCACTCGTTGTCTTTTTACTTGCGGGCGCTGCGGGCTCAGAGCTGATTGGCGCAAGTGCGGTACCGCTGGTCGATGCGTTAAAAGTAACAAACAGCCCAACGATTGCAACCTTAGTCAATATGCTTGGACTTGCTGGCCTTATCGCTTCGTTCTTCTCAATTGTTTACGGTTATAGCCGCCTTGTTTTCGCCCTGTCGAGAGCTGGGTATCTACCGAAAAGCTTATCTTTAACCAGTAAGAACAAAGTGCCCTCTCGCGCTTTGATTGTTCCAGGCATCTTTGGGTTTGCTGTTTCGCTTACCGGCGAGGGAGACTTGATTTTGGCCATGGCCGTTGTCGGCGCCACAGTGTCCTATGCCTTGATGTCACTCAGCCACATTCTGCTGAGAGTAAAACAGCCAGAACTTGAGCGTCCGTATCGTACTCCAGGAGGGGTAGTCACCTCTGGGATCTCACTCATCCTATCGCTAGTTGCACTCACAGGTGTGTATGCGTTTGACCCATCGGCGTTCTATATGACATTTGGACTGTTTGTCATTGGTGGGGTTTACTATGGCCTATATAGCCGCAACAACTTAGTCGCATCGAGTGCAGAAGAAGAGTTTGCAATGTTGTCCGTCGCAGAGCAGGAACTCAATACTGATGTAGGTTAATGTCAACAAGGGTCAGACATCGCGTTCGCAATGCCTGACCCTCTCATTTCATTTGGCCAGCTACTTATTGAGCAAGTAATTCTTGCAATTCCTGCTTATATACTTCAACCGGCTGTGCGCCTGTTAATGCACTTTGACGATTAAATACCACCGTCGGCACCGAGCTGATTCCTAAGTTCTTCCACGTCTCTTCCGCTTGCTGAACTTCAAGGCGAGCGCTTGGATCATCTAGGCGGGCAATCGCACTCTCGCTGTCCAGCCCAACCGCAGCAAGTTCATTCGCAAGCACATCGCGATTGCTGATATCTTTCCCCTCTCCGAAGAACGCGCTGAACAGACGGAGTTTCAAATCTGTTTGCTTACCTTGCTCTTTGGCATATTCAAGCAAAATATGCGCTTCAAAAGTATTGAGCATCTTCATCTCATCGCTGTAGTCAAACGTAAACCCAACCTCTTGACCTAACTGAGTCAACTGCTCGCGAGCGCGAATGCTGTCTTCTTTCGTGGTTCCATATTTTTCTGCTAGGTGTTCACGCAGGTTTTGACCTTCCAATGGCATATGAGGATTGAGCTCAAACGGCTGCCACTCAAGATCAATACGATCCCCAACACCCAGTTCCCGAATCGCTTGTTCCAAGCGCTTATAACCGATAATGCACCATGGGCACACCACGTCCGATACCACATCCAGTTTGATTGTTTGGCTCATAATGACTTTCTCTTTGTTTTATTCGTTTTCTTTGATTGAATTTTTAGTGACCAGGTATATTATGGTGACCTAAATATCTGTTTCAACCAGTTACCATTTGGTGACCTAGGAGCTCTATCGTGGAAAGCCAGATCAAAATTGATAATCGTGGCCGCAAGTCTGTTGAAAATGCCTGCTTAGAACCCTGTGCAATCGAAAAAGGCATGCGCCTGATTGGTGGAAAGTGGAAAGGGTCTATTATTTATCACCTCAAAGATGGTCCGGTTCGCTTCAATGACCTAACACGCCTATTGGGTGGTGCCAGTAAGAAAATGGTTGACCAAAGACTGAAAGAACTTGAACTGGAAGGTATGGTAGAACGCAAGGTCATCAGTGACCGACCCATTGCCGTAAGCTACGAGCTGACTGAATTTGGCCGCACTGCGCTGAAGATACTCGATGATCTGCGCGTATGGTCAGAGACCTACGACATTCAAATCCGCTCGTGATATAACATCTGAACGGCAAAGGGGAGCATGATGCTCCCCTTTGTTTTCTCTATTGGGTTGCGAATTAGTAGTCTAGCGTTCCGCGAATTGGGTAGTGATTATTCGGGTCTCGTATCCAAGCGAGGCCGCGAGATAACGCACCTAATTCCGGTCTAACAAACGGGTTGTTTGAGATATCGACGACATGCAAGTTACCGTGCTCATTCACCACAAAGAGCCCGGGCTCTGCAAAATTGTGGTCCGTTTCCTGCTCGGAGCGCGGCAATGAGATATACAGTCCAAGCTGCTTCATTTGCTCTTCCGTCAAACCGTAAGCAAGTGGGAAGCTAACATCGAGCTTCTCTAAATGCTGCTCTAGCTGTGCTTTTGAATCCCCTGACACCGCCAAAATATCCACACCCGCATCTGCAAATGCCTGTTTGTAGGATTCCAATTCATTGAGGTATTTCGTACACAAAGGGCAGTGTTTGCCGCGATAAACGAACACCGCTTGCCACGTTAAACCGTCTTTGGGCTCTCCAAGCGTTACCGATGTACCATCCAACAAAGTGGCTTGCAGTGAGGGAAACGCATCGCCCGCTTTAAGTTTTACCGATGTAGACATACTGACTCCTTAGCACACGTTTTTCAGATCGCTTTTGATTGTGGGTCGAGATCTCTATAACTTCAAGTAGTTAACTTTTAGTAACCTAACCATATTTGCATAATTAGCAAAAATGATTTGTTACAACTGCTATTTTTTACAATTCAACTTTCTTCAATAATGCGCTCAACAAAACGAAAGCAGTTCACATCTTTAATCTGCAACTGCGAATTATTGGAGAAATACAATGCCTATTGCACTTTTTGCATTAACTCTCAGTGCCTTTGCCATCGGCACAACAGAGTTCGTTATTGTTGGGTTAATCCCAACCATGGCTGCTGATCTGGGCGTATCACTGCCTTCAGCGGGATTATTAGTCAGCTTATACGCGCTTGGTGTTGCTGTCGGCGCACCCGTGCTCACTGCTTTAACCGGCAACTGGAAACGTAAGTATGTTTTGCTTTCTGTGATGAGTTTGTTTGTTGCGGGTAACCTCTTAGCTTGGAAAGCGCCTGGCTACAATACACTTGTTCTCGCGCGCATACTGACAGGTCTTGCTCACGGCGTGTTCTTCTCAATTGGGTCGACCATTGCAACCGGATTAGTTTCGAAAGAGAAAGCAGCCAGTGCGATTGCGATCATGTTTACCGGCCTCACCGTAGCACTGGTTACTGGCGTACCTCTTGGTACCTACATAGGGCAAACTTTTGGCTGGCAAACCACATTCTTAGTGGTGGCAATACTCGGCCTAATTGCTCTCATTGGCAGCGTATTCCTAATACCGAGCAACCTTAAACAACCACCAGCAGCAAAACTGTCTGCTCAACTCAATGTACTGGCGCAACCACGTCTGTTACTGGTTTATGCCATCACCGCGCTAGGTTATGGCGGCACCTTCACTGCTTTTACTTATCTAGCCCCTATCTTGGAGCAGGTGTCAGGTTTTGAATCGAGTGCAGTAAGCCTAATCATGTTGGTCTATGGGGTATCTGTTGCCGTGGGCAACATCTGGGGTGGCAAGATGGCGGATTCTATGGGACCAATCAAGGCACTCACCATTATCTTTGCAGGCTTGGCGGGCATTCTATTGGTATTTAACTTTACCGCAGTAAACCCGATTGCCGCTGTTATCACTATTCTGGTTTGGGGGGCCTTTGCCTTCGGTAACGTGCCGGGCTTACAAGTTTATGTGGTAAAGCTTGCGGACAAGTATGCGCCTGATGGTATCGACGTCGCTTCAGGCCTTAATATCGCAGCCTTCAACGTTGGCATTGCCCTTGGTTCTTGGGGTGGTGGTCACATCGTTGCTGAAGCCGGACTCATGCATACCCCTTGGGTTGGCGCAGCGATTGTTACCCTAGCCTTGTTACTCACTCGATTAAGTGGCGCACTGGACAAAAGACAAAGTGCGACTATCCGTGTTGCATGACCAAATAGGCCATTTAATGGCCTTTTTTTCTTGATAAGCCAAAGAGCACCGAATAAAACCAGCCAACGAATAACCCCAAAAGCGTTGAATTAATCCCTAAAATTGTTACACCGGATAGCGTCACCACCAGCACCAATAGAGCTGGCTCCCGATAGTCTGGGGAATCAAACGCACTTTGCAAACACATCATCAGAGTTCCAAGCAGTGCAAAGCCGGCAAGCATATGGGTGATTTCCTTCGGAAAGGCTAAAAACATAGAGACGACCACAGAAGCTAATAGCCCAGCAATGAGATAAAACACACCGGCCCAAATCACAGCTCTATATCGCTTGCTCTTGTCTGCGTCTACATCGTCATTCATACAGATCGCTGCTGATATCGCCGCTAAATTGACACTAAAGCCGCCAAAGGGTGCGGATAGCACGTTTGCAAGCCCCGTCCCCACGAGTACAGGCTTCACGGGCGTCTCATATTGATAGCTTTTCATCATTGCCACGCCAGGCAGATTTTGAGACAGCATGGTTACAATATAAAGCGGCAAGGAAATATTGAGAATCGCTGACCAATCTAGTACGGGTGTCACCCAACTGGCTTGGGCGATAACCAGCTCGGGGTTTGACATTGATTCACTATCAGCAGAAAACGCCAGAGCGCAGCCCACAACAAGCAGCAACATCGTGTACTTGGGCACAAAGCGCTTGCTGACGATAAAAGTAAGAAACATCCATATAAACGCATAGGGTGTCGTCATTGCAGGCTCAAATGCACGAACGCAGAATGGTAACAATATCGCGCCTAGCATCGCCGTCGCAAGCGGAGTTGGAATCCGTTGCAAAGCTTTAGAAAGAGGCGATACGAGACCTGTCATTAGAATCAATAGGCCAGAAACAACAAAGGCACCTATCAAAGCAGACATGTCATATTCCGTGGCGGAACTTACCAGTATCGCGGCACCTGGAGTCGACCACGCGGTCAAAATTGGCACTTTGTAATACCATGAAAAACCTATCGACGTGACTCCCATCGTTACACCAAGCGCGAGCAACCAACTCTCAATCTGTTCTGGTGACGCCCCCGCAGCCGTAGCCGCTTGCAATATGATCACCACCGAGCTGGTATAACCGACGAGCACTGCGGTAAAGCCCGCTGTCATGTGGTGCAATGTGGAATTTTTTTGGCTCATTGTCGTCCCTTTCTGTATAGTAATTCCATCTGTGCGCAATAACGCACAACACCAAGATAGCATCGTGCGCTATAGCGCACAACAAGGAAGGGCTCTATGCAAGACTCTAAGTTTAAGTCTGAGATCGCACAGCATCTAAAATCAGAGAGAAAGAAGAAAAAGCTGAGCTTAGATGCGACAGCGAAACTGACCGGTGTATCCAAAGCTATGCTGGGACAAATAGAGCGAGAAGAATCGAGCCCGACGATCGCGACACTATGGAAGATCGCTAGCGGACTTGAGACCTCTTTTTCGGCGTTTTTTGCTAACAATCCAGATCTTCAAGCACCAGATCGCGCCTTTCCGGATGATCCGAGAATGAAAGTAACAACCTTATTCCCTTTTCAGCCAGATACAGGCATTGAGGTGTTTGAAATCCATCTGATGGAACATCACCAACAGATGTCATCAGCACACAGTGTTGGCGTAATTGAGCATGTACATGTGATCAGCGGTCAATTGAAGCTGTTTTTTGATCAAACCTGGCACTTGATCGATACGGGAGAAAGCGTGCGCTTTCATAGCGATCAACCTCATGGCTATGAAGCGGCGACGAAAAATACCGTATTCCATAACATCGTTAGTTACCCTAGGAAGTCAGTATGACTCTTCTCAAGATGCTCTAACGATACCGTCTTCAACGTTCTTCAGACAAAAAAATGCCCCGAATCTATCGGGGCATTGTTGTTTATGATGTGAGATTAATCTAACTCAACCAAGTTCTTTTCAAACGTCGCGTGCTGCGCCTGAACCGCTTTATCAGGACCGCCCGTCATAGAGCTCACTACCATGATTGAAATCCAAGATAGAATGAATCCAGGAACGATTTCGTAGATATCGAAGATACCGCCAGAAAGCTGTTTCCATACCACGATAGTCACACCGCCAACGATGATACCTGCGATAGCACCGTTACGGTTCATACCAGCCCAGTAAAGGCTAAGTAGGATTGCAGGACCAAACGCCGCACCAAAGCCTGCCCAAGCGTAAGATACTAGACCTAATACCGAGCTGTCTGGCGTCATTGCAAGTACAAGAGCAATCACAGATAGCAGGATAACGCCTACGCGCCCCACCATCACCACTTGCTCAGACGTCGCGTCTTTGTTGATGATTTGCTTGTAGAAATCTTCTGCCAATGCTGAAGATGACACTAATAGCTGTGAATCCGCCGTACTCATGATTGCCGCTAGAATCGCAGCAAGCAAGATGCCCGCAATCACAGGGTGGAATAGTGCATTCACAAGTAGCATGAAGATCTTCTCACCATCTGCTAGAACGTCACCACCGGTGTTAGTGATGTACACTAAACCAACCACGCCCACGAGTAGTGCACCAATCATAGAAAGACCAGACCATGCCACCGCGATGCGGCGTGCTGTCGTTAGATCTTTGTTGCTACGTGATGCTTTGAAACGTGCCAAAATGTGTGGCTGACCAAAGTAACCAAGACCCCATGCAACCAATGAAATGATAGCAATCGCAGACAGAGGCTGACCTTTGGCGTCATTCCAAAGTGTCAGTAGTTCTGGGTTAATCGCTTCTAGGTCTGCCGTTAGCTGACCAAGACCACCTTGCATACCGATGACAGGGACAATCATTAGCGCTGCTGCCATGAGTAGGCCCTGAACTAAGTCAGTCCAAGATACTGCTAGGAAGCCACCAAATAGCGTGTAAGAGACCACACACACGGTGCCGATAATGACAGCGATTGTGTAGTCTAAGCCAAATACCGTTTCAAACAGTTTACCGCCTGCCACTAGACCAGAACTGGTATAGAAAAGGAAGAAAAGCAAAATGAAGAACGCAGATACAACCTGAATCACCTTAGAATGGTCGTTAAAACGACGAGATAGATACTCAGGAAGAGTCAGAGCGTCAGTGGTAATACTGTAAGTACGTAATCGTTTCGCGCAGATCAGCCAGTTCAGCCAAGTACCTACTAATAGGCCACCTGCCAACCAAAATGCCTCAATACCGGCTGCATAGGCGTAGCCCGGCAAGCCAAGTAGCAGCCATCCACTCATGTCCGATGCACCAGCAGATAGCGCTGCAGGCCAAGGGCCTAAAGAACGTCCACCAAGAAAGTAGTCGCTTGAGTTCGCTGTGCGCTTATAAGCGATCACACCGATAGCAAGCATCATCGCCAAGTAAGCGATAAAAGTTGTCGTAATAGCGAAGCTATTTTGAATCATTATTGTTTCCTCATCCTAGAATTCAGCCTCCAACATGCTTAGTGCTGGAGGCTGGTAGGGCGGCGTGGAGCGGGTCCGAAGACCTTAGCCACTAGCTACCAAGTTCAAGCAAGGTAGCGTTGCCCCCCACTGCTGTGATGTTGATGGTTCTTGTTCTTTCCGTTATGAACCTCAACACTAGATTCGGATCGTGCGACGTTGGAAGTGACGCCAGATCCGTTTCAGATACCAAAAGACCTATCGCTCCATCGCGATTAGCCAGTTGATGGTTAACCTGCCATTGTGTTTCTTCAGAGCCTACAAGACCGACTACACGCACATCGAAATCGATGAAGGTAGTGGCTTCTTCTAAAGCGACAATCTGGACTAGGTTAGAAGGCAACGTCGATCGCTCGACGGCCGAAGTAAAAATTTGATTAAATTGCTCATTGCCAGAACAAACGATGACGCCATTACCAGCAATAAGTGCAGCCGTTATCTGAGCCACTGCCGCGATTTTTGCCTGCGCATCGGTGCTCTCAAGCACCACCACTGCAACACCTCGACCTGCGGCGTAGAGCTCATTAGTTTCACCCGTTGGTCCCGGCATCACATGTGGGTTGGCGAGCAAAATATTGGCTTGCTGAACATGAAACGCCATCACACTTGCAAGTGTGGCATTAAGCTCAGCCATATTGCGTTGAACCGAAAGTAAGCACTCACGTTGTTCAGCAAAGTCGGTGACGTTCCAGTTCTCCCATGCATTCAAAACATCAGAGAAAATTGTTGCGTTATTAACCATGACTCTTTCTCCTTACTTTGAAGCGGAAGCTGCGCCGTTAACGACATCAGTAAAACGATATAGATAGTGTGGACCACCTGCTTTTGGCCCCGTACCCGACAGCCCTTGTCCGCCAAACGGTTGAACACCGACTACGGCACCGACTTGGTCACGGTTGATGTAGCAGTTACCGACGCGAACGTGTTTCTCGATCCACTCGTACGTAGACTCGTTACGGCTATGCACGCCAAGCGTAAGACCAAAGCCTGTCGCATTGATGCTATCGACCACTTTCGGCAGCTCAGAGGCTTTAAAACGCACAATGTGCAGGATTGGACCAAAGTGCTCTTCGGTCAGAACAGAGATATCGGAAATTTCAAACGCACACGGCGGCACGAAATCGCCCTCGGCACATTCCTCATCCAAAGATAACTGAGCTACTTTCTTGCCTTGCTTCGACATCGCATCGATATGCGCCCACAATTTTTGCTTCGCATTGGCATCAATCACCGGGCCAACATCGGTCGAATGCATATATGGCAAGCCCACTTTTAGCTCATCCATTGCACCTTGAATCAGATTGATGACGCGCTCTGCGATATCTTCTTGGATGTACAGCACACGCAGAGCACTACAGCGCTGACCCGCCGACGCAAACGCTGAGCGAACCACATCGCGCACCACCTGCTCAGGAAGCGCGGTAGAATCCACAATCATGGCGTTCTGACCGCCAGTTTCAGCGATAAATGGCACTGGAGCCACTGGACGTGCTGCCAATGTGCTATTGATACGTTGCGCCGTTGGTGTCGAACCAGTAAAGGCAACACCAGCAATCGAGTTATGAGAGGTTAAAGCATGACCCACATCCGCGCCGCGACCCGTAATAAGCTGAATAGCGCTTGCAGGGAAGCCCGCCTCAAGCATCAGCTCAACCGCACGTACAGCAATGAGACAAGTTTGTTCTGCTGGCTTAGCCACCACTGTGTTACCCGCCACCAAAGCCGCACTCACCTGGCCTAGGAAAATCGCCAGTGGGAAGTTCCATGGGCTAATACAAACAAACACACCACGACCACCGCGAGTCATTGACTTCGATTGACCATCAAAGCCGAGCACCGACTGTGCGTTGAAAATATGTGGCTGTTTTGCGTAGTAACGACAGAAATCGACCGCTTCACGGACTTCATCAATGCTGTCATGAATCGTCTTGCCCGCTTCCTGATGACAGATCGCCACCAGCTCGTGCAAGTTCTCCTCTAGCTTGTCTGCTAGGTTAAGTAAGCACTGACTACGCTCTGCATATGGCAGTGTAGACCAAGAAGTAAATCCGTCTTCCGCAACCTTGATCGCTTCGGAAACATGATCAAGGTTTGCCATAGCCACCTGACCGACGACGATTCGACGATCATACGGCGCAGTAATGGTCTCTACCGTCGCGCCTTCCTTGATCATGCTTTCGTATCGTGACTGACCATTGATGATTGGCGCACCTTGCCATTGTTTGCTTCGGAATACGTCCACTTTGTGTTCGTACTCTTTCACTTCGCTCTCAATATCGACGTTAACGCCAATCGAGTTTTTACGGTCGCTAAAGATAGCTGGTGGAAGTTCGATATTGGCGTTATGCAGTGTGTCGTTAGCATTAAGCGCATCGACAGGATGAACCGTTAGACTTTCAACCGGGCAACGTGCATCCACCAAACGGTGTACAAAACTGCTGTTCGCACCGTTTTCTAGCAGTCGGCGAACCAAATATGGCAGCAGATCTTTGTGGCTACCCACCGGAGCATAGATTCGAACTGGTTGTTTGTAGGTGTCCATCACATGGTCATAGAGAGAATCGCCCATGCCATGTAGACGCTGGAATTCATAATCGGTGTGCTGCGCCATAGTCGCAATCGCCGTCACCGTGTGTGCGTTGTGACTCGCAAACTGCGGGAAGATGTTTCCACGCACATTGTCACTCAGTAGGAAGCGAGCACAAGCTAGGTATGCCACGTCTGTCGCTTCTTTACGGGTATAAACAGGGTAGTTATCGTAACCCGCTTGCTGAGACCATTTGATCTCGCTGTCCCAATAAGCGCCTTTCACAAGACGAAGTGGGATCAAATCGCCCTGCTGTTTCGCTAACGCGTTCACCCAAACCAGTACGGGTAGTGCACGCTTAGAGTATGCCTGAATAACCAGACCAAACTTACCCCAGCCTTTAGCAACATCACTACGATACACCTTTTCAAATAGCTTTAGAGAAAGCTCAAGACGGTCAGCTTCTTCCGCATCAATAGTAATAGCCACATCGAGCTCACGAGCACGAGTGAGCAGTTGAGTCAGCGTATCGCACAGCTCGGTCAGCACGCGCTCTTCGTTCGCCACTTCGTAACGAGGGTGCAGAGCAGAAAGCTTGATAGACACTGACGGTGCTGGGCTGGTATCTAAACCGTATTTGTCACTGCCAACCGCTTCAATCGCCATCAGGTAATCTTTGAAGTACTTGTCGCCATCTGCTTTGGTTAATGCCGCTTCACCTAACATATCGAACGAGTAGGTAAAACCACGATCGCGCATTTTTTTGCCATTTTTTTGCGCTTCGCCAATACTGCGTCCCAGTACAAACTGGTGACCCATGATCTTCATTGCCTGATACATGGCTTTACGGATCACAGGTTCTGAGAATTTATTAACTAGACGGTTCACCGCTTTTGCTGGGCTTTGTGATTCAGACTCAGCAAGCCCAACCACTTTACCCGTCAGCATCAGGCCCCAAGTTGAAGCATTCACAAACACAGAGTCAGAATTCTTCAGGTGCGACTTCCAGTCAGCCACGCTGAGCTTGTCGCGGATAAGCGCATCTGCCGTTGCAGAATCAGGAATACGCATCAAGGCTTCCGCAAGACACATCAGCAAAATGCCTTCTTGAGTATCTAAGCTGTACTCAAGCAGCAAGGCGTCGATCATCTGGATCGCATTTTTGTCAGCACGAATGGCTTCAATGAGCTGGGTGGTTTTCTGTGGGATCTGCTGGGCTTCGTCACCTTGCGGTGTGGCCAGAGGTAAAAGCTGTTTCAACCATTGAGACTCATCCACCATGTAAAGTGGAGAGATCAGTGACCAGAGCTGTTCAAGCGGCTGCTCGACAAACTCCGTTTTTAGCACATCTGTTGCTGTAAACATGTGTGTTCCTTAATCTCTACTCAGCCGACAACATCGACTGAATTTCTACAATGGCAGGCAGTGTATTTTGAGCGCTTGAGAATTACTTGTCAAAAACTCCGAGCTTTTTGCTGTTTTCTACGCTTATTAACAAAATTAATACAAGGTCACGCCCTATTTGACAAGATGAGCGGTTATAGATTGCAACTAAATTAACATATTGTTTTGATATCCCCCTCAACAAACAACATGAAAACTGATGATACTCTCAAGCCAAAATAGTGAAATAACGATCGGGGGGAGCTGCGGAAGCCGAGGAAACGCTCTCTCATCGACGACAGAGCGCAGAGGGGATCAAATGACAGGAATGACAACTCAGTTTGACTAGACGGTCCAATGCAATTGTTGCCAACCTTTACGCTGCCCAAGCGCTTCAAGCAACGGGCACGGATTGACCAAATAGGTTACATCGGCGAATTCGCACAACGGCCGGTCATTAATCGAATCGGTATAGAAGTGGAGGCTGGAATACGAAACCTCATGCTTTGCTAACCACTGTTGAAGACGCACCACTTTACCCTCTCGGTAAGTGGGCGTACCACACATCGTCGTTCCATACCCACCGCCTTCCTCAACCAAGTCAATGCCCATAGCGACATCAATCCCTATTCGCTTGGCAATCGCCGCAACCAAAAAACTGACCGAGGCAGAAACAATGACCGTTTCAATGCGGTCACGTTTAAGTTGTGAAAGGAGTGTTTTGGCCTGCGAGAACATACGTGGCAAAATTTTCTCGTCGATACATTGTTCAACCAACAAAGAAACCGTCTCTTTTGATACCCCTGACAAAGGCGACATAGAGAACTGGAGGTAATCTTCCATGTCCATTTTACCTTGAGCGTAAAGCGTCATCAGGCGCTGGTCTTCTTCGAGAAATCCCGGCTCGGTTGCGATCCCTTTTTCAACCAAAAATTCATTCCACAGCATAGCGCAATCGGCATCAAACAACGTTTCGTCCATGTCGAACACATAGAGGGGGTTAGACATATTGAGCAATCTCCAAACAAGTTAACTTCGCATGGTATGAAATTAATATGACAGTTTAGAGCGGAGTTTTTGACAGTTTTATGTCGGCCAACGCAGTGAGGTAAGAGCACTCTCCCCTATTAATCATTGGCCTAAGCGAAAAGGGAGAGTGTAATGGTTAGTGCTTGTATCGAAAGGTATTACTGTCGTCGATCACATCAATTTTAACTGGCACAGTGCCTTGATTGATGTTACCGATTTGCCCAAAAGACTTTCGTGACAGATCGATGACTCGGCCTTTGACAAACGGGCCCCGATCATTGATTTTGACATCCACGGTTTTACCGTTAGCAGTATTGGTCACCCTGACGATAGTGCCAAATGGTAGGGTTTTATGAGCGGCAGTATACGCCCTCATGTTATAACGCTCACCGCTAGCTGTGCGTTTTCCATGGTATTTATTGCCATACCATGACGCTTGACCCACAAGCGCATGCGACCTAGCGTAGCTGCTTGTTTTTTGATTATCAATGGAGGTGGTGGATGAACACCCCGTCATAACGGCGAGGAGCAAAGCGAAAAGCGCAAGAGGAATTTTTTTCATACTATTTGAGTGCTCAATGTGGTTCATTTCACGTCTGTCTAATTACATTATTGTCGAGTTTGATGTCGCTTCAAGCTACATAAATGAAGCAAACACCCAATCTGTTCCACACATTTTTCCATGAAGCCTTTGTTATTTGGTCATGATTTCGAAAGGGTTTTGACATGAAATAGCAGCGACTCCTTACAGGGAAAACTAAATACGCATCACGATCATCGCATCAAAGACTACCCATCACTAAAACTCAGCATCAGTATTGGTGTAGCCAAGTGCACCAATTCGCAGAGCGTGAAGCAGATAATAGGCAAAGCTGATATTGCGTTATATCAAGCAAAGGAGTCAGGAAGAAACTGTATCGTTTACGAAGAGGGGTTTGAGTTTGGTTGATGCTGACTTCAAACCCAATACCGAGTGCACTTGTCGTAATTAACTAAAGCGCTTGCGGTATTGCGAAGGGGAAACACCTTGTAGTCTTGAAAACGCGTGAGTGAAGGTGCTTTGACCTGAAAAACCAGTGAACTCGGCAATCTGGCCTAGGTTTAAATTGCCTTGTTCAATCAATCGCTTGGCCGCATCAACACGTTTATTCAGCACGTATTGATGTGGCGTAATGCCCAACTGCTCTTTAAACAGCATATGGAACTGACTTTCCCCCAAAAAGACACTTCCGGCGAGCTGGGCGACGGAGATCTTATGAGCTAAATGCTGCTCGATGTAGCGATCAATCTGTTCAAGATCGAAACGAGAGTCACGCAGTGATGTCTTGAGCTCTGAAATGTGACGCTGCAATAAAGCCACCACCGTGTCGTTACACGCACGGCTGAGTAACAGATCATCGGGGCTGCTTTTCATTTCCGCAACCAGCATCTGAATCAGCTTTTGAATTTGAATATCGAGTTGGAAATAGGTTTTACTCTTCGACAGCTCATTGATTCTTTGAAGAAGCACCGGATCATCATCACTTGGCAGTGGCATGTTCAGTACCAAAATATCCGGTTGATCAACAATCCCTCCGAAAGCATGATCAAGGCCAGAAGTCACCACACAGCCCTGTCCGGGGCCAACTCGATTACCAACACCACCCACATCAAACTCAGACTGACCTTTAAGCCCTATAACGACTTGGGTGTAATGGTGCTCATGAGAGTCCATATGCGAAGGCAGGCGAACGATTTCCGCAGGCTTAATGATGTGGGGCGCTAAGGAAGCATGATCAAGGATGTCATTGTTGCGTTTCACCATGTTTCCGGCCTCAGTGTAAATGGAATGTCGATCCGCGGAGTATACCGATTTCCTTTGAATTTGGGAAAGCGAATCGCGCTATCACCTATCGTTACTGGTCTTGCGACAAGAGGATGCTCAGGAAACAGAAGCATAAAAAAGGATCCTTACTTGATCAAGCTTCCGGAACAATGATCATGAACCAACAAGTTACGGTGGTTGTAATTTGTACTACATCTAACTAGAAACATAAAAAAAAGCTGCGAAAACCGCAGCTTAGATAAATTACGAACACCAAATGGTGATTACGGCGCCAGTCGCTCAGCATCCCATTGACCCGTTCCATCTTTGCTAAACAAGAAACGGTCGTGCAGTCGGTGTTCGCCACCTTGCCAGAATTCAATCGATTCAGGACGAATACGGTAGCCCCCCCAAAATGTTGGTACAGGGATCTCGCCTTTAGCAAATTTCTGTTTCAGTTCCAGAAACTTACCTTCAAGTACACCGCGTGCTGAAATGCGACTACTTTGCTTGCTGGCAATCGCTGCAAGTTGGCTCTCTTTTGGACGCGAGGTGAAATACTTCATGTTTTCCATCGCCGTCAACTTTTCTGCTACGCCAGTAATATGCACTTGACGTTCAAGTGTGTGCCAAGGGAAATGCAAACTCACCTTGTTGTTGTGTTCGATGTGCTGAGCTTTGCGGCTACCTAGGTTGGTATAGAACACAAAACCGTTCTCATCGACACTTTTCAACAGCACGATACGCTGAAACGGCATCCCATTTTGGTCTACCGTCGCCACAGTCATCGCAGTTGGGTCGCTAAGCTTGGCTTCCATCGCCTGCGCAAGCCATTTGTTAAATTGATCAATCGGGTCGTCTGCTAAGTCTTTACGACGCAAGCCACCTTTCGAATACTCGCGGCGAATATCTTCAATTCCCATAACAACTCCTCACTTTTTTGTGAATTTTGCGCCGATATGTGACAGAAAACAACCCGAATTCCCTATCTCGACGTAGATTTTTGAATTCTATCGCCTAGTTTGTCACTAATGGGTGATGAGTTTCTCCAAGCCAGACAATATTTCGATAATTCATTACTTTATATTCACCACGTCACTGCTAAACTTTTGGGTAACGCTAATGACGAAGTGCCCCTTTAACGAGCGGTCACACCGTGAACTACGTCCAATAATGCATGATGGATCGACTCTTTCTAAGACAACAGGTTACAGATGGATAATCTTGGTAATAGAATCAATCTATTAGTCTGATCCTGAACATCACCCCCTGCGGATGGAATATGGATAATAAAGAATACAAAAAGGTGTCGGACGCCGAACTGGATTACATCGACGATAAAACCGCCGCGCTGCTATTAAATACTCCTACAAGTGCCCGCATCATGCTGTGGGTCATGGTGGTATTTTTTGTTTGTGCCATTGCTTGGGCGGCATGGGCTGAAATTGACAAAGTCACCGTGGGTCAAGGAAAAGTCATCCCATCCTCCCAAGTCCAAGTGATTCAGAACCTCGAAGGGGGGCTGGTCAAAGAAATTCTCGTCAGAGAGGGCGATAGTGTCACTCAAGGCCAGCAACTTCTTCTCATCGATGACACACGTTTTCGCTCTGACTTTCGCGAACGTGAGCAGCAGGTACTCAGCCTAACCGCCAACGTGCTTCAGCTTTCAGCCTCTTTATCGAGTGTGGTGATTGATGAAGATCGCACCGGCGATGATTGGCAAAAATCGGTGACTCTAGATACCAACAAACTCGCCTTTCCTCCAACTTTTGAAGAAAACAACAAAAACCTAGTGGCGCGTCAGCGTGCGGAATACCGACAGGACCTCAATGAGCTACGTAACGAACTCTCTGTTATCAACCAGCAAGTTCGCCAAAAACAACAAGATCTAGTCGAAATGCAAGCAAGAGCTCGCAACTTAAGGAATGGCTATAACCTCGCTCGTGACGAACTCAATATCACCAAGCCACTGGCGGAAGAAGGCGTAGTGCCACGCGTTGAACTGCTCAAATTACAACGCCAAGTCAACGATACGCGCCGTGAGCTCACGTCAACGGAGCTTAAATTACCCACTCTGCGCTCAGCCATTGATGAAGCCAAGCTAAGCCGCATTGATATCGCACAGAAGTTTCGCTCGGAGCAGCAAGAAAAGCTCAATGAAGCACAAGACAGATTATCATCAATGACCGAATCCGCAGTGGGGCTGGAAGATAGAGTGAACCGCACCGTCGTGGTCTCTCCAGTCAACGGCACTGTGAAAACTCTCAACGTGAATACCGTGGGCGGCGTAATTCAACCGGGTATGGATATTGTCGAGATCGTTCCGACCGAAGACACCTTGCTAGTTGAAGCCAAGATTGCCCCACAAGACATCGCCTTCTTGCGTCCAGACTTACACGCCATTGTTAAGTTTAGTGCTTATGACTTTACCAAATATGGCGGCCTTGACGGCACACTAGAACACATAAGCGCCGATACTACTCAGGATGAAGAAGGCAACAGCTTTTATATCGTCCGAGTACGAACCGAACAAACCAATTTTGGTCACGATGAAACGCTGCCAATTATTCCTGGCATGACAGCATCGGTCGACATCATCACTGGTAAACGGACAGTATTGGATTACCTGCTTAAGCCAATTTTAAGCGCTAAGAATAACGCTCTTAAAGAGTAAAGGGATTGAGTCATAGACATTGAGCCAAGGAAGCGTCTGCGCACCAAACTAAAATATGCACTGATAGGATGCACGATCGCTGCGGCACTTGGCCTAGCGACACAGAGCAACGCTTACACCAAACAAGAGCAGCGTTGGATCTCGACCGTGAGCGCGACTTACGGCCAGCGTGCAGGCAAACGTGTTGAAACCTGGCGTTCAGTGTTGGCGGGTCTACAAGGACGATCCGAAAAAGAGCAGCTTGCTGGCATCAATGAGTTTTTTAATCAGCTCAACTTTGTTGACGATATCAAGCTGTGGGGCAAAAAAGACTATTGGGCAACACCACTGGAGTTTTTAGGCAGCAATGCTGGTGACTGTGAAGATTTCACCATTGCCAAGTACTTCTCGCTGCTCGAACTCGGTATCTCCGATAAAAAGCTACGTTTGGTCTACGTCAAGGCGATAGAACTCAATCAGTTCCACATGGTACTCGCCTACTACGAAACGCCACGCTCGCAGCCACTGATTTTGGACAACCTGATTGGTGAAATAAAACCTGCGTCTCAACGTGGAGACCTACTACCGATTTACAGTTTTAATGGTCGCAACCTTTGGACCATGAAAACCACCCAAGGCACGTTAGCCGGAAAGTCGTCGAGACTAAAATTATGGAATGATTTGCGCAGTCGCGAGCGCTCATTAACGTTACGGAAACCAAAGGTAAATTACGACGAGTAAATAATTATGACACTATACAGACAGCTAGTGGTCGGCATGATAGCCGTTTTTTTACTGTTATTGACGTCGGTGTTTATTATCGAAATTAACACCACAAAAGATTTTTTGGAGCGACAGCAACGCTCTGAGGTCAATAACACCATCAATACCGTCGGACTTGCCTTGGCGCCGTACCTCCAGTCTCAAGACAAGGTCGCGGTGGAATCGGTGATCAATGCCCTATTTGATGGCAGCACTTACTCTACGGTTCGCCTGGCGTTTCTTGAAAGCGATGAAGAGATAGTGCGCACATACCCTATCAAGCCGAGCGATGTACCAGCTTGGTTCACCAATCTTCCTCTATTTTCGCCAATTCAGGACTCTCGCGTTGTCACCAGTGGCTGGCTGCAATTGGCTGAAGTAGAAATTGTTAGTCATCCTGGCGAGGCGTACTCTCAGCTTTGGCATGCGTTTGAGCGTCTTTCGGCGGCATTCCTCGGCATTCTCGTATTGGGCTTACTCGCTATCGCCTTTATATTACGCCGAGCGCTGAATCCACTGCGCGCCATTGTGCTCAAAATGGAACAAGTGGCCAATCGTCAATTTGGTGAGCCGCTGCTTAGACCTAGAACCAAAGATTTGATTGCTGTCGTAGATGGCATAAATAGCATGTCAGCACATGTAGAAGAATCATTCAAACAACAAGCGAAAGAAGCACAGAAGCTGCGTGAACGCGCGTATATGGATCCCGTGTCTCACCTTGGTAACCGTGCTTTCTTCATGGGACAGCTCAATCAATGGCTTTCTGAGTCTTCACTGGGTGGCGTTGCCATCTTGCATGCCGAGTTTATTAAGCAAACCTACAAGAGCGAAGGATATGAAGCTGGAGATGGGCTAGTACGCGAGCTTGCTGATCTGCTGTCAATGACCATTAATTTACCAAACACCGTGATCGCTCGTATCTCGACAGATGAGTTTGGTTTTGTATTTCCGAATATTGATGAAAATGAGCTCAAGTTCGCAGCCAACAGCATCATCACCTGCATTCAAGATCTCAATGCAGACCCAACCGGTCTTAGTAAAGCGAAAGCATCACTGGGGGTGGTATTTAATGAAGAGCGCAAAAACTCCACGCAAATGCTGTCTGTGCTGGATAACGCGCTCACCAAAGCGAAGTCGAATCCGGAGATGGACTATGGTTACATCTCCAGCGAACAAACTGGCGTCATCATGGGCAAACAACAATGGCGCGCCCTGGTTGAAGAAGCTATCAACAACGAAGAAGTCACGTTCCGTTTCCAAGCGGCTAATAGCAGTTGGGGCGAAACCTATCACAGAGAAGTGTTCTCTGCGATTGAGAAAGACGGTGAACGCTACACTGCAAACCAATATCTACTGGCGCTTGAGCAGCTCGATGCCAGTCACATCTTCGATGAACACGTCATCACGTCGGTCATCAACAAGCTTGAGCGTGAAGAAATGGCAGATGCTATCGCCATCAACATCACGCCAACCAGTATTGCCCAGCCAAGCTTTATCCGTTGGATAGCGCTCGAACTAGGCAAACACAGTAGCATCTGCGAGAAACTCCATTTTGAGATCCCAGAAAGCTGCTTTATCAGTAACCCACATCATACGGCTCTGTTCTGTAATGCGATTCGCAATGCAGGCGCAAAATTTGGAGTCGATAATTACGGGCGTAATTTCCAATCTCTAGAGTATCTCAACGAGTTTAGGCCTGATTATGTCAAACTCGACTATCTGTATACTCATCAACTTGATGATGAGAAACAGAAGTTTACGCTCACTTCAATTTCAAGAACGGCGCACAACTTAGGTATTAAAACTATCGCCTCACGCGTAGAGACACAAACTCAGCTCGACTTCTTGTCAGAGCACTTTGTTGATGTGTTCCAAGGCTTTATTGTGGACAAATAATAGGTGCAAGAATCCATGAAGGATCCGTTACTCAATTCGCTCATCTACATCAGTCGATATTACGGCTTAGCCAACTCCCCAGAGGCGTTGGTTAATGGCCTGCCCCTATCTTCAGGCAAACTGACCCCATTCTTACTACCACGTTCGGCTGAACGTGCAGGATTGGTTGCTAAAGAGAACCGGGCGGATCTGGATGCTATTCCAACCATTGTTTTTCCTGTGATTCTGCTTCTCAAAGGCGGCGATGCGTGCGTGCTGAACAGTATCGACAAAGAAAGCAATGAAGCGGAAGTCATCACCCTTGAATCTGGCATGGTGCCCATATCCATTGCCCTAGACGATCTTATCGCCCAATACTCTGGCCGTTACTTCTTGGTGAAAAAGCAATTTCGATACGATGAGCGTTCACCTGAGGTCCTAAAAACTCGAGATGGTCACTGGTTTTGGGGCACCTTGTGGGAGTCGAAACGCATCTACCGAGATGTGTTGATTGCCTCGCTACTTATCAATATCTTCGCCATTGCCGCGCCGCTGTTCACTCGTTTGGTATACGACAAAGTGGTGCCAAATCTTGCCTTTGAAACCCTGTGGGTACTCGCAGCAGGTATTTTTATCGTCTTTGGCTTCGATTTACTGCTCAAGCTGATGCGCAGTTACTTTATTGATGTAGCCGGAAAAAAATCCGACATCCTTATCTCATCTAAACTGTTTAGCAAGGTGATGGGCATTCGAATGGAATCGCGTCCGCCTTCGGTCGGTGCGTTTGCGCGTCACTTGCAAGAGTTTGAATCCATTCGTGAGTTTTTCACCTCAGCAACCATAGCATCCCTGATTGACCTGCCTTTTGCGCTGCTGTTTTTGGTCATTATTTGGCTGATGGCAGGCAACTTGGTGATCATCCCTATTGTCGGTGTTGTGATACTCATTCTTTATTCGCTACTCATCCAAGGACCACTGCGCAAAACCATTGAAGAGGGGTCGCGTCTTGCTTCGCAAAAATACGCTAACTTAATCGAGAGCTTAGCAGGGCTTGAAACTGTGAAGATATTCGGTGCGCAGAGCCAGTATCAATACCGCTGGGAAGAAGCGGTTGCGCATATGGCGAACTGGAACATCAAAAGCAAGCGCATTACCGATGGGATTCAAAATACCGCTGGCTTTGTACAGCAATCTTCCAACATCGGTATGATCATCCTCGGCGTTTACTTAATAGCGGAAGGTGAGCTAACCATGGGGGGGCTAATTGCCGCTACCATGTTGAGCAGCCGTGCGATTGGCCCATTAGTGCAGCTTTCATTGCTATCAACACGCTACAACCAAGCGAAATCGTCAATGACCATTATCGAGCAGGTCATGGCGATGCCCAACGAGCAAGAGGAAGGTAAGCGCTACATTCACCGCCCTATCATTCACGGCAAAATCGAACTGGATCGAGTTACTTTCCACTACCCAGATTCACCCATGGCGTCAATTCGGGATTTAAGCCTATCAATTGAGCCGGGTGAGAAAGTGGCCATCATCGGTCGTATAGGCTCAGGGAAAACCACGCTTGAGCGGCTCATCATGGGGCTTTACCAACCCACCGAGGGTCATGTCAGGATTGATGAAACCGACATAGCTCAGCTTCACCACGTGGACGTGAGACGCAATATTGGCTGTGTGCCGCAAGATTGCACCCTCTTCTACGGTTCAATTCGTGACAACATTACCCTAGGAAGACCATTGGTCGATGATCGCGATGTCATGGATGCGGCGAACCGAGCTGGGGTGACGGTATTTACGCAGCAAGACCCTGCCGGCCTTGAAAGGCAGGTTGGTGAAGGTGGCTTGCTACTCTCCGGCGGTCAAAGACAGGCTGTAGCGATTGCCCGAGCATTCTTAGCTCGCCCTCCTATCTTGATCATGGATGAGCCCACCAGTTCAATGGATAACCGCTCAGAGCTGCATATAAAGACTCAGCTCAAACAACTTAAAGAGTCGGAAACGTTGATTCTAATCACTCATAAAACTTCCATGTTGGAAGTCGTGGATCGAGTTATTGTGATGGAGAAAGGGACCATCATTGCTGACGGCCCTAAAGCTAGGGTTCTTAATGATTTGAGAGAAGGCAAAGTCAGAGCCGCAAGCTAAACCCACTTAAAAAATCCCGCTCTAGTCAGCGGGATTTTTCTATTCTAACGACTAGATAAAGATACGGGCACGTATACCAAACACCCAGGCATGACTTTCGCTCGAAAACGCTGGGTCTTTAATGTACTGAACATCAGGCGTAATTTGAACGTGATCGCCCCACTGCATGTTGTAGTAAAGCTCCGCTGCAACCTGTCTTTCCCCTGCGTTTAAAAACGTTTGCAGTGTGTCTTCATTGGTTTGAGACCAGTTGATGGCAAATCCCAAATTATTGGTCGGCTGACCTAAACCAAAATAACCCACACCGACTGATAGCGAGCGGTCATACAAGGCAACATCCCCTTCAGAAATACCACCACGAACAAATGGCATAATTTGCGGAGTGACAAATCGGCTCCAAGAGAAGTTCACACCCTGCCCTGATTCGCCACCGATGACCGTACCATCTTCCAGTACTGTCGACGACAAGCTATGACGAGAGCCCGCATCCATGTGCCAAAAGGTCAGATGCAAGTTATCCGTATAAATTTGCTCTTGAGAAGCGGTCCAACCAAATTCTAAGGTTTTAAAGTAAGCTGCGTCACTGCCAAATGCGGTATCGAAACCATCAAAAATGTCCTCTGATTTTCCTTTTGCATCAGCAATACCTCCGATAATGTAAAAATTGTCACCCAGCATATGACCGGCCGATATCGCCAACACACCATCATCGGGTAAGCCCATCGCGCCTGCCCCAGTAGAAAAAGCGAGGTTGGTGAAGCCAGACCAAGGACTTGCTAGGGCATAAACATCCACGTAGTTGGTCACGTCTTGCCAGCCAACAATAATAGAGCCACGGCCATCGCTGATTTTTTGCTTCCAGTTTAGATCCGTGACGCGAAAACCTTGGTCACTGAATGCAGGTGCAATCATACCCGCGTAACCAACTTGATCTTGACCAAGCCATGCGAAACTCTTTGGGTCGGTATAGGTGTAACTGTGTCTGTGCTCAGCCTTCCACACTAAGCTACCCACATTGTTTGTACCTTGACCCAGTAGGTTCCACGAACCATAAAACCTAGCTACACCTGACGCTGCACTCACGTTAGAGCCATCGACACCATTGGGCGACGTTAGTCCTAGAGCAAAATAGTCTGCACCAAAAGTAACTCCCTTATCCGCTAACTGATTGCGCCAATCCTTCTTTTGTTCCGTTTGCTGAGCAATCGTATTCTCAACCGAATCTGGGCCTTCAAAATTAGTCGCATTCGCCGACACGGCAAAAAATAGACCGAATAAAAGTGGGCTTAGTAAAGGAGTCTTTAGGGACATAGATAACGCTCTTGTAGGTGAATACTGGGTCATCTATTTTAATAGGCTGAACACTCATTAATTGCCATTTGATGACATCGGGTGACGGAGTGGATGGCGCCTATTTTTGATATTTAGAGCGATAAGCCGAAGGAGTAACACCAGCAACGCGTTTAAAGGAGCGGGTGAAGTGCGCAGAATCGGAATAACCAAAACGATTGGCAAGTTGAGTGATAGACTCATCCGTCTCACTAAGCCTCGTTTTCACATCTTCGAAAACAAGTTGCTCGATAAAAGATTTGTAGATGATGTTCTCTGCACTCAATCGGCGTTGCAAGGTCCTAACATTGAGGCGCAAAATCTCCGCAGCGAGCTTGATCGGTAGCTTTCCCATAGAAAGGTAAGGCGTGATAGCTAACGTAAATTGCGCTTTAAAGCTCAGAGGCTGAGCCACGGGTGCAAAATTACTGTTTTTTGGCAACGTTGCCTTTACGGGCAAATCGAGTAATGAGAAGGGGATTTCTAACGCAGTGACTGGGCGCTCAACATAAAACTCTGCATGCTCTAGGGATGGCAAACGAGAAAAGTCTTCAATATTTTTGCTTTGAATACCAATACGTATAGGACTCCACTGATGATTCGTCAGCACTCTTAGCACCTCAGCCATGCAAATGACAGAAAACATTTCTGCGTACTTAAACCATGGCTCATTGACACCGGCTTTATCACGCACCAGCCACCAAGTGTTTGCCGATTGTTGTAAATACACCCTCACTCCTGTTGAGCGTGATTGAAGCTCACTAGCAAAAGTCTCAAGTGTGCCTCTCAAGGTCTGTTGTTTGGGCATCGATGTCATTAGCTCGGGAACATAGTGCTCCCGGCAAGTTCTTAAAAATAGCCACCCGGCCCGCTCTTCATTCATGTGCTGAGCCAACACCTCAAAGAAGTTCTTCAGGCTAGATTCAGGCAAGTATTCATAATCGGTGCTGGTATGGATATCGCTGGGAATGGTTGCCCTTCGGAGCAGGGCGTACGTGTCACCATCAATCTCACCCAGCATACTGGCAAAGAACTCGACGCTTTGTTTGGAAACGAGTGAGAAGTCCATCTCTTGAGTTTGTTTCATAAAATGAAGAGGTTAGGAATGGATACCTAAAGTGTCGTCAATCAGTCGAGTTTGGTCAAACCGTTTCAATGGCGAAAGCGTGACAGCAGCAATAAAACAAAGCGCCTGACTGATAGTCAGGCGCTTTGTTTTAGAGGGTATTTTTGAAAATCTTACCGTCTTTCATGATGAGATCCATTTCTGTCAGATGAGAGCCATCTGGCTTAGCATCATTGGTCAGCCAAGTTTCTCGACCACCAATAAGCGTGATGTCTTCAAGTGGGTTACCATCAATCAGTAGAATGTCGGCATACGCTCCCACCTCAATCACACCAATTTTGCCGTCTGAGTATGGGTTGATCCAATCCTCCATCAGCTCCGCTGAAATTCGGCCACCGGTTGATGTCATTGCTCGAAGCGCCGAGAAGTTGCCGAAGAACTTCGCATTTAGGTAAATCTCATGGGAGATCTGCTTGGCACACATATCCGCATAGCCCACACAATCCGTATTGAACGCTCGGTAGTCTGGGTCTAGCTTCTGTACGTTTTCAATGTAGCTGTCGAAAGCCGCTTGCGCCGACGCTAGCTTCTTCTGAATGCTTGGGTCTTGTACTACGGGCACCTTCGCTAGCTCCGGTGAGAACGCGGTGAGGTTCGTCACCAAGAAAGCGCCGTTTTCTTTAAACTTCTTGTGGTGGCTTTCATTGAACATAAAGCCGTGTTCAATGGACTTCACACCAGTATCCAACGCTTGGTGCAATGCCTTGTCTGAGTATGCGTGAGTCGCCACATAGGAGCCGTACGATTCAGCAATATCTACCGCAGCCTTGAGCTCTTCATCCAGTAGTGACTGGTATTGCCATGGGTCAAATTTTGACGATACGCCACCCGACTGGAACACCTTAGTAAACTGACCACCTTGACGGTAGTTATGGCGCGCTTGCTCATGGATCTCTGCCACGCCAGCCGGCGTTGACATAATGCCTAGGATTTCTAGGTTCTGTGGAGAATCCGTCAGTCGGCGTGACTGTAAGCCGACATCTGAGTGTCCACCGATTGGCGCAATAGGCGCACCTGAAACATAAGTTCGCGGGAAGTCGATATCACCTTTTTTCTCTAGCTCAGTCCAAACACCGTCCGCACCACCAACATCTCGAATGGTACCAAAGCCAAGATCAAGGTACATCTCACCGAACCCTTTAGCATGTACGGCGATCTCTGACCAACGCATATCGTTGGTACCAAGCAGACCTTTTGGTAGCGCTAGATGCATGTGCGCTTCTACTAATGCAGGCATCAAGGTTCGACCTTCACCGTCAATCACTTTGGCATCAGCTGGTACATCGGCATTGCCTTGGGTGATTGCTGTAATTTTATTGCCAGTAACAACGACAGAGTGGTTGTTGTACAGCTTATTTTCGGTTCCGTTGAAAATATTGACGTTCTTAAATACAACCACTTGCGGCGCTTCGATTATGGTTGGTTCAGAAGCTTGTGTCGGTGCCATAGCAGCAAAAGCAGAAGCTGTCGTCAACGCAAGTGAAGCAGCAATCAGTGTTTTCTTAAACATGTAATACTCTCTTTCAGTGATGTTGGTGTCTCAATGTGTGAGCACATAGCAACCAATCACCTTCACAAAAAACTGCCATTTGACGACACTTAAAATCTTACTCATTTGAATCCAGCTAAATAGAACTCCGGTAACAAAAAGGGAAGTCGATTAGACTTCCCTTTTTCGTTCGCTCGCACAAATTACGGATCGTTGATGATGAGAATGGTACTAAGGTCTACACCTACTACCCCCTCAAGCTCAATGCTCACCGATTTTTCATTACCCTTATCAATGCTGATTACGGTATTGCCATCTAACTCTTCGGTATGGATCACCTCAGAAGCTAGTAGGTCTGCTAAGCTATCGTCGTCATCAAACAAATCTGAAAGGTCAATAACGTCATCATTACCATTTTCTTGCGAGAAGTCTTTGATGATGTCGTAACCACCGTCAAGATCAGATTCCGCCCATTTGAAGGTATCGTTGCCCAAGCCACCAGTCATCACATCGTCACCTAGCCCGCCAATGAGAAGGTCATTGCCGTCAGTTCCGTGAATCACAGTAACACCACTGCCACCTTGCACAGCAAAGTCTAAATCGTCTGCCAGATCTAAGTTACCTTTAGATAGGATGTTCACATCAACCGTCGCCGTTTCAGTACTGGCAAGACCTTCGGAATCTACAGCACTGTACATAAACTGATCTTCTACTTGAGCTTCTATGATTTCGATGCTTTGGAGCACGAAACCTGCATTTTGATCGTCATCGACAGCGATAATTCGGAACTCATCGAAAGGGACATCAGAATCGACATTGATGACCGCCTGCTTCGAGGAGTTGTCATCGGGTCCATCAATCACAATCGGATCGGGATCAACGAGTACACCGTCGGCGTATAGATACACAAAAACTTGAGCATCGCCGTTGTTGAACGCCCCTGTCATCGCACCTATTCCGATAGCTAAACTGGTCACCAAACCACTTTGGAACTTAACCGACATGTATTCTTTAGCGAGTGACTCTGTCTCTTTACCGCTACCACTTTCATCAGCGCGCTCAGTATAGTAGCCACGTTGCTTCAAGACACCAGAACCATCGAAACCGATCATCTCCTCTGTTAAATTATCATGTGGTGCATCATCCGCGTAGGTACCACCAGTTAAAATTATCCCTTGCTCCTCGAGCTCACTAAGGTCTCCGGTAAAGCCATCAATAGTGGCATCAAAAGCAACGTCGACATCGTAATAGATATCAAAGGTCTCCTCGATCATATCCCCTTCATCCAGGTCGAATCGAATACCTGCACCACTGATAAAATAGAGCTGGCCAAAAGCTGGTTCCTTCTCGATTTTGATCATGGTGACTTTATCTGGGTCTTGGTCATCTTCGAGGTCAGTAATAAAATCGGAGAAGTCTAATGGAATGTTGTCATCACTGGCATATAGCTCAAAATCGGTCACTTCTGGTGGCGTGTTAATGTCGGTAATTGTACCAACACCAGTCGCAGAGCCATTAGTGGTGACGTTGTTATTGTCGGTCACCACTACGCCAAAGGTCTCTGGAGATTCATATACACCATCTACAATCGTTGGTACTGTGATCTTAAACTCGGTCACACCAGCGGGTAGAGTCACATTACCGTCGTTAATGGTCAGTGGTATATCAGACTGACCATCGTTATAACTCGCGGTAAGAGCTCCTATATCTCCTGCCTCGGTACTGTAGTCACCGCCAGTCACCGCTGCGAGATTCAACACAACATTAGCTTCCGTCTGCTTAGATAGCCCCACGGTGAACATGGCCGCAGTCCCCTCATTGACAGACACTGCAGGAGTGATTGAGAGCGTTGGACGGTCATCGTCTGGATCTGGACCAGGTCCGGTACCATCGTCGAGGATGGTGCCCACACCAGTAGCGGAGCCATTGGTGGTCACGCTGTTGTTGTCCGTCACCGTCACGCCAAAGGTCTCAGGGCCTTCAAACACCTCATCCGGCGTGGTCGCCACGGTGACGGTAAACTCGGTCACACCAGCAGGCAGGGTTACGTTGCCATCGGTAATGGTGAGCGGTATGTCAGACTCGCCATCGTTGTAACTCGCGGTAAGATTCCCGATGTCTCCCGACTCTGCGGTGTAACTGCCATCGGTCGCGGTGGCAAGATTCAAGACGACATCCGCTTCGGTCGCTTTCGATAGATTCACGGTGAACACAGCGCCTGTGCCCTCGTCTACTGACACCGCTGGGGTAATGGAGAGCTCTGGACGGTCATCGTCTGGATCGGGTCCTGGGCCCGAACCATCATCGAGGATGGTGCCCACACCAGTAGCGGAGCCATTGGTGGTCACGCTGTTATTGTCCGTCACCGTCACACCGAAGGTTTCAGGGCCTTCAAACACCTCATCCGGCGTGGTCGCCACGGTGACGGTAAACTCGGTCACACCCGCAGGCAGAGTTACGTTGCCATCGGTGATGGTAAGAGGCACGTCAGACTCACCATCGTTGTAACTCGCCGTAAGATCCCCAATATCTCCCGACTCAGCGGTGTAACTGCCGTCGGTCGCGGTGGCAAGATTCAACACCACATCATCTTCGGTCGCTTTCGATAGATTCACGGTGAACACCGCGCCCGTGCCTTCGTCTACTGACACCTCAGGGGTAATGGAAAGCTCTGGGCGATCATCGTCCGGATCGGGTCCTGGGCCCGAACCATCATCGAGGATGGTGCCCACACCAGTAGCGGAGCCATTGGTGGTCACGCTGTTATTGTCCGTCACCGTCACGCCGAAGGTTTCAGGGCCTTCAAACACTTCGTCCGGCGTGGTCGCAACAGTCACGGTAAATTCGGTGACGCCTGTGGGTAGGGTCACGTTGCCATCGATGATGGTGAGCGGTATATCAGACTCGCCATCGTTATAACTCGCAATAAGATCCCCAATATCTCCCGACTCAGCGGTATAACTGCCATCCGTCGCAGTGGCAAGATTCAAGACAACATCATCTTCGGTCGCTTTCGATAGATTCACGGTGAACACCGCGCCCGTGCCTTCGTCTACTGACACTGCGGGGGTAATGGAAAGCTCTGGACGGTCATCGTCCGGATCGGGTCCTGGGCCCGAACCATCATCGAGGATAGTACCCACTCCGGTGGCAGAGCCATTGGTGGTCACGCTGTTATTGTCCGTCACCGTCACACCGAAGGTCTCAGGGCCTTCAAACACTTCGTCCGGCGTGGTCGCAACAGTCACGGTAAATTCGGTGACGCCTGTGGGTAGGGTCACGTTGCCATCGATGATGGTGAGCGGTATATCAGACTCGCCATCGTTATAACTCGCAATAAGATCCCCAATATCTCCCGACTCAGCGGTATAACTGCCATCCGTCGCAGTGGCAAGATTCAAGACAACATCATCTTCGGTCGCTTTCGATAGATTCACGGTGAACACGGCACCCGTGCCTTCGTTCACTGACACCGCTGGGGTAATGGAAAGCTCTGGACGATCATCGTCTGGATCTGGCCCTGGACCCGAACCATCATCGAGAATGGTGCCCACACCGGTAGCAGAGCCGTTGGTGGTCACGCTGTTGTTGTCCGTCACGGTCACGCCAAACGTTTCAGGGCCTTCAAATACCTCGTCCGGCGTGGTCGCCACGGTGACGGTAAACTCGGTGACGCCCGCTGGCAGGGTCACGTTGCCATCGGTGATAGTAAGAGGTACGTCAGACTCGCCATCGTTGTAACTCGCCGTAAGATCCCCGATGTCTCCCGACTCAGCGGTGTAACTGCCATCGGTCGCGGTGGCAAGGTTCAACACCACATCCGCTTCGGTCGCTTTCGATAGATTCACGGTGAACACCGCGCCCGTGCCTTCGTTCACTGACACCGCTGGGGTAATGGAGAGCTCTGGACGGTCATCGTCTGGATCGGGTCCTGGGCCCGAACCATCATCGAGGATGGTGCCCACACCAGTAGCGGAGCCATTGGTGGTCACGCTGTTGTTGTCCGTCACCGTCACGCCGAAGGTTTCAGGGCCTTCAAATACCTCGTCCGGCGTGGTCGCCACGGTGACGGTAAATTCGGTGACGCCTGCGGGTAGGGTCACGTTGCCATCGATGATGGTGAGCGGTATATCAGACTCACCATCGTTGTAACTCGCCGTAAGATCCCCTATGTCTCCCGACTCAGCGGTGTAACTGCCGTCGGTCGCGGTGGCAAGGTTCAACACGACATCGGCTTCGGTCGCTTTCGATAGATTCACGGTGAACACAGCGCCTGTGCCCTCGTCTACTGACACCGCTGGGGTAATGGAGAGCTCTGGACGGTCATCGTCTGGATCGGGTCCTGGGCCCGAACCATCATCGAGGATGGTGCCCACACCAGTAGCGGAGCCATTGGTGGTCACGCTGTTATTGTCCGTCACCGTCACACCGAAGGTTTCAGGGCCTTCAAACACCTCATCCAGCGTGGTCGCCACGGTGACGGTAAACTCGGTCACACCCGCAGGCAGAGTTACGTTGCCATCGGTGATGGTAAGAGGCACGTCAGACTCACCATCGTTGTAACTCGCGGTCATCGCACCGATATCTCCCGACTCAGCGGTGTAACTGCCGTCGGTCGCGGTGGCAAGGTTCAAGACGACATCATCTTCGGTCGCTTTCGATAGATTCACGGTGAAAACAGCACCCGTGCCTTCGTTCACTGACACTGCTGGGGTAATGGAGAGCTCTGGGCGATCATTATCTGGATCTGGTCCTGGACCCGAACCATCGTCGAGGATGGTGCCCACACCAGTAGCGGAGCCATTGGTGGTCACGCTGTTATTGTCCGTCACCGTCACACCGAAGGTTTCAGGGCCTTCAAACACCTCATCCAGCGTGGTCGCCACGGTGACGGTAAACTCGGTCACACCCGCAGGCAGAGTTACGTTGCCATCGGTGATGGTAAGAGGCACGTCAGACTCACCATCGTTGTAACTCGCGGTCATCGCACCGATATCTCCCGACTCAGCGGTGTAACTGCCGTCGGTCGCGGTGGCAAGGTTCAAGACGACATCATCTTCGGTCGCTTTCGATAGATTCACGGTGAAAACAGCACCCGTGCCTTCGTTCACTGACACTGCTGGGGTAATGGAGAGCTCTGGGCGATCATTATCTGGATCTGGTCCTGGACCCGAACCATCGTCGAGGATGGTGCCCACACCGGTGGCAGAGCTGTTGGTGGTCACGCTGTTGTTGTCCGTCACCGTCACGCCGAAGGTTTCAGGGCCTTCAAACACTTCGTCCGGCGTGGTTGCAACAGTCACGGTAAACTCGGTCACACCCGCTGGGAGGGTCACGTTGCCATCGATGATGGTGAGAGGCACGTCAGACTCGCCATCGTTATAACTCGCGGTCATCGCACCGATATCTCCCGACTCAGCGGTGTAACTGCCATCGGTCGCGGTGGCAAGGTTCAACACCACATCCGCTTCGGTCGCTTTCGATAGATTCACGGTGAACACGGCACCCGTGCCTTCGTTCACTGACACCGCTGGGGTAATGGAAAGCTCTGGACGATCATCGTCTGGATCTGGCCCTGGACCCGAACCATCATCGAGAATGGTGCCCACACCGGTAGCAGAGCCGTTGGTGGTCACGCTGTTGTTGTCCGTCACGGTCACGCCAAACGTTTCAGGGCCTTCAAATACCTCGTCCGGCGTGGTCGCCACGGTGACGGTAAACTCGGTGACGCCCGCTGGCAGGGTCACGTTGCCATCGGTGATAGTAAGAGGTACGTCAGACTCGCCATCGTTGTAACTCGCCGTAAGATCCCCGATGTCTCCCGACTCAGCGGTGTAACTGCCATCGGTCGCGGTGGCAAGGTTCAACACCACATCCGCTTCGGTCGCTTTCGATAGATTCACGGTGAACACCGCGCCCGTGCCTTCGTTCACTGACACCGCTGGGGTAATGGAGAGCTCTGGACGGTCATCGTCTGGATCGGGTCCTGGGCCCGAACCATCATCGAGGATGGTGCCCACACCAGTAGCGGAGCCATTGGTGGTCACGCTGTTGTTGTCCGTCACCGTCACGCCGAAGGTTTCAGGGCCTTCAAATACCTCGTCCGGCGTGGTCGCCACGGTGACGGTAAATTCGGTGACGCCTGCGGGTAGGGTCACGTTGCCATCGATGATGGTGAGCGGTATATCAGACTCACCATCGTTGTAACTCGCCGTAAGATCCCCTATGTCTCCCGACTCAGCGGTGTAACTGCCGTCGGTCGCGGTGGCAAGGTTCAACACGACATCGGCTTCGGTCGCTTTCGATAGATTCACGGTGAACACAGCGCCTGTGCCCTCGTCTACTGACACCGCTGGGGTAATGGAGAGCTCTGGACGGTCATCGTCTGGATCGGGTCCTGGGCCCGAACCATCATCGAGGATGGTGCCCACACCAGTAGCGGAGCCATTGGTGGTCACGCTGTTATTGTCCGTCACCGTCACACCGAAGGTTTCAGGGCCTTCAAACACCTCATCCAGCGTGGTCGCCACGGTGACGGTAAACTCGGTCACACCCGCAGGCAGAGTTACGTTGCCATCGGTGATGGTAAGAGGCACGTCAGACTCACCATCGTTGTAACTCGCGGTCATCGCACCGATATCTCCCGACTCAGCGGTGTAACTGCCGTCGGTCGCGGTGGCAAGGTTCAAGACGACATCATCTTCGGTCGCTTTCGATAGATTCACGGTGAAAACAGCACCCGTGCCTTCGTTCACTGACACTGCTGGGGTAATGGAGAGC
This sequence comes from Vibrio sp. 10N, assembly GCF_036245475.1. Classification (NCBI taxonomy): domain Bacteria; kingdom Pseudomonadati; phylum Pseudomonadota; class Gammaproteobacteria; order Vibrionales; family Vibrionaceae; genus Vibrio; species Vibrio sp. 10N. The sequence continues at coordinate 1,569,710 of NZ_BTPM01000002.1, read as the reverse complement.
TCTGGGCGATCATTATCTGGATCTGGTCCTGGACCCGAACCATCGTCGAGGATGGTGCCCACACCGGTGGCAGAGCTGTTGGTGGTCACGCTGTTGTTGTCCGTCACCGTCACGCCGAAGGTTTCAGGGCCTTCAAACACTTCGTCCGGCGTGGTTGCAACAGTCACGGTAAACTCGGTCACACCCGCTGGGAGGGTCACGTTGCCATCGATGATGGTGAGAGGCACGTCAGACTCGCCATCGTTATAACTCGCGGTCATCGCACCGATATCTCCCGACTCAGCGGTGTAACTGCCATCGGTCGCGGTGGCAAGATTCAACACCACATCCGCTTCGGTCGCTTTCGATAGATTCACGGTGAACACAGCGCCCGTGCCTTCGTTCACAGACACCGCTGGGGTAATGGAGAGCTCTGGGCGATCATCGTCTGGATCGGGTCCTGGGCCCGAACCATCATCGAGGATGGTGCCCACACCAGTAGCGGAGCCATTGGTGGTCACGCTGTTATTGTCCGTCACCGTCACGCCGAAGGTTTCAGGGCCTTCAAACACTTCGTCCGGCGTGGTTGCAACAGTCACGGTAAACTCGGTGACGCCCGCTGGGAGGGTCACGTTGCCATCGATGATGGTGAGAGGCACGTCAGACTCGCCATCGTTATAACTCGCGGTCATCGCACCGATATCTCCCGACTCAGCGGTGTAACTGCCATCCGTCGCAGTGACAAGATTCAAGACGACATCCGCTTCGGTCGCTTTCGATAGATTCACGGTGAACACAGCACCCGTGCCTTCGTTCACAGACACCGCTGGGGTAATGGAAAGCTCTGGACGGTCATCATCTGGATCTGGCCCCGGACCCGAACCATCATCAAGAATGGTGCCCACACCGGTAGCAGAGCCGTTGGTGGTCACGCTGATGTTGTCCGTCACCGTCACGCCAAAAGTCTCTGGACCTTCAAACACTTCGTCCGGCGTGGTTGCAACAGTCACGGTAAACTCGGTGACGCCCGCTGGCAGGGTCACGTTGCCATCGATGATGGTGAGAGGCACGTCAGACTCGCCATCGTTATAACTCGCGGTCATCGCACCGATATCTCCCGACTCAGCGGTGTAACTGCCATCGGTCGCGGTGGCAAGATTCAAGACGACATCCGCTTCGGTCGCTTTCGATAGATTCACGGTGAACACGGCGCCTGTGCCTTCGTCTACTGACACCTCAGGGGTAATGGAAAGCTCTGGGCGATCATCGTCCGGATCGGGTCCTGGGCCCGAACCATCATCGAGGATGGTGCCCACACCGGTAGCAGAGCCGTTGGTGGTCACGCTGTTGTTGTCCGTCACGGTCACACCAAAGGTTTCAGGGCCTTCAAACACCTCATCCGGCGTGGTCACGACGGTAACGGTAAACTCAGTTATGCCAGCAGGCAGCGTCACGTTGCCATCGGTAATAGTGAGCGGTATGTCGGACTCACCATCGTTGTAACTCGCGGTAAGATCCCCTATGTCTCCCGACTCTGCGGTGTAACTGCCATCGGTCGCGGTGGCAAGATTCAACACGACATCCGCTTCGGTCGCTTTCGATAAATTCACAGTGAACACAGCGCCCGTGCCTTCGTTCACAGACACCGCTGGGGTCATGGAAAGCTCTGGGCGATCATCGTCCGGATCTGGTCCTGGGCCCGAACCATCATCGAGGATGGTGCCCACACCAGTAGCGGAGCCATTGGTGGTCACGCTGTTATTGTCCGTCACGGTCACGCCGAAGGTTTCAGGGCCTTCAAACACCTCATCCGGCGTGGTCGCCACGGTGACGGTAAACTCGGTCACACCCGCAGGCAGAGTTACGTTGCCATCGGTAATGGTAAGAGGCACGTCAGACTCGCCATCGTTATAACTCGCGGTCATCGCACCGATATCTCCCGACTCAGCGGTGTAACTGCCGTCGGTCGCGGTGGCAAGGTTCAAGACGACATCATCTTCGGTCGCTTTCGATAGATTCACGGTGAAAACAGCACCCGTGCCTTCGTTCACTGACACTGCTGGGGTAATGGAGAGCTCTGGGCGATCATTATCTGGATCTGGTCCTGGACCCGAACCATCGTCGAGGATGGTGCCCACACCGGTGGCAGAGCTGTTGGTGGTCACGCTGTTGTTGTCCGTCACCGTCACACCGAAGGTCTCAGGGCCTTCAAACACCTCATCCGGCGTGGTCGCGACGGTGACGGTAAATTCGGTGACGCCTGCGGGTAGGGTCACGTTGCCATCGGTGATAGTAAGAGGCACGTCAGACTCGCCATCGTTATACGTGGCGGTCATCGCACCGATATCTCCCGACTCAGCGGTATAACTGCCATCCGTCGCAGTGGCAAGATTCAAGACAACATCCGCTTCGGTCGCTTTCGATAGATTCACGGTGAACACCGCGCCCGTGCCTTCGTCTACTGACACTGCGGGGGTAATGGAAAGCTCTGGACGATCATCGTCTGGATCTGGCCCTGGACCCGAACCATCATCGAGAATGGTGCCCACACCGGTAGCAGAGCCGTTGGTGGTCACGCTGTTGTTGTCCGTCACGGTCACGCCAAACGTTTCAGGGCCTTCAAATACCTCGTCCGGCGTGGTCGCCACGGTGACGGTAAACTCGGTGACGCCCGCTGGCAGGGTCACGTTGCCATCGGTGATAGTAAGAGGTACGTCAGACTCGCCATCGTTGTAACTCGCCGTAAGATCCCCGATGTCTCCCGACTCTGCGGTGTAACTGCCATCGGTCGCGGTGGCAAGGTTCAACACCACATCCGCTTCGGTCGCTTTCGATAGATTCACGGTGAACACCGCGCCCGTGCCTTCGTTCACTGACACCGCTGGGGTAATGGAGAGCTCTGGACGGTCATCGTCTGGATCGGGTCCTGGGCCCGAACCATCATCGAGGATGGTGCCCACACCAGTAGCGGAGCCATTGGTGGTGACACTGTTGTTGTCCGTCACGGTCACGCCGAAGGTTTCAGGGCCTTCAAACACTTCGTCCGGCGTGGTTGCAACAGTCACGGTAAACTCGGTGACGCCCGCTGGGAGGGTCACGTTGCCATCGATGATGGTGAGCGGTATATCAGACTCACCATCGTTATAACTCGCAGTAAGATCCCCAATGTCTCCCGACTCAGCGGTATAACTGCCATCCGTCGCAGTGGCAAGATTCAAGACAACATCATCTTCGGTCGCTTTCGATAGATTCACGGTGAACACCGCGCCCGTGCCTTCGTCTACTGACACTGCGGGGGTAATGGAAAGCTCTGGACGGTCATCGTCTGGATCGGGTCCTGGGCCCGAACCATCATCGAGGATGGTGCCCACACCAGTAGCGGAGCCATTGGTGGTCACGCTGTTATTGTCCGTCACCGTCACGCCGAAGGTCTCAGGGCCTTCAAACACTTCGTCCGGCGTGGTCGCAACAGTCACGGTAAATTCGGTGACGCCTGCGGGTAGGGTCACGTTGCCATCGGTGATGGTAAGAGGCACGTCAGACTCGCCATCGTTATAACTCGCGGTCATCGCACCGATATCTCCCGACTCAGCGGTGTAACTGCCGTCGGTCGCGGTGGCAAGGTTCAAGACGACATCATCTTCGGTCGCTTTCGATAGACTCACGGTGAACACGGCGCTCGTGCCTTCGTCTACTGACACCGCTTGAGTAATAAAGAGCTCTGGGCGATCATCGTCCGGATCTGGCCCAGGCCCCGAACCGTCATCAATAATCTCCGCATCACCTACAACAAACAGGGTTCCCTCCTCATCGAATGTGCCGCTGCCATCTTGTAATGTAACTCCGTCTACATCCGATACTCGAAGGCCAAAATTCTCTCGTCCTTCAAATACAGCGTCTTGTTTAGTCTGAACACTAACAGTAAGCTCTGTCACTCCAGCTGGTAGATTAACTTGCCCATCATTGATGCTTACAGCCTGAGTTTCACCATCACTGTCTACATAGAATGCACTGATGGATTCCAAATCATCGGCTTCAGCTGTATAGCTGTCTTGACCAGTTATTAAGCTCAGCCCAAGAGTTATGTCAGTTTCTGATTCAGCAGATAATCGAACAACAAACTCAGCACTTTCCCCCTCATTAACTTGGTCTCCACCGGTAATACTTAAAGTGGCCGGAATGACTTCTTCAGCTATCTGCTCGGGTTGACGAGCGAACTGAAGCAAAGTTAAAGATTGTGTTGCCGACAAACCTTGCGCTTCTAAACCTGTTGTATCGAATTGTGTGGAGGCGATAACCTGTGTGCCATCCCGCTCAATGACTCCTGTGGTAGTCGGGCTTGAGCCATTTTCTTCGCCTGCTGCAGTCTCTTGACCTTCTACATCAGTCGGGTCTTGTCCAGATTCGATTTGTGCGATAATTGCGTCTGCATCCAAAGCCGTGATTTCTAGCGTTCTCGCTGAGCCATCGCCTTGAACAACAACGACGTTCACATCCTCACCAACCTCTGCATCCTCTAAAATGTCTATTACGACATCTCCTGGACGAGGGTCTAATCCCTCGGGAAGAACTGTCAACCTTCCCTGAGCATCCACCACTAACGTACCCGAGATTTGCGCTGCACCAAATAAAGAAAAACCACTCATGTTCGACTCCTTGAGTCACCCTGTGACGACCGGATAGCTCTGTAATTTTACCTAACCCACTCGTTAACCCTGCGTTCCAATAAAGCTTAATTTTTATTCATCGTATAAAGGTAATATCAGACAACTCGAATATTGAGTATGTTTTGGCAAGCTAATTAATCATCTGTCTCAAAAAAGAAATTGCGTCTCTCATATTCGAGAATTCGCTTTGTTTGTATGGTTTCCTCTATTTTCGTATTAGTTAATGAAAGTAAAGGAAAAGTTAGGATCCTAGTTGTTGGACTCATTTCCCAACCTAAAAAGTGCACTAGCACACATATTGATTGAGAATTCGCGCAGCCACTCAGACCTTGATCATTGAACTAGACGTAATGTTTGAGGGCAAAGCATTAGGCGGTGGATACAATAAAAACCAGCTCATTAAAAAGTGGCTTTCGTTGAGTGAGATAGATGGAGAGAAATAAAAAAGTCTCGCGATTGCGAGACTTTATACAACTTTGGTTGAGGCTAACCGATGACGGTTATAAACCCTTGTAGGATGATGAGGTTAACGATATCAATAAAGAACGCTCCAACAATCGGTACCACCATGAAAGCTTGCGGGGAAGGACCGAACCGATTGACGATAGAGCCCATATTCATTACCGCTGTCGGTGTCGCACCCAAGCCAAAACCACAGTGACCACCAGCAATAACGGCACCATCATAGTTGCGTCCCATAAAGCGGAACGTCACGTAATATGCGAAAATGGCAAGAACCAGAGACTGCACCCCTAGAATCACTAAGAATGGGATCGCCAAATCGAAAATATTCCACAATTGCAGACTCATCAGTGCCATTGCCAAGAACAGCGAGAGCGAGACAGTACCAAGGATATCGACGGTTTCTGCGTCCACCTTGTAGCTTTTTGTCACCTCACAAATGTTAGTGATGAACACCCCAATAAATAACGCGTAAACGAAGTCTGGAATCATTAGCCACTTTATTTCAAAGGTATTTACCCACGCATGTAAGTACTTAGCGCCGGTGACACAAATGAGCAAAATGAACAACACTTCGATCACTTTCTTTGCGGTCACTCGATCACGTTCGTATTCGTTATAGGTCACCAACTCAGGGAAGCGCTCGTGGGTGTCATTACCACGGCCATATTCAGACTCAAAATCATTCTTATCGATCAAACGCTGGGCTACCGGGCTACCAATAATACCGCCAATAATGAGACCGAACGTCGCTGATGCCATCGCGATTTCGAGAGTATTCGCTATACCATAAGTCTCAGTAAACGTCTGAGACCAGGCCGCCCCCGTACCATGACCACCAGAGAGGGTAATGGAGCCTGCGATCAAGCCCATTAAAGGCTCTAATCCAAGCATCGTCGCAAGACCAACACCGACGCCATTTTGAATAATGATGTATACCGACGCTATGGCCAAAAAGACAAAGACCTTGGCACCACCTTTCGCGAGCTGGGTGTAGTTTGCTGCCAAACCTACGGTACTAAAAAACATCAACATGAAAGTTTTTTGTAGCGGTAAAGAGAACTCTAAATCAATGTTGTTAAAGTGCAAAACGGTAATAATCACCGCAACAATAAGACCGCCAACAATAGGCTCTGGAATGTTGTACTTACGAAGTACAGGTAGTTTACTGTTGATAAGGTGACCAAGAAAAAGAACGCTGATTGCGATCAAAAAAGATTCTAACGTGCCAACAGAGATGGTGTTGTTCATATGACCTCTTTTTTTGCTGTATCGCTCATCTTCCTTAATGAGGTATCGATTCGATATTTTAGTGTAGTAAAAATAGGATAGCTGGCGATCTCTGCAAAATCACCAAACGACCTTGTTTCTATATCCATAACTTTTTGTGTGCCGAGGAAGCGTCGACATAATGACAACCCAAACGACTCGCGTTGGGTGTATTGAAACCCTAAAAACACATAGAAGTGTCCAAGGCCAAAAGAATAACTACACTGGTTAAGGCAGGATGGTAACACAATCTCGCAAGATCGACTAATTTAACTAAAGAATACAAACAATAAGGCTAACTATCGTGAAATATACAGCTCCTATCCTTCTTGCTACAAGCTTGTCATTTGCTCAGGCAACAAACGCAGAAATGACCATCAACTATCAAAAACCGCAGTCCGCATCGGAGCAAACTGCGCGAGAAGCGATACAACAAAGTGGCGCTAACGAACTGCTGGTTGAATTGTCTAAAACCTATTTCCCATTCAATCACGACCTCACGGTACAATATGGCGGAGAAGACGGTCCTCTGTACGATCCATCGAATCATACCGTGCATATGCCGTACGCGTTTTACACCGACTCTCTCAACTACTTCACCAAAAATGACTATCAAAATCGATTTGGTAAACCGGCTCAACAAGGTGCCGTCGACACTCTGCTTCACACTCTACTTCATGAAGCCGGACACGCTTACATCGCCGATCAGGGCATTCCAATTTTGGGTAAAGAAGAAGATGCCGTGGATAATTTCGCTGCGGTCATCATGCTAAATTACGTTGAGCAAGGTGCCGATGCCACCATCAGTGCTGCAGACATGTTCGCTTTTGAGTCTGAAGATAGACCCGACTACTATGATTTTTACGAATACATTGGCGAGCATAGTTTCGACTTGCAGCGCTATTTCAGTACCCTGTGCTTAGTTTATGGTAGTGATCCCGACAGCCACAAAAACTTGTTGGATGAAATTGAGAAAAAGTATCTTGATGAGCAAAAAGATAAGTGTATCGCCACCTTTGAAGAGATCGATTACAACTGGAAGCAAGTACTAAACATAGATTCTAACACCAGTAGTTAATCACTGAGGTCACATGCCGACAACACTCATCCTATTTTATGATGGTCACTGCCCACTTTGTGTGAAAGAGATGACCGCTCTGAAGAAACATGACACACACAATGTGATTCAATTGGTCGATATTTTCTCTGCAGCGTTTGAACGCTACCCAGAGCTCGATAAAAACTCTGCTTCTGAACGATTGCATGCCTATGACGAAAACGGGGTACTATGGGAAGGGTTAGACGTCACCTATCAAGCATGGCGCCTTGTTGGCCGAGGGCACTATTACGCGTTTACGCGCTGGCCACTGTTAAAACCAATATGCGATTGGTGTTACCTGAAATTTGCCCGCCACCGCTACACGGTGTCGGGCTGGCTAACGGGCAAAAAACGCTGCGACAACTGTCGTAACGACTGATTAAACGCTAATACACATTCACACAGCGGATCGCTCTCTATTTACACTGTAAAGCTTATTTCTGCGCGTCTGCACGCACTGCTTTAAACAATACCGAGGTATCAGAGCGCCCTTCACCTGATGCAGATAGGTTGCGATAGCGTTCTATGGATTGCTGCGTCAGTGGCAATTCAATTCCTTGCTTTTGCGCTTCATCCAAGCAGAAACCTAAATCCTTAATCATCCAATCGATGGCAAAGCCGAAATCATACTGGTCTTTATCCATGGTTTTGGCGCGATTTTCCATCTGCCAAGAACCGGCTGCGCCATTTTTTAAGCAATCCACCAAAGAAGGAATGTCTAAACCACTTTTTTGAGCCAAAAGTAAGCCTTCTGAAAGCCCGGTAAGCACCCCTGCAATACAGACTTGATTCACCATTTTCGCGCGCTGACCTTGACCAACATCCCCCATCAACACCGAAGACTTGCCATAAGCATCAAAGATAGGTTGAAGGGAATCGAAGGTTTGGGCGTCACCACCACACATAATGGTCAACACGCCATTTTCTGCGCCCGCTTGACCACCGGAGACTGGAGCGTCCATAAAACGAACTCCAGCACTGCCACATGCTGCGCCCAACTCTTCAGCTAGGGTGGCCGAAGTCGTGGTATGGTCAACAAGAATTGCACCTGGCTTCATTGCTGCAATAGCGCCTTGCTCTGAAGTAGTCATCTGTCGAACATCATCATCGTTACCAACGCATACAGCAACGACATCAGCGTCTTTAACACATTCCACGACCGACTCAGCAAAGTGCCCCGTGAATTCATTGGCCCAGCGCTGTGCCTTTTCTGTAGTGCGGTTAAACACGCTCACTTCAAATCCGGCTTTCATTAGGTGCCCTGCCATTGGGTACCCCATTACGCCCAGTCCAATAAAACTTATTTTCATGTCGGCTCCTTGTTGTTTTGATTCGGATTCACGGCCGTGTCCATTGTGCGAGCGGTTGCAAGAATCGCTTCTATCAGGGCTTTTACGGCTTTAGGTTGATATTGTCTGCCTTTGTACACCAAAAAGGCCTGACGGTCACTACGATAATATTCAGGCAGTATATGAACAAGATTCTTGTTGTCCGCCACGTGCCTAAGTGGCAATGATGCCACTCCAAGGCCACGCTCAACAGCATCTTGCAGTGCCTGTATGTCATTGATAATTAATCTGGGTTTAAACAGAATATCGCCCACAGCGTGCTCTTCACTGGCAATATGGATATGCTGGGCATCATCGATCGCTAACCAATCCGCTTGTTTAAGCTGTTCCAATGTTTCAATTGGACCATGATCAGTTAGGTACGAGGAGCTAGCAAAGAAACCGTGCTTAGCGGTAAAAAGTGGACGGGCGATAAGATCGTCCATATCGGACGTGTCAAATGTGATCAAAAGCTCTCGATCCGTTTTTGGTTTGCTTTGATCATGATTCAGTGCCAAATCAATATGCACCTTGGGATAGGCTTTTAAGTACTCTTCAACGACAGGGGCGATAAACGCATGATAGAAACTGTGTGGTACCGCCAATCGGACGCGCCCCGCGACTAAGTCGGTTTGCTCTATCACGTTGTTGAGCCCTATTTCTAATTGCTCAACTCCACTGCTTAGCTGTTCAAACGCCATTTTGCCAACATCGGTAGGGGCAAGCTCCCGCCCCCTCTTCTCGAGTAACCTCAGTGCCAGTTTTTCTTCTAGTGACGAAATGCGCCTTGATACCGTCGATTGAGGAAGGCCAAGACGGTTGGCAGCCGCAAGCACCGATCCCTCTTCAACCACCTTACAAAACAGGTACACATCATCTATGTATCCATATATGGAATCCACGATCCTAATTCACCGTATTTTTTCTAATTATGACTAGGTTTATACTTTTTCCATCAAAACACAAGCAACAATAGATAGGAGATACGCGATGAACAAAACTCAGTTCTGGTTGACTGCTCTGCTGTCGTCAATGACTATGGCTATTATGATGTCAGGCATTATTTCTGGATATAAGATGGGCTTTAGCTCTGAATGGCCAGCGACATGGGTCAGTAGCTTTACTATTGCATGGCCCTGTGCACTGTTTCTCAACCTCACTGTACTGCCAAAAATCAGAGCTTTTTCAGCGTGGTGCTGTCAGCCTAAAAAGATCACATAAACGAAAGCATGATCAAGGAATTTTCCTTGATCATGCTTTCATTCATACAGACGTTGCTAGGGTTTTGGCGCTTCACTCATTGGTTGAGGCTTGGCAAACCAGTAGCCCTGAAACAGGTCACAATTCATTTGTTTAAGGCGCAAATATTGCGCTTCGGTTTCCACTCCCTCCGCCACAATGTCATAACCAAACGCATGAGACATGGTGATCACAGACTCGACCAATGCGCTATGTGCAAGGTCACTACCAAGATCGCCAATGAAACTACGATCGATCTTTACTTCGTCCAATGGCAGCTGTTTTAACATCGAAAGTGAAGAATATCCGGTGCCAAAGTCATCAAGAGAAATTCGAACGCCAGCACTTTTCAAAGTCTTCAGTGCTCGCAGACACTGTTCAAAGTCACTTAAGGCAACGCTCTCGGTGATTTCAACCGTAAACCGCGATGGTGACAATTCGTGGGACAAGATAGTTTGAACAAACTCAATGGCAAAGTGTGGACGACATAAGAGCGTAGAGCTGACATTGATCGATACGCTCATCCCTTCCCTAATACGCTTATTCGCCAAATCATCACAAACACGCAGCAACACGAACTCACTCAGTTTAACGATCAATCCCGACTCTTCAGCAACACTGACAAACAGTTGCGGCGAGATAAACTGCCCATCGTCATCCTGCCAACGCGAGAGAGCCTCAAGGCCGATGACATCTTGCTGATCACCAGAAACGATAGACTGATACCACACTTCAAGCTGACCATCGGCAATGGCTCGTCGTAACTTCTGTTCTATCGTGAGCTGTTGCTGGCTCTCTTGCTCCAAACTAATGTCGTACAACGCCGCCTTGCGGCTTTTCGAGCGCTTTGCACAATACATAGCAATATCGGCCTTTTTGATCAGTTCATCCGCACACTCTGCATCAAGGGGGTAAAACGCGATACCTAGGCTTCCTTGAGTACTGAATTCATTGCCATTGACACAAAATGGCTTTTCCACCGCTCGGAGTATACGGCTAGCTAGCTCGAGCGCCTGTGGCGATGTTTCCACCTCACACATTAGCAAAAATTCATCGCCTCCAAATCGAGCAATAAGGTCGTTTTTTCTGACGACGCCCTTAAGCTGTTTGGAAACGTGCAGTAACAAAGCATCGCCAACATCATGGCCATAAGTATCATTGACGAATTTGAAGCGGTTTAAGTCCATCAACATTAACGCTATTGGATGATCTTTTTTCTCTGCGATATGGGCTTTCAAACGATCTGTCATCATGCGGCGGTTGGCAAGACCAGTCAGCGGATCGTGATAAGCCAACTGATGAATTCTGTCTGCGGAGTGCTTTTGCTCGGTAATATCGGTCATCGCCCCAAGAAATCGTACCGGACGGCCGAACTTATCGCGGATCACCTTTCCAGTGGAAGAAACCCAAACATCTGCTCCATCGGCTCGGCGCAGCCGAAATTGCACTTTGAATGGGATATCCTGTTCCACTTGAGCAAGCAGTTTTTGTTCAAGGTCGTCGATATCGTCACTGTGTACCAAGTTGAAAAATGAGCGACTGGTCAGCACTCGAGTGTTGGGTTCACCATTGTCGAATTTGAGAATATCATTCCAGCGGCTACTCCAAACGAGCTTGTCAGTTTGTAAATCCCAGTCCCAGATCGCGTCATTCGATGAATGGCTAACCACTTTCAATTGATTCGCGAGATCACTCGACACCTGAGCTCGACTTTGAGAACTGTGCAGCAGCAAGTCACGCTGCAAAAATAGGGCAAGCATATCGAGGTAATTGTGATAACTCGAGAGTTTGGCAAGATCGGGTTGACCATCGATGGGCTCCACAATGGCCATGACTTCCGTATGGCGCTCTTGTCTGTCTGTGACACAAAGTAATGTCATAACAAAAGACTCGGGGAGAGCATACAAACTGCTTACAGGAAACGTTTCCGTTGGAAAATGAATGCCTTGCTCAACATTATGCAGTTGGCGACCATCGGTATGCGCATAGCCAACCACACAATGGTCACCGCCCGACTTTACCCCATTAATCGCCCAAGCGACTGGCGTATCAAACAAACAACTCGCATTGACGATTGACGAAAAGCCTGACTGCCCCTGAGAGTACAAGGTTTCGTGCAATTCCGCTGGCGAGCGCTCGGTATGACTGAGCAGTTGGTTTCGAATGGTAAACTGCGGATTATCGCTAGGCTTCTCTGCGCCACAAGAGCCGCGCACCACCATGGATTGCTCAATCAACCCAAGGTCGTTAGCGTACGATTCACCCGCTAATCGAGCCATTAATCGATCTGCAGCGACAACCGTTAAGCGTTCCAATTGTTGGTCAACGGTCGTTAGCCTAGGATGCGTCCGTTCGCCCATGAATATATTATCAATCCCAACAATGGCCACATCCTCCGGAACACGAATACCGTTTTCAGATAAGCTTTCCATCAGCCCTACCGCAATGTGATCCGTCGCGCAAATGACGGCACTACACGGAGCGCCCTGCGGCCAATAGCGCTCATAGGCTTCACGCCCACCTTGCAAAGCGGTATTACTGACGTTAAGGATCTGCCGTCGAGTAATCGAATTTCCATGATACTCGGCATGCTTCTGAAACGCTTTAAAACGCATTCTAACGTCGTTGACTGAGAGATCCCCACAGAATCCTATATCTACGTGACCAAGAGCCACCAGATGGTCATACAGAGCGCTAACGCCACTTGCTTGATCACTGGACAAGGACTCAACGGCCAACGGTGCATAACTAGCGGCGACAGAAACCACCGGAATGCCCTTTTGCACGGCCTTTTCCACTAGGGCACTGGCTGCGGCATGTAGCACCACGATCAATCCATCAATGTGATCAAAGGCAAAAGGAGTATCAAAGTCGCGATTGTGGCCGACACGCAGAAACACTAGGTTCACCCCGTTCTCGACACCATAGGCTCTGAGTGTACTGGTGATTTCGCCCATGTAAAAACCACTTAACATTGGCAAAATGACACCTATTGTCGGCTTACGATGGTGACGAAATAGCACGTCACGGCCATCGTTTATCCTAGTGTTTATGCTGTCCATGTTCGTAATTGTTTTGCTGTCCGCACGATTAGTCAGGTATCTGACCATTCATACAGTAAGAAAATTCATGCCTATCGAGCACCGCGAGTTGATAAAAATGTTAACAGACGCACACTCGGTAGTGGGGAGGTATTGGGAAATTTGACCAAAGTAGCGTTCCCTAAGATCCAAAAAAGGAGCCAACGTTCGTCGACTCCTTTTTGATCTCAACTTAGGGGAAAAGTGCCCTAATTATTGCTCAGCGTTATGGTATACCTGCTGAACATCATCACAATCGTCAAGCATATCAAGGAACTTCTGGAACTTCTCAGCATCCTCGCCCGCGATTGCAGTGTGCGTTTGTGGCACGAACGTGATCTCTTCTACGTCTAGCGTCAGCTCTGGGTACTCAGCGCCCAATGCTGTTTTCGCTTTGAAGAATTCAGTGTGAGGGGCAAATACCGTGATAACGCCGTCTTCAAGCTCGATATCTGTCACATCAACGTCAGCCATCATTAGTGCTTCCAGTACCGACTCTTCATCGTCGCCTTTAAACTGGATAACTGCTTGGTGGTCAAACATGTGCGCTACGGTGCCTGGGCTACCAATCTTAGCGCCCGTTTTAACGAAGCATTGACGAACATCCTGGAAAGTACGGTTGCCGTTATCTGTCAGACAGTCAACGATCACGCTCACGCCGCCAGGGCCAAAACCTTCATAACGCGCTGGCTGGTAATCTTCACCGCCACCACCGCTGGCCTTGTCTAGCGCTTTGTCGATAACGTGCGCTGGAACTTGATCTTTCTTTGCTTTAGCAATCAGGTGCTTAAGCGACAGGTTCATTTCAGGATCGGCACCACCGTTTTTAGCAGCAACGTAAATCTCTTTACCGTACTTGGAATAAACTTTAATTTTTGCGCCTTGTGTCTTCGCCATAGAGGCTTTGCGCACTTCAAAACTTCTTCCCATTGGGATGTTCTCTCTAATTCAATTTAACGCGGAGGATTTTAGCAAATCGTCGTCACAATTCAATTCTATGCGGCAACGAAGAGTGTTACATCACTCCCATCATCTTTTTGTATTTGTCGACACACGCTTCAAACCATGCCTTTTCAGCGTCATCTTGGATTCGCTCAAGCTGCTCGCGAATCGCCTCAGGTCCAGCCTTGGCTTCCTTCATTTGCCACACGACATAAGAGGCTTGTTTATCCAGTTCCACTTTGTTTTTTTCCGCAGGGGGAAGCAAAGAAAGGTTATACGACATGGCTCTCAATTCAGTTAGTGTGGGCAAGGCAGAGAATATAGCACCGTTGACATAGCAAACTCAAATGAAAGGCTTGTGAAGGGGTTGGCGACTGGCAGTCACTGGTGACGGAAAAAACTAAGGGTGGCCATGGCCACCCTACTCTTTTGCTCCATCACCGCTCGGTAGCAGCTAATGTGATACTAACTTAATGGATGAGCCCTAGTTCTTTCGCTTCTTCTAGCGTTAGACCGCTCTCTCTGATTTCTCTTAATGCTTCAATGCGGCGTCGTGCATCGGCGGATTTCGCTTGTTTTGCAGGACGAGATTCCTCTTGAAAGTCCTCAGATTGATCCCACTTGTTAGTGATGGATGCCATTTGGTCATGGTCGATTGAATTGATGGACATTGTTACCTCCTGATGAACCATGTCTGGACACCTAATCTGTAGCAAACGACAAAATTGTTGTTAAGAAAAACTGAGTCAGAATGTGATTGGCTCGGAAATTCTCATCAGAAGTATGGGAAAGGAGTTTATAAACTTTGAAATCCGCATAAGAGGGCAGTACATTTAGCAGATTCCACTTCGAAAAAGTGACTTGATCCAGATCTACTTTTTTCGCCGCTTTCCATTGGTGCTATTGGCCTACGGCTAGGTACATCCCGAAGCAAATTGATGAATTTTGATAAAAAAAAAGCGAGTCCAAACGAACTCGCCAAAAATATATCAGAATGAATGTAACAATATGAGCCAATCTACTTATTTCATTAGAAAGGACAAAAGGTTGTCTATTCGGGATAAATAATAGCCAGTGCCCTTGCCCATAATGTCAGCACACTGTCAGCGTTGTGTGCAAATACCAACAATTTGAGAAACCTATGTAACAAGGTTTGTCAGCCATGACAAACAGTTACACAGAGACCTCATCTAATACCCTAAACACCGATTCATCAATATGCCCATCGTAGACTTGCTTGCATACTTTTTTGCGTACCGCTAGCGCGGAAATCAAGCGCTCGATAGAGAGGTGTTTGTTTTCCTGTCGTGAGTTGTAAAGCTCCACAACGCGACTTAGCACTTCGTAAGTAATCACATCACCATCAACCCGCAACCAATCAAGCTTCTCCATAAGCTCTGAGCACTCTTGTTTGATTGAAACAATCGAGTGCCCTGTCATCGCCGATAAAGCCGATACGCTGCGTTCTAGAGCCTCTGGTGAGGTGTATTTCGATAGGATGATGGTGATCTCATCAGCATTGATCTCCACTAAGTGTTTGCGCTGTTTCACTCGACGGCCCAAATTACCTCTCGGTGAAGGTGCCTTACGCTGAATAGGTTCAAATTCGCCATCAATGATGGTCGACAGTTCATCAAGTTGTTTGCGTGTCACCAATTCGTTTCGCAACGGGTTTGGTAGCGTTGGTGCCATATTGCGTTTGCCAGCATTGGTAGTGCGAGCACGGGAGTAGCGCAGCACTTCCTCTACGTCGCATCGAATATCCACTTGATAATCAGGCAATTTTGCATCGGGCTCATGACACGTCAGCGTTAAGTGGTAACCCCATAAATTCACATCGAACTTGTTTGGTGAATCAACATGCTCTGCAAGGTTGCGAAGTTCACGCAGGAGATCCATAGAAAAGCGACGCCATTCAATATTGCGAGCCAATTTTTGATTCAAGTCCGACAGCATCAGCGAATCAGTGTGGCGACGTGCCATACGGCTACGGAAGTACGAGTACAACTGAAATACCAACGTATGTTGCTTCAAGATCTCAGGCGGAAACAAGAAAAAATAATCACGGGTGAGCAACTCTTCGTAGAACGATGGCTCCCACACCAAGATATATAAATTGGGCTTGATCTTGATCTCGCCATCCGCGCCTTCTCGAGGCGCCTCTTCGGATGCCGTAATGGTTCTTGCTAAGAATCGAAAACGATCACTCTTAAAGCCTTCTGGCATATTTTCACTTAGCCAGCGTCCTGTCAGTTCATGCAGCTGAAAGTCAGTAAATTCAATTCTATCGATGCTATCACGAATAGAATCACGAGCTGGGCCACTGTCTTTTTTACCACGTAATGACAAGATATCTGTGATGTAGAGAGGCGTCTTGTTTGGCACCTGTTTCGCATCCAAATGGTATTCTTCATGATGATGATCATGATATTGAACCGTAAGGGTAAACAGGGCAAATAACGTCATAAGATCATCGACCGTCATGATGTTCTTTGAAGAACGAGTTTCGATCACTGCTTTAGTGCCAGAGATCGATACCATGGATTTTTGATAGCTTTTGCGAGTGCGCGGTGGCGCGAGAGCTTGATCAATGATCCCAGCCCAGTTCGTCGGCGAAACCACAAATTGATCGGCTTCATCACGCATTGCTGGTGGCGTGTAGAGACCATGCTCGTTGAGAAGTCGTTTGTTGACTTGTGTCTGTGCTAGCGCTTTCGATTTTTTTTGCTTTTCTGATTGTTTCACTGACTCAGTGACAAGGCTGGTTGCGCCGAGTACAGAGACTAATTGGTTTGGATTGATAAAACGATGCAACATCGTTTTACCTGCCAATCCTTCTTCGAATCTAACACCATGTTGGCTAAATAAACCTATGTTTACGGCAGCTCGAAGGCGTTGCTGTATTGCAGCACGAGTCAATTTACCGTCAGTGGCATCAATGAGCTCGGTTGTTGAGACAAAGCCATCTTTAGAACTGAATCCACGTAGAGAAATTAAATTCAATAACTCAAGGATGCTTTTGGTCACACCTTTGAAGTGTTGATACTGTTCGATCCAATCAACGGCTGTTTCCGTGACTTCGAAAAGGTGGCCGCCTTTGTGATCCCTAGGGGATCGAATCAAGATTTTGTCTTCACTGCTCATGGTTGGATCTAGATCACATTATCCGTAAATTCGATATTGTTCCATAGAATAATGAAATTTAGATCATAAATAAAGCGCTATTTTGATTATTGATTAAAAGACTGATCCTTATGATTATACTGATCTTAATTGATTAAGTGATCTAATGATCTGTAATGGACTTTGCTTTTAAGTTAATGATAAATAAGTATGTTTTATTTTCACGCATGGAACAATGATCAACATGTTATCGAAACCATGATCATCAATAATAGAAAGCATGATCAACCGTTATCGAATGCATGATCACCATGGCTTTGAAAGCGTGATCATAATGAGTTCGGAACAATGATCATCAACTAATGACAACTTATCCACAGAAATAGTAGAAAAGCTGTGTGTAGAATCGTGATTTTATCGGTTAACAAACGGATTGTACTTCGAAAGCATGATCAAGACAGCCCATATTGACGAAGAAACACTCAACGAGAAGATTAATTAATCGCAATGGTCCAACTATTGTCATCGGTGGTTATTTCAAATGATTATTTGAGTTTACGACGTTTGGCGCGGAACGATGATCAAGAGTTTAGCCATAATATTGCATCGTCGTTCGATTTTGGTATTTCTTAGACCCATTTTGCTGTTCATCCATTGATTCGCGGGACTTAAGCCGTAATCTATTCGGGAATTTACATGCTTCCGAACGCCTTATTCACTTGATCATGGTTCCGTTAGTTATGATCATCCATCTCACAGTTCTAGTGAAGGCTCATTGTTTAATAATTCCTTGATCATGCTTTCTTGTTTCAGCTTCCTTTCGAAACAATGATCAAGGCAACTCCTTGATCATTGTTCCTAGTTCTAGTGTTGCCGATCAGATTTATAACAAGTTGTAATGTGCTGTAGGTAGGTTTACGAACTGAGAGGCAAGTTATCTCAGTCCGTCGATTCGTGTTTACGATCTATCTCACAATGACCGTAATTTATCGTCTGAAGAGTATCGTTCCGAGGAGTCTTCGCTTTACATTGTAAATGAGTGACGCTGTAACACTTTTAAAGTTGGTGGTTTGACGGGTTAATTATCAGTGAATAAATATCGTTATTTGGTGATACTTTGCGCAATTAATCATCATAGAGCTAGATAAGGGTCAAATTAATGTAAATATTCTATGTAGATGAGTGGACAGCTTTTTCTTGAGAATGTACGATATTGCTGTACATAAACAATTAGGTTACTTGGTTGGAACTTAGGTATGAAAAGAGAACAAACAATAGATAATCTCTACCAACTTGCAGAGCAAACTCAGCAAGTGCAAGCGGATCGTATCGAAATCGTATTGGAAGAACGAAGTGATGATCACTTCCCTGCGATGTCAAAAGCGATGATGGAAACTCGCTCTGGCCTAACTCGCAGAAAGCTAGATGATGCCATCAGTAAAATGGAGCAGGGCGGTCATCAGTTTACAAAAAACAATGCCAATCACTATTCTATATCGCTTCAAGAAGCGCATATGTTGATGGATGCGGCTGGTGTCCCTAAGTTCCACGAACGCAAGAATAGCGCTAACAATAAGCCTTGGATTATTAACGTACAGAACCAGAAAGGTGGTACGGGTAAGTCAATGAGTGCGGTTCACCTAGCAGCATGCATGGCGTTAAACCTCGATAAGCGTTACCGTATCTGTCTTATTGACCTTGATCCACAAGGTTCACTTCGACTGTTTCTAAACCCGCAAATCAGCGTTGCTGATCATGAGAACATTTACTCTGCGGTTGACGTTATGTTGGAGAATGTCCCAGAAGGAACCAAGATTGACTTAGAGTTTCTGCGTCGCAACGTACTGCTGCCAACGCAATATCCAAACCTTAAGACTGTATCTGCATTTCCAGAAGATGCAATGTTCAACGCTGAAGCATGGCAAACCCTGTCGCAAAGCCAATCTCTCGACATCGTTAAACTTCTGAAAGAGAAGTTGATCGACAAGATTGCTGAAGATTTCGATGTCATCATGATAGATACCGGCCCTCACGTGGATCCATTAGTATGGAATGCGATGTACGCATCGAACGCATTGCTTATTCCATGTGCCGCTAAGCGCCTTGACTGGGCATCTACAGTCAACTTCTTCCAGCATTTGCCAACGGTTTATGAGATGTTTCCAGAAGACTGGAAAGGTCTAGAGTTCGTTCGTTTGATGCCTACCATGTTTGAAGATGACAACAAGAAACAAGTGTCGGTTCTTACAGAAATGAACTACTTACTTGGCGACCAAGTGATGATGGCCACCATCCCAAGAAGCCGTGCATTTGAGACTTGTGCTGACACCTACAGTACGGTTTTCGACTTGACCGCGTCTGATTTTGAAGGTGGCAAGAAAACGTTGGCGGTTGCTCAAGACGCTGTTCAAAAAAGTGCACTAGAGTTAGAAAGAGTATTGCACAGCAACTGGGCTTCACTGAATCAAGGGTAATGTAAGAAATGGCAATTAAAACTTCAGAACTAAACGCAAAGCTATTTGGTAAAGCAAATAAACGCCGTGCCACCACACCACAAGAGGCTCAAACTGCCGCAAAAGAACAGGCGCAAGTGATCGAACTGTCTGTAGCGGGTGAAGAGCTTGTGTCGTTTGAATTGGTGCGCGTGCCAGCAGATGAAGTAGAAGCTAAAACGTTTGTTTTCCAAGAAAACGCACGTGAGCAGTCTTTCTTAAATGAGCATGCTCTGTCTGATGTACTGGCAACGCTGCGTGACAAAGGCCAACAATATCCAGCCGTTGGTCGCCGTCAAGCTGACGGTACTATCGAGGTATTGGACGGTAGCCGCCGTCGCATGTCATGTATCCTGGCTGAAAAAGAGTTCTTAATCTACGTTGCTGAGAACATTAACTCAGAACACGCCAAGTTCCTTTCTGATGTTGCAAACGCACATAAGCCTTTGTCTCTGTATGAGAAGGGCAAAGAGATGCTGTCTAAGCTCGATAATGGTGAAGCGGAAGACCAAAAGGCCCTCGCAAAAATGTTCCAGTGCAGTGAAGCTTTGGTGAGTGGCGCGCTTAAAGCAGCCGATCTGCCACTTCCTCTGTTACAAGCTTATCCAAATGTGAGTGACCTTGGTCGCCCAACGATTGTTAGACTGCACAAACAATTTAGTGAGCTTGATAAAGCGAATCAAACTAAGCTTATTGAACGTTGCCAACAATCTGATGGTTACGTATGGCAAACCAGTCAGGCACAAGGTGTCGCACGTATTACTAAGGAAGTCTCTGAAACGTTAGAGACTTGGATACACGAACTTGCGCCACCGAAGCGTGCTAAGGTCAGCAAAATTGATTTGGTGAAAGGCCGTGCAAGCTATACTCGCAAAGGGCCAAACTTGGCGATTAATCTCAAAAAGGTCGACGACCAGACAATGGAAGAAATCCTCGAGTTTTTGAAGCAAAAGATGCAGTAAGTTTACTTTCAATGCCCCGCAAGAGCGGGGTATTTTTTTGTGTTAAGATTGGCAAAGGTTCCTAATAATGACTTAGCCATGGCATATCATCCTCAATCCTCCCTCATTGATTCACAAATTGCAGCAATCGACAATCAACTGCAATGGGCTCATTCTCAATTTGTACGTACCGCTATCGTATTAAATGGTGACTTTTTATGGAGCCAGGCTCTGGTTACTCGCTTGCTCGATCATGTCCCATCGCAATCCAGTTTTCACTTAGGCTCCGCTCCGCTCGAGGCGCTGACCTCTATTCCAGCTAACCAAGGCAAGCGACTTCTTGGGCAAGACACGCAACTGTTAGTGGTCACAGTCGATAGTCAGTTTGATGCCAACAGCTTTAATGCCGCGCTGGGAACCTTGATAGGGGGCGGTCTGCTTGTCATACGTAATGATGGTGATACAGCGCTACATCCATGGCTAGAAGAGGCGTTGCAACAGCTACCTAAGTTAGAGCAGCACCAAGAACACATTTGTTTCGATGGCAGGGTTTCTCTGGATTGGACTTCGCGTTCAACGCCCGCTGATTTCATTTCTAAACAAGATGTCTTTGTACAGCAGGCACAAGCTATCGCGCATATTGAGCACGTAGTATCAGGTCACCGAAAACGTCCACTGGTTCTGACAGCCGATCGCGGCAGGGGAAAAAGCAGTGCTCTTGGTATTGCTGTGGCAAGATTTAACGGCCAGCGTAAACTTCGCGTACTCATCACTGCACCGAGTAGGGCGGCTGTGACATCCGCCTTAAAGCATTATAAAAGTGAAATGGCGGCACAAGCCGTTGAACAAGATACGGTGTCACTCGACTTCATCGCGCCCGATGAGCTTCTTCAGACTAAACCCGATTGTGATTTGTTGTTGGTTGATGAGGCAGCGGCGCTGCCAATCTCAATGCTGAAGAAAATGGTAGAGTCGTATCATCGAATGGTTATCAGCACAACGGTGCATGGGTACGAAGGATGTGGCCGCGGTTTTAGCGTTAAGTTTTTACCCTGGCTGCAAGAGAACAGAAAAGGATGTAGGAGTTTTCATCTTGAACAGCCCATTCGTTGGAGTCAGCATGACTTACTGGAACCTTGGGCTGCGAAGACGTTTTTGTTAAATGCTGAGCTGAGTTCACTTCCTGAGAGTCTGATCGTTGAGCCCATTCGCCATGACGCATTAACTTGGTATGAGTTTAATTCTGAGAGTGCGCTTTCTCAACGTCAGCTGTTGGATGCGGCGTTTGCACTATTGGTTAATGCACATTATCAAACGTCTCCGAACGACCTCATGTTGTTGTTAACGAGTAAGAACATGAAGCTGTATATTTTGAATTATCACAATCATGTCGTTGGCAGCTTACTCGTAAATAGGGAAGGGGAGCTCGCTGATGATTTGATTGAACGTGTTCAGCTGGGTGTCGCTCGACCTGCAGGTCATTTAGTACCAATTGAGTTATGTAATCACTTAGGTTTGTCTTCACCTGCCGAGCAGTCTTGCCTTCGCGTGATGCGTATCGCGGTGCACCCTCTATTACAAAGTAGAGGATTAGGCAGCGAAATGCTGACGCAATTATCGCAATCTGCAGCTGGGGACGTGGATTATCTCGCGACAAATTTCGGTACCACTCCAGAGCTTGTCCACTTCTGGCGAGAAAATGAATTTGTAGCCACGCGGATTGGTAGTGCTAAAGATAAAAGCAGTGGTACATACAGTGGCACTTTTGTGCGTTCGTTGTCTTCTCTAGCTGACAAGTGGCAGACGCAGGCTCAGAATCTGTTTGGTCAGTCGCTGAGTTTTACGCTTCGTTCCAGTGCTCAGGACGTTGAGCCTAAACTCGCCCTTGCTTTGTTATCGAGTGTCCAGTCTTCGCCGTACTTTTCATCATCG
Source organism: Vibrio sp. 10N (assembly GCF_036245475.1). NCBI lineage: Bacteria > Pseudomonadati > Pseudomonadota > Gammaproteobacteria > Vibrionales > Vibrionaceae > Vibrio > Vibrio sp. 10N. The sequence goes on along the minus strand of NZ_BTPM01000002.1, from coordinate 1,547,157 downwards.
TCTTCGGTGCCTCTCCATCCTTTAGTGATTAACTACGTGAAAGGTGGTAACAGCTTTAATAGCGTTCGTCCTTTCTTACTGTCGTTACTATTCTCTGCAATGGCGATGGATAACAACAATGTGAGTTTATTAGTGGTTGCGGTGATTGCACAGGAGTGGAGTTGGTCAAAAGTGGCTGAACATTTCGGGCTCACCGGTAAGAAACAAGCAGAGCAAACATTTCGTTCTGAGCTGGGTCTGCTCGTAGACTTTTTACAGTGTAAATAGCCACGTCGAAATTTACACTGTAAAAGTTCTCCCGTGTTTACAGTGTAAATTCATAGTTTTGATTTTTTACACTGTAAATCGACGCCTCCCTCAATTTCCACTATTTGGATACCAATACGGATTCTAGAATCACGATCAAAGTTTGAAGTAAATTACCGTGAGCGCCACCGTAGTTTTAGTCCCCAGCAGTAGTCTCAGTAGTGAGACTTGACTAAAATAAACACTAGTTATTGAAGCATGATCACACTCGCCACTATTTCAGCGAGCGTGAGCTCGCATAAGGAAGTGGTCGTCAGTCATGTGGAAAAGTGTTCTATCTCTCTCTTCAGATAAGAAACAAGTGCTCGCTCGATTGCCAAAGGAATACGAGCAAGGGTTAGCATTGGAGCTCACTTTGCTCGGAAATGCATTGCACGAGCTCAACGCGCAAGACTATTGCGTGAATGACAATGCCGTGAATCAATTCATTAAGGCCGCTCAGGGAGCCAAAGGGGAAGCTTTTTCGGGTTTAACCTTAGCTGAGATAAGAAACGCCACAGCGGAGGTTATCTTAGCGGAGCAAGATATGTTAGCCAGCATTAAAGTGACTGGCGCCTATGCCGGAGAGCCTCTCGTCCCTAATGACATTCTTTCAGCGTTAGCGGCGGCTAAAGTGGTCAAAGGCCTTAATAAGAAAGCGCTTAAAAAAGTACTGCTTTTAAGCCAGCAACTTAAGAAAGGCGAAACCTATACTCAACCTGTCGCGATCGGCAAGCGTCCTAAAGAAGGGAAAGACGCGCAGTTTATCCCTCTGGTCGCCGACCCCAAGCAGCGCGTTCTTAGACCTCAACAAGCAGGACCTAACGGTAAAGTCGACATGCGAGACTTAGGCGCTGTGGTGACTGTCGGTGAGAACGAACAAGTGATGCGACGTATTCCAGCTCTTTCTGGCGAGAATGGATACACGGTTACGGGTGCGATTATTCCACCAAGACCGGTAAAAGATCTGCCGCTTAAACCAGGCGCTGGCACACGTTTCTCACCGGACAATCCCAATACTTTGTTGTCCACTATGTCCGGGATGCCAATCATTAAAGCATCTGGTGTCGAGATTGACGAAGCACTCTGCCTAAGCAATGTTGATATCTCCACGGGTCACATTAAATTTAAAGGTAGCGTTGTTATTTCGGGCAACGTTGAACCTAATATGGAAGTGACAGCAACCGGTACGATAACCGTGGGTGGTTTTGTTGAATCGGCATTTTTAAAATCGAAGGGCGATATCACAGTGGCGAAAGGCATCATTGGCCACAATGTCGATGATGGTGAACAAAAGTCTTGTAAGTTAGAGTCGGGTGGCGATGTCGTGGCTAACTACGCTCAGTTTGCTGATATTAAAGCCAAAGGCGATATCCACTTTACCGTCCACAGCCTAAATAACACCATACGATGCTCTGGTGATTTGCTCGTTATAGGTAGCAATAAGAAGCAGGGCACTTTAAGTGGCGGCGAGGCAACGGTAGGGGGCAAAGTTCAATGTCATCATCTTGGGGTAGAAGGCGACACGGCGACGTTCATCCAAGCCTTTGCTAACTATCAACACTACTCTGATAAAATGGAACGCTTGCAAGAACGATATACTGAATTACAAGAGCGAAAAATGATCGCCATTAGGCGTGAAATCGAGCTTAAAAAGATCCCTAAGTCGAGTCGCAGTGACGAGCAGAATGCTGAGCTAGCAGCGTTAAACAGTGCAGATACCGAAGCTTTGGACGCACTGAATGAAGAAAAAGAGCGCCTTGAGTTAGAGTTGTATGCCAAGCTAGAACTCAATACCGTAGAGTCAATGATGCAAACTCATACCCGTGTTACGGTGCAGTTTGATGATGAAAAGGTAACTACTCGTTCAACGCATGGTCCGGCGACCTTTAGCTATAACAAACAGGTGATCACATTTGCTCCTAAATTGAAAGAAGAAGATATCTTGGTTTAATGCTAGCTGAGCATTAAACCTGTGTCTCTAGCTGTTGAAAGTCGCATTAATCGGAAGGTCGTTTCCAAAGTGTGGCGCCATTACCTAAGCTATCAGCCAAGGTATCTTGTGGGTTACGTAAACGACATTTGGAAAGTGACAAGCAGCCACAGCCAATACAATCGCCAAGCTCGTCTCTGAGTTTGGTCATTAACCAGATTTTTTCATCCAGTATCGCTCGCCAATCTTCTCCCATTTGTTGCCACTCTTGTTGGCTAGGTGCTCGGTTGAGAGGTAGACTTGATAGTGCCTGTTTTATTTCCTCCAAACTAAGCCCTAACTGCTGACCTGTTTTAATGACGGCAATCCTTCTGAGCACTGAGCTGTCATAACGTCGTTGATTGCCCTGATTACGCCAGCTAGTAATCATTCCCTTTTGTTCGTAAAAATGCAGTGCGGACACCGCGACTTCGGCGCGTTTGGCTACCTGACCGACTGAAAGCTCCATAACTTCTCCTTAGTTTTGTTCCAATTATAGCTTGACCTCAAGTTATGTTGAGCTTTTAACCTTGAGACCCGTCACACGGTTAGGGAGAACGGCAATGAACAATGGACGATTACATTTATCAGGATTGATGTTTGATGGTATCGCTTCAGGGATGATGTTGATGGCATTACCTTGGTCGATACTCAAACAAGGCAGCAATGGTACATTTTTGGCGGTAATTACCCTTGCGTGTACAGTGCTATCGTTCGCGCTCACGCCATTTTTTGCCACGGCGATAGACAGATATTCACGCAAGTACATTTTGGTCGTCACTCAGTGTGTTCAAATGTTAACGGCGATCAGTGTGGTAATAGGCAGTTGGCATTTTGGTATCCATATCGGGTTGCTTGCCGTAGCTCAACTTGTGTTCTAGCTCTCGAGTGATTTGGCTTGGATGACGAATGGCGCATTTACTCAAGAGCTCTATAAGCCAAGCCAATATAGTCGCGTATCTAGTCAGCAGGAAATTACAATGCAGATCACCACCCTTAGTGCAGGCGGTATGGGCGTTTGGCTGTTGGAAGCGTGGTCGATGGACAATTTTGCCGCACTAACCGGCCTACTGACGTTTGTGGCAATGCTGTGTTTTATCATGATCCGTCAAAGCCCTGAACAGCGTTCGAAGCAAGCCGTACCTTTCCACCAGCAAATGATGCAATCAAAGCGTATATTTCAAGAGTCTCCACGGTTCTTTTTATTTGTTGCGCTGTCGTGTCTTAGTTATCCAATGATGACGTATCTGTCGAAGTTAGTGCCCATCTATTTATCAGAAAACCAAAAGTCCGGCGAATGGTTTGCATGGTGGCAGATTAACTATGGTATCGGCGCAATGGTGTGTGGGCTAGTGATAGTAAAAGTAATGAACAAGATTGCCCATCAACCATTGATGCTAGTGAGTATGACGGCAATAAGTGTACTGTTATTCACCGTTACCACGACATTGTCTGCATTCTCTATCGTGTTAGTAGCATTGCTGCTTGGGCTCTTTAATGCCACTAACCGTATTGCGAGAGTCAATAAACTCCACCACGAGGTCGACAATGCCATCAGAGGACGCGTAGATGGCGGTATGAAGTTATTCACAACCGCAGCGCAGAGCATGAGTTATGTTGTCATCGCTTACTTAGCTCATTACCAGCTAACAGAGTTAGGTTTTACTATCGGTGCGTTTGTAATGACGCTGGCAACACTGGTGATGTGGGTACTGCATCGAGCGAATGTATTGAATCACCAACCTATTGAGGTCTAACGACAGGTTTAGGTAGCGGTTTGGCTGGTAGAGGCGTAGGTACGGGCTCTGCCGGCGCTTCGGGACGAGTGATTTTAATGCTTTTGATAAAGCGGCTGAAATACAGCTCTTTCACCAGTTCGTCGCATCTGTCATGAGTTAGCCCGCGTTTTGACTGCTCACTGCTCACTGACACTAAGGTCTGATTACTTGGGCGATAGCCATTTGCTACTTCACAAAGCTCGATAGTATCCATGTAGTTAGGGTAGACGTTGACGGGAGATGTACGAAAACCCATTTGGTTCATTTGATAAGAGGAGCAACCGGAAAGGGTAAGCATTGCAATAGTGAGAAGTGCTTTATTTCGCATCTTAAGTTGAATCAATCGTTTGGCTTTTGTCGTGACGCTAATACTAGCTGCTATTTGTGACAGATAAAGCGAAGTTTGAAACCTAGGTCACTTAGCAGTAAAAATTAACACTGCTCAGACATTTAACCGGTCTATACTGGAGGTCACTTAGCAAATTGCCAGTAAATCCAACCAGATATACAAGGAGATTAAGCATGACGGAATCTATCAACGTAGATGTTGCAGTACTCGGTGGTGGACCCGGCGGTTATACCGCAGCTTTTCGAGCCGCCGATTTGGGCTTGTCAGTGTGTATTATTGAAAGTAGAGACACCCTGGGCGGTGTGTGCGTTAATGTAGGCTGTATTCCATCTAAAGCTCTGCTACATGCCACATCACTTATAGAGCAAGCCAGAGAGGGACGCTCGATGGGTATCGCTTTTGGTGAGCCAAGTATCGATCTAGATGCGTTACGTGACCATAAGCAATCAAAAATTGCCGAGTTGACCAAGGGTATTGCTGGTTTGGCTAAGGCGCGGAAAGTCACTCGTATTCAAGGGATGGGGCAGTTTAGTTCATCAACTACGCTGACAGTAAGCGGTGAGAATGATCAAACCATTGAGTTTAAGCATGCCATTGTTGCCACAGGCTCTCAGTCGATCCCACTTTCAATTGCGCCAAACGATCCGCGCATTTGGGATTCAACGGACGCATTAGCAATCAACTCGATCCCAGAGCGGCTACTGATCGTCGGTGGCGGGATCATAGGATTGGAGATGGCACAGGTCTACGCGGCACTTGGATCGAAAATCACCATCGTCGAAGCTCAAGATCATATCATTCCGAGTGCAGATAAAGACATCGTCCAGCCATTACAACGTGCGACAAAAAAAATCTACAACACTTTGACCAAGACTTTGGTCACTGAGATGCAAGCACAACCGGACGGGATTTTAGTGTCGTTCGAGGGGAAAATAGCGCCCGAGCCAAGTTTGTTTGATGCGGTGCTCGTCGCCGTTGGCCGAACGCCGAATACGCAGAACCTCGGATTGGAACGTCTGGGCATCGACAAAAACAACAAAGGGCTAATAACGGTCAACGATCGAATGCAAACCAACATCGCCCATATCTACGCAATTGGCGATATCGTCGATGGTCCTATGCTTGCTCACAAAGCCACACACGAAGGCAAAGTTGCCGCAGAGGTGATCGCCGGCCTGGATTCGACGTTTGCCCCAGTCGCTATTCCTTCCGTCGCCTATACGCATCCTGAAATGGCTTGGGTTGGGTTAACAGAGAAGCAAGCCAAAGCTCAAGGCATTGAATACAGTGTTGGTAAGGTGCCGTGGTTAGTGAGTGGACGTGCTCAAAGTGTTAATGCGACAAACGGTGTAACCAAAGCTCTATTCGACAAACACTCCGGTGCTCTTGTCGGTGCCGGTATCTGTGGCGAAAATGCAGGTGAGTTAATACACGAAGCGGCCGCAGTGCTTGAATTAGGCGGAAGAGCCAAAGATATTGCACATACAGTACATGCTCACCCGACGCTCGCTGAGACGTTCGCGTTTGCTGCTGAAGTGGTTGAGGGCTCAATGACGGATATGCTGCCGGCAAGACGTAAGTAACCCCCAATCCACCGGAAAGATTTATCAAATTGGGTTGGCTATAGAGGGCGCTGGAGCGCCCTTTCAGACTGCTGACAAAGGTCTAGCTTTCAAGCTAGACCTTTGATCTAATAGGAGTATCGAAATATGGATACTCCGATATGCTTCAAAAACCTTCTCCTCAGCAATACGAACTCGAAATGGTAACCATGGAACAGCTCGTTCCACAGAATCATCTCGTTCGTAAAATTGATAATGCCATCGACTTCGAGTTCATCAGAGACGAAGTGGCACATCTATACTGCAAAGATAATGGCCGCCCACCCGTAGACCCTGTGCGTTTATTCAAAATCATTCTGCTTGGCTACCTATTCGGCATCAAAAGTGAGCGCCAACTGGTCAAAGAAATTGAAGTGAACGTCGCTTATCGTTGGTTCTTACGAATGTCACTGACCGAAAAAGTTATCCATGCTTCGACGTTAAGCCAGAACCGAATTCGACGCTTCAATGGTACTGACGTCTTTGAGCGCATCTTCAACAACATAGTGCTTCAAGCGATGGAGAAAGGCTTAGTCGCAGGACAGGAGCTCTTCACTGACAGTACACACCTTAAAGCCAATGCTAACAAGAACAAGCACATGAATCGTCTGCGTCCAGTTAGTGCAGGCGCTTATCTTGATATGCTGAATGAAGATGTGGCTGCAGACCGAGAATCTGAAGGTAAAAATCCATTCAAAGAGACGCCACCAAAGACAGACGTCAAAAACACTAAAGTCAGCACCACCGACCCTGAAAGTGGCTTTATGACACGAGACAATAAGCCTCAAGGCTTCTTCTATCTTGACCACCGAACCGTGGATGGTAAGCACGGTATCATCGTAGACACATACGCAACACCGGGGAATGTGAATGACTCACAGCCCTATATCCGTCGTCTCGATCACACACTAGAGCAGTTCAACCTCAATCCTATCGCAGTTGGTATCGATGCAGGTTACTTCACTGCGCCTGTTGCTGAATCACTCGAGCGCCGCAGTATATTAGGTGTGTTCGGGTATCGCCGCCCATCAAGAACTAAGAACAAATTTAAGAAGAAAGACTTCAAATACCAAAAAGAGACCGATACCTATCGCTGTCCAGAAGGGCAAGAACTTATCTATAAAACCACAACACGCGCAGGCTATCGCTCATACGCTTCAGACCCGAAACAATGTGCGTTTTGCCCCGTTCGGGACGACTGTACTAAGAGTGAAAATATGCAGAAGGTCATAACGCGTCACCTTTATAGTGAGACGGTGGAGCGAGCCAATCAAATGCGACTCTCTAGCTACGGAAAGAAGACGTATCGGAGGCGAAGTGAAACAGTAGAACGAAGCTTCGCCGATGCAAAACAACACCATGGCCACCGTTACGCGCGCTACCGCGGTCTCGCAAAAGTGCAAATGCAATGTTGGTTAGCCGCTGCCGCTCAAAACATCAAGAAGATAGCGTTGGTGGTGAGCTATCTGCGAAAAATGGGCCTAAATAAGGCAGAAATAAGTCAAATACTAGCCTCTGTATGCCGATTTAAGCCTTACTCACTTCAGAACGCTATCTAACAAAAAATATCGCGATCGCGGCCTACGGCCGCTCCGAAAAAAGAACCCCGCTTGAAAAAGCGGGGTTCGTCAGCAATCTGAGAGGGCGCTGGAGCGCCCTTTTTTGTTGTTTTTTAAAGTGAATTCTGAAGTTCGATAACTTTTTCTTACCGTTCAGCAGACAAGCAAAACAACACCAATAGGTTGGCATTGGGGGAATTTACACTGTAAGCCGGTCACGCCCCTAAGGCAAAGCTAACGCTCTTGCTCACGATTTTATAACCTCACAGATTTTCAATGCAACTCGACCTCGCTCGAGGCTGTTATTCATGTCGATCAGCAAGGTAACATTCATAGCATCAACTCCAATATTGACATTATATTTGGTTAATTTTTTGTTTAAGGTAATAACAAAATGTTATTGCTGATTGTGTGTGAAATGTAACAAAAATAGGTGACACCCCTTGCAGCAACCCATCCGACCAGTTATTGTTGAGTAACAAGGTGTTAACATAAGGTGGTAGGGATGCACTTCGATGAATTAATCGCACAAGCCAGGCTATGCGCGACAAGCGGCGAGCATATGTCGATCCCGGCGTCATGGGGGCAGGGGCGTACGGTATTTGGTGGATTATCGGCTTCTCTGTTGTATACCGTGATGCAATCTCATCTTAACGGAGAGCGTGTTTTACGTTCTCTAAATACTAATTTTGTTGGACCTCTTTTGGTCGACGTGCCGTTTACGTTTGAAGTTGAAGTGCTTCGTGAAGGAAAAAGTGTGTCGCAGCTTAGTGCACGCTTGGTGCAAAATGGTCAAGTAGCGGTATTTCAACAAGGGTGCTTTGGCGCTGACCGTGAGTCCAATATTGTGGTGAAAAATAACGATAATCACATTATGCCTTTACCCGATGATCTTCCAAGGTTTCCATCTATTGAACAAGGCGCCCCTAACTACACCTCTCATATTGATCTAGCGCTTGCCCGTGGCCACTTACCTTTCACTGGTAGTCGAGACTCTCATACTTGGGGCTGGATGAGATTTAAAGTGTCACCGGAAGTGATATCTGATGCTCACCTCATTTGTTTGGTGGACGCGTGGCCTCCTGGTGTGTTGCAGATGATGAGCACGCCTGCGCCAGCAAGTACTATGATGTGGAATCTGGAATTTATTCACCCACACCGCTCTGTCCAGCCGGAAGATTGGTTTGCTTATCAGTCGCATACCAGACAAGCCGCTGAAGGTTATGCTCACGCTCAAGCGAATATTTGGAATAACCGAGGTGATCTCGTGGCAGTCAGCCGGCAAAGTATCGCTATCTTCGATTAACGTTCGTTTTACAGTGTAAACAAGCCGATAGGGCTACGATCGCAAGTCGTAGCCCTATTTTTATGCTTGAGGCGTCTAAAGGTATAGAGTTTAGGCTTTGGCGCTTGAACTTCCTTTTAAGGCTGCTATTCTTTGCCGCCCTTTTTCACGTGTTGAGGTAATTTTTATGGCCATCGGGTTTGATTATGGAACCGCGAACTGCTCTGTTGCACATTTGAACAATGGTAACGTCGAGCAAGTCCCATTGGTGGGGGATAACTGCTTCATTGCGTCGACACTCTGTGCACCAACAGCGGAAACCGTCTCGGAATACCTGTTTCGCTGTTTAGACATTCGTCCGTCAAATGAAGTGGGTGAGGCGGTGTTGCGCCGCGCTGTTAAGATGAACCGTGAAGAAGGTATTGAGGTAATTCCAACCGACGTGCTGTTTGGTGAACAAGCGCTGAATCTGTATTTGGAAGACCCGAAAGATGTCTATTATATCAAATCACCGAAGTCCTTCTTAGGTGCTCAGGGCCTGCGTGATATGCAGCTTTCTTTTTTTGAAGATCTGGTTTGTGCCATGATGAGCAACGTGAAGCGTAAAGCGGAAGCGAATTTAGAGCGGTCGATAGAGCAAACTGTGATTGGTCGCCCGGTCAATTTTCTTGGTCGCGGTGGAGAGGCTTCCAACTTGCAAGCTGAAGGGATATTGTTGCGTGCCGCGAACCGTGCTGGTTTTAAAGACGTTGAATTTCAATACGAGCCAGTGGCTGCAGGGTTAGAGTTTGAATCGACCCTAACAGACAACAAAAATGTTCTGGTGGTCGATATTGGTGGTGGTACCACGGACTGTTCATACATTCAGATGGGACCGTCGTGGGTTGGAAAAAATGACAGGCAGCAGTCTCTCATCGCCCACACGGGTCAGTTAGTCGGCGGGAACGATTTGGATATCTATATTGCGTTTCGTCGATTTATGCACGCCTTTGGTATGGGCACTAAGCGCCATTCGGGCTTAGATATCCCCGTTACCCAATTCTGGAACCCGATTGCTATTAACGATGTTCAAGCGCAAAGAAAGTTTTACGCGCATGACAACTTGAAAGAGCTTAGATTGCTGGCGAAAGAAGCGCTGGAGCCAGCGAAAGTGAATCGCTTGATCGCACTTCATCAAGAAACCTTGGGTTATGCAGTGATTCGAGAAGCTGAAAAAGCCAAGATTTCCCTCGAAGAGAATGCTGAGTACAAAGCGATGCTTGATCTTTATAGTGAGCATGTAGGAATCGACATCAGTCAGGCTGATATGGCGGCGGCGATCGACAATCCGACCAAGAAAATTCAAGCCTTAGTTAAAGAAGCGGCGCAGCAAGCTGGCACTTTGCCAGATGTGATTTACATGACGGGGGGCTCTGCACGTTCTTCTGTGCTGCGTAAAGCAGTGCAAGATGTGCTGCCAAACATTCCAGTGGTCTCGGGCAACTACTTTGGCTCGGTTACAGCAGGATTGGCAAGATGGGCAGATGTTTGTTTTAGATAACAAGACCACTGCGCAGATAGACAAAACCCAGAGCGTTGCTCTGGGTTTTTCGTTTGTGATTCGTCTTACTTATTAGGCATAGGTAAGATTTCAAACATGCCATCAAACTCATCAAGTGAAGCCGCGAGCTTGCCTATGAGCTCAGCATCGCCCTTGATACCTGCTTGACCTGATTTTAGTAGCTCATCGAGCGAAACCTGTCCCAATGCCACTCGGGTAAGATCCGATTTGTGGATGATAAGCTCTACATTGGTTTCAGGTAGCGTATCGACTTCAATGTTACTCATGTTGGCATTAGACACTTCACCGTAGTAGCGCTCTTCCACATCTGGATGATACAAACCAAAGTTAAAGTCTAAACCAGCTTGCTCGGCTTTTTCTGCATTAAGCCTAACAGCAATGAAGTCTAAGAACATTCCCGTTGGTGTATTGGCAATCACGTCTGCTGAGGCCAACTTGATAGAAGGTTGGATCTCGCCAGTTCTAAGCTCAACTGCACCTTGTAGGTAAGAGTTTCGCCAAGCCATGGTTTCAGATTGATAGCCTTGCTGCTCGAAGCTGTCTGCAAGCGCATAGCGGTACGTCACATTGTTTGGGTCACATTGCACCAGGTCATTAAACAGCTGCGAAGCTTCTTGATACTCCCCTTGTTTAAAGTGCTCCATGCCTGCGTTGTATAGAACATCTGCCCCGGCTGCTTGCACATACACACATGATTTGTCTTGTGTTTGCAGTGGGTTGGTGTTCACTGGGTTCATGTCATGATAGCCCAGGTATAGGTTTACAACGGCACGAGCGTTATGGCTGTAAGAGCCGTGATAACCGTTAGTGTGCCAAGTTTGCTTTTGAGACTCAGGAACCAGATTTTCTATTTCGCGCCCTACATCGTGGATAGTCACACCGTGGTTGGCTAAACGCATTGCTTGGTTGTGAATAAAGCCGTAGTTGTCACGCTGAAGTGTCATGTAATCGGCAATTTCATTTTGTGGCGTATTCACATCATTCCAAACTGGCGCAGAGTGCGCAGCGTGGATGTTGTCGACAAGCCCCGTATCAACGTAACGCATTTTTAGCTCTGTCAGGTATTTCGTCCACACCAGCGCGTCACGAACTTTAGCGCCGCGGAAGGTGTAGATATTGTGCATACCGTCGTAAGTCAGCTCAGCAGTGTTTAGAGAGCGATATTGAGGCACATAAAGCACGATCTCAGCTGGTGCTTCTGCGCCAGGCATGTTGATGGCATGGAAATCAAGACCATCGATTGTGATCACTTTCTCGCGTTCTTGGATTTCAGTGGTAGGTGCTACCAACGTGACTTCTCCACGTGATGTACCCAGACCAAGTGCGTTGTCGACAATGCCTTTTTCGTCGTTATCTAACGTTGTGCCGTACTGATAGTTGGCGCGGCGTCCCATCGCAGTACCTGCTATCACGTTCTCGTCAGCAAGTTCCTTGATGAAATCTTTTGGTGCATAGATTGGTGCACCTTCGCTGAAGTCACCAGACTCATAGACACCACGAGAGCCACCAAAGTGATCCGCGTGCATGTGAGAGTAAATCATGCCTGTGATTTTGTGTTCACCGTTGATTTTTGGTAGATGTTGTTTGGCAAAGTCCCAAGAGGCCGCAGCCGCTTCTTTTGATAGCAAAGGATCGTGAATCACATAACCATTGTCGGTGCGGTAAATGGTCATGTTGGAGAGATCAGCACCGCGGATCTGGTACACACCATCAGTCACTTCATAAAGACCGCCAGCTGCATAATTGAGCATAGCTTGTCGCCAGATTGAAGGATTGACCGTTGGTGGGATCTCATCGACAGAAAGCTCTGCCATAAACTCAAATCGGTTTTTAAGCTCACCCGCAGCATGGGTACCAAATTCAGCGATAAGGCCACGTTTGGTGCGGTCAAATGCAGACGTGTCTTGCCACGGTAGTGTAGAAGCAAGCGCCTGATTGGCCTCCAGCGTATGGGAGCTTGCAGGTTTACCTTGGTAGTCCTCAAGGCCAGCGTAGTCAGCGTTAGCGGCGAATGACGCCATAACGGCGATAGCGATAGTTGAAGGAGTAAGCGCTCGAAGCATAGAAAACCTCATCACAGTATTAACAGGAAACACGTTCACTATATCGACTTGACTCATAACCAAACATGCATATAAGTTTAGTTAAAACATAACTAGTGGCTATGCATATGAAACTGTCTGACTTTGATCTTAATCTGATGCGCGTATTTTTGACTGTGTATCGCTTTCAATCCATTACTGTGGCGGCAGAAGTACTCGACCTTACTCAGCCAGGTGTGAGTGGCGCTCTTAAGCGACTACAAAACCAGTTAGGCCAACAACTCTTTGTTCGAGATGGTAGAGGAATTGCCCCAACACATTTGGCGCATGAGATGGCGCGTCAAATAGAACCGGCATTGGAAGCCATCGAAAACACATTGAATGACGCTCAAGAGTTTTCTGTTGAAGGAAAGCGTCGTTTCGTGGTGTACACCACTGAGCCCGTGATGCTTAATCTTGTGCCAAAAATCGAAGCCGATAAAAGCCTAGGGAACTGCGAAATTGTATTGTCTCCGACGACCGTGACCGAAGCGCAGCTACGTGAACAGCTCAACCTAAGGCAAGCTGATTTAGCGATTGAATTTTCTGAGTCTTCGACTTCAAGCTACTTTACCCTGCCGTTCTTCTCAGATCAGATTTGTCTGATAGCCAGCAAGCAACATCCTCGAATTCAGGGGACGATCAGTGCTCTGGAGTATTACCAAGAAAAACACATCACACTCAAACTGCGCCGCGAAGAGATTTTTCTGGTGGACTATTTTACCAAAGAGCATATTCAGCCGCGCAACGTCGCCGCAGAATGCGAGTCGCTTCTAGCGTTAATGGCGTTAGTTGGGAGTAGCGAAAGTATTGGTATGGCGAGTTTAAACATGGCGAGGCAGTTTTCCGAGCAATTTGGGTTGCAGATCTTGCCAGTACCCTTTAGCTCGTTGCCGGTTAACTATGTGTTGATGGGGCATAAGAGAGAGCAAAATAGCAAAGCCAATATATGGCTGCGTGATAAATTGCTCTCCTACGTTCAAGGTTGATCGTAAGAGAGCAGATCTCGTTATGCTTCCAATAGGGTCATCTGTTGCCTTCTCAAGAAGGCAAACAGCAATACGAGACTGATTAGTGCAGTGGCGGCCTCGGCAAACAGGATGCTTGCCCAAATACCATTAGTCGGGAACAGGCCAGGCAGAATCACCACCCCTAGCGCGACAAACACAAAACCGCGAGCTAGCGAGATAATGGTGGCTTGATTCGGTTTGGCAATAGCCTGAAATAGGTTGGCGACGACCAGGTTAAGCCCCATAAGCGGCGTGGCATAAAAGAAAAATAGCAGCGCTGTAGCGGAAAGCTCTAGCAATTCACTCTCTGCACCCAAATAGAACCGTGCCACGTCTTGCGCTGTGAACCAAATAATCGACAGGAATAATAGTCCACTGCCAATGGAAGTAACCAGTCCAAGCTTGAGTGTGCTGTAAACGCGCTCGGTTTTGTTGGCACCGTAGTTAAAGCTGATGATCGGCTGACAAGCTTGGTTGATTCCAACGATGACAAACAGCGCAAACACACCGACGTTAGCCGTTAAGCCGTATGCGATGATATGACTCTCGCCAAACTGGCTAAGCAGCACATAGTTAAACAGCAAAATGGTCAGTGCAGCGGTGATCTCGATAAAGAATGTCGGAACGCCGATCTTTAAGATCTGACCGATACGATCGAGCCCTAAACCCTCCAAACTCAAACGCAGTTGCCCTTTTTGTCTGGCGAAATGAGTGAGAAGAATTAGCGCGATTACACCCTGAGCAATCGCAGTCGCGTAAGCTGCGCCTTTCATACCCCAGCCAAACTTCAAAACAAAGAAATAGTCTAAAACTAAGTTGGTCACGGCGCCCGCAGACATCGCATACATGGCAAGCTTTGGGTTGGTATCGTTGCGCACAAAGCAAGACATGACCCAAGCGAGAGCATAGAGCACAAAGAATTTGAGCATGACGTTTAGGTAATCATGCGCGAGCTGCGCCATATAACCACTGGCTCCCATGAGTGCAATGATCTCATCAAGCCAAATCAAAGCAGATACAACAGTCATCGTGGTGAGGATCGCTGTCGCGAGCATCGACTGGCTAAACAGGGTTTGACCGATATTGAGATTGCCTTTACCAAACTCAATCGACATCAGTGCAGCCCCACCAATACCAATCATCATGGCCAGTGCGGTAAAAATAGAGAAAGCCGGAATCGTTAATGAAATAGCGCCAAGACCTTCCGCACCGACACCTTTGCCCACAAACCACGCATCTCCCATGATGAAGATGGATTTGATGACCATGCCTGATAATGCAGGCAATAAATACTGAATAAACGATTTCTGAATCGGATCAGATTTTAGATTTATACTCATGGATAACCAAAATACATAGAAAGTAATAAGAACACTATTACTGGTATTATCGTTACCAAAACAGGGTTAAGAAAGGGATATAGTGCCCTTTATCTGGTACTATTTGGACGTGCGTTTCCGAAATTCAGCAGGGGACTCCCCCATTTGAGCGCGATAAAAGCGTCCAAAATAGGAAGGATCGTCAAAGCCCAATTCCAACGCGATGGTTTTTACGGTTTTGGTGGAAAACACCAAGTCGCGGTTGGCTTCCAATAAGATTCGCTCATGCAAAAGGCGGGTGATCGTCTTACCGACATGTTTCTTAGTCAGCTCGTTGAGGCGTTTACTGGTAATGGACAGTTCGTCGGCATAAAACTGAACGTGGCGCTGTGAGCGGTAGTGGTGTTCAATCAACCCGAGTACTTTGGTCATGCGAGCATCTTTAATCACCTTTTTGTCTTCTGTATCGATGGAAAACCTTAACAGGTAGCGCAAAAAACTAGTAAGTAGTGATTCAATCAAATCCCAATCGGTTTGCGGTTGATGGAACTCATCCAGTAGCAGGTTAAACAGAGGTTCGAAATAGGTAAGCCCTTCATCAGAGGTGTCAAAATAAGGTTGTTGGTCATCGTGAGAGCGAAACACGGCATTGAACATACGCTGGTGGCGTGGACGGTTCTCAAGAAAATCGGTTGAGAAAATCATCATACGATAGTTTTCAGTAAGCTCGGCAGTCTCATGAACTTGACCTGGTGCGATGGTGAAAAATCGTCCTTTTTTACTGGGGTACTCCACAAAATCGATGCTCTGTTTGCCAACATCATCTAAGCAACAAATGATTTCAAAGTAGTCATGTCGATGAGCACCAATAATCCCGCCGCCATTATTGAAGGCACTGTCGATTATTTGGCAGGGATTTCCTTTGGGGAGGGAGATAACGTTTATCTTACTGCTCATGTTGACCTTACCAAATACACCACCTCTCAATTATGACACTCAATATTGCGGATTGCGACCAAACGTACGGTGTCGTTGTGCGTAAAAATTAACTAAAATACAGGCAGTAATGCTTGGAGGAAGGATGCAGATACCGACCATTGGTTTTGACCATAAAAGATCGAATCAGGCAGAGCTCGAAATCTTTGATTTAGAGTCGCTGTACCAACGTGAGTATAAAGACCACTCGCCGCAGCGCCCTCATCGCATCACTTTCTTTATGATGGTGTATATCGAACGTGGGTCTGGGAAGCACATGGTTGATTTCAAGAGTTACCCATTTGAGTCTGGGAGTATTGTCTTTGTGCGCCGCGAGCAGGTTCACTGCTTCGATTTTACTTCTCAACCTGTCGGCAAGGTGGTGATATTTACTCAGGCATTTCTCGATCAAGTCCACGCCAACATGCGTCTGCCTAACTATACGCCCACTCATCTTAATCAGTCTCGCTCTCCCGTGCTGGCTTTAGATAGTGAAACTTGCCTGAGTGCCAAGCGAATTATCGACGAGGTGCTAAAGGAGATATCTCATGACAACGCGGATCCTTTGGTCGTGATGTATCTGTTTTCTGCCTTTGCGTTGATGCTGCACAGGCTTAGACCGGAAGAGCGTCACGATAAATTGTCACAGGAGCAAAGCGTCAAGTTGGCGCGCTTTTTTGATCTCCTACAAAGTGACTATGAACGCACGCGAGACGCTAATTGGTATGCCTCGCAGATCGGTACGACCTATAAAACACTCAATCAGATCTGCAAGCGGGCAACGGATCTCACCGCAAAGCAGATGATCGATGCGTTTGTCACAATCGAAATGAAACGTCGTTTGGTGGTGAGTAGTGTGACAACTCAGCAGCTTGCTTATGATTTTGGCTTTGAAGATGCCAGTAACTTTGTTAAGTACTTTAAAAACCAAACAGATATGACGCCAAGTCAGTTCCAAAAGCAGTACGCCGACCCTCATATTTAGCCGAAAACCTGTGTCTTGGGTTCGATATTGACCATTTTCCGACTCACTTCTACACGGAATTCCATCGAGCTTGTTCCTATTATTGTTTGCGAGCCAACAAGAGGAAAACAATATGAACAAGCTTACTCGTCTATTCGCTACGACTGCTGTAGCCGCCTCAGCCCTATCTGTCACTGCGATTGCAAACGCAGAAGAAATGACCAATCGCGAAAAGGCCGTTGCCGTCATTTCTAGTATTGAGACTGGCGATCAAAGTGCCATCGGCTATATCAATCCTAAAAATTACACGCAACATAACTTGGGTGTGGCTGATGGGCTGGCAGGCTTTGGTGAGGTGTTACAGCAGCTTCCCGAAGGCAGCGCGAAGGCGAATGTGATTCGCACTATTCAAGACGGTGATTATGTAGCGCTGCACACGGAATACAATTTCTTCGGCCCTAAAGCTGGCTTTGACATCTTCCGCTTTGAAGATGGTCTTATCGTTGAGCACTGGGATAACCTGCAAGAGGTGGCCAAGCCTAATCCAAGTGGTCGAACCCAGTTTGATGGTGCAACTGAAATCACAGACCTAGATAAAACCGATGCCAACAAAGCCTTAGTCACGGACTTTGTGAAAACCATTCTTATGGGAGGAGACATGTCGAAGATTGGCATGTTCATTGGTGAAAAAGACTCTGATTACATTCAACACAACACCGGCGTTGCCGACGGCTTAAGTGGATTAGGCGTTGCGATGAAGGCGCTGGCTGAAGCGGGTATGCCGATGGTTTACGACGCGAACCACTTAATTATTGGTGAAGGTAATTTTGTTCTTTCCGTTAGTGAGGGCAAGTTCATGAATCAACATGTGGCATTTTACGACTTGTTCCGAGTGGAGAGCGATAAAATCGTTGAACATTGGGATACGATACAAGTTATTCCACCTAAGTCAGAGTGGAAAAACGCTAACGGTAAGTTTGGTTTCGAATAGCGACACTTACTTGTTGCAAGTAGGGTCACTTTTTGCAGTGACCTTCTTGGTATTTTCAATACTCAAAAGTTGACGAGAGCAAAAATCATCCCTGATTACACCAAAAACAGACATGTTTTTTCCATGATGATTCCCCTATATTTGAGCTGTAGACTTAACGCAATTATCACCGAAAGAAGTAGAGGGATAGCAATGGATTCAGAGAAAACGTGGGCACATGATGCTTGGAAAAGTGTGTTTGAGAAAGTCAAATTTACTAGCGAAGACATTTCAGTACAGTTTCCTTCCATGACATCGGAGGGCCGTTATGAAGATACCCACGCTCCTTGGGCGTGGGTTGTCGGTTTTTGGCCTGGCCTGCTGTGGTTGCTGTATGAGAAAGAGCACTACCAACCGTTCAAAGACATTGCCATTGCACGTGAGAACACCATGGATGGCCCACTCGATGAATATGTCAATATCCACCATGATGTTGGTTTTATGTGGCAACTTACTTCGATCAAACAGTATGAATTGTTTGGTAACGAGCGCTCTAAAAATCGCGCACTTAGAGCCGCGAGTCATCTGGCGAGTCGATTTAACATCAATGGGCGCTTCTTAACGGCTTGGAACAAGAATGATGTAAGTGCTGCAGATCCAAAAGGATTGAGTATTATCGACAGTATGATGAACTTGCCTCTTCTGTACTGGGCTGCGGATCAACTCGATGCACCGCGGTTCAGACTGATTGCCATGGCTCATGCTGATACGGTGCTTAAAGAATTTATTCGACCAGATGGCTCGGTAAGACATATGGTTGAGTTTGACTATATGACTGGCGATGTGAAAAGTTACTATGGTGGTCAAGGCTACAATGAGGACTCAGCTTGGAGTAGAGGCGCATCCTGGGCGGTTCATGGCTGTGCACTAAGTTATAAATACACGAGAGAGCCAAGATACCTAGAAGCGGCCATGAGAACCGCTGACTTCTTTATTAACCAGTTACCTGAAGATTCAGTTCCACATTGGGATTTTAGAGCGCCAAGGGATGAAAATACACCAAGAGATACCTCAGCTGCAGCCTGTGCTGCGAGCGGTATGCTACTTATCTCTGAGCTTGTTGACGATGAAACAAAAAAAGCGCATTACTTTGATGCTGCCAATCGAATCCTCAAGAGTCTTTACGACAACTACTGCACGGCAGGGGACGATAACCAGCAGGGAATCTTAACAGGAGGGGCGTTCAACTGTCCCAAAGGGTTGGGTGTTGATTGCTCGCTTATATATGGTGACTACTACTTTGTAGAAGCTCTATCGAAACTGGTGACAAAGCTATCGTCTGAGAAAGAAAAATCGATCGCCGAAGAAATGGTGATCTGACAAGCAGCATTGAACAGTAAACTGTAAGTTACGAGACATAAAAAGAACGCTCGATATGTAATATCGGGCGTTCTTTTGCACATTATTTCTTGGATGTGATTCTCAATTGACTGGAAAAAACCGGTCAAAAAAGCCTCAGCAATGAGGGGTAGTAAAAATAATATTTAATGGGTGTTACGATACTCTCTCGGAGATACACCAAACTTAGCTTTAAATTTCTTGTAGAAGTCACTGGTATTCGAAAAGCCTACCTCTATTGCAAGGTCGTTAATACTTATGTTCCTAATCTTAATTATTTCACAGAATTTATTGAATCTTATTTCCCGAAGTAGGTTGTTAAATGTCACTCCACTTTCTTTTTTAATAAGCTTGGACAAGTTGTAGTTCTTCATTTTAAGCTGATCAGAGATTTCATTTAAGTTGGCTGTTCTAAGGTTTCTCTCCATATAAGTAATGACTTTACAGAGAACACCTTTGTCGTAAGATACTTTTTCAATTCTTTTAGGCTCTTCAAGCGTTAGATCAAGGACAAGGATACCGAGCAAGAACTTAACGCGAGGCTCCATCAAATCCTCATCACCATCGAGTTCTGATAGCATCTCATTAAGGGAGCTTTCAAGTCGACTTTTTTCTTTGGTAGAGAAAATAAGTGCCGAAGTAGCGGATTTTTTGAATACTACATCGGTAAAGAAGTTAGATAAATTACAAGACTCATTGATAAATTCGAAGATATAGCTAAAGAACTTTTTGTGAATAATGAAGTTTACTATTATATCATCATCACCGGTCGGATATATTTCGTGAGTAACACCGGGTCCCAAAAACAGGAGATCCCCTGTTAAGAGTTCCACTTCTTCATCCTCGACTACTTGAACCGACTTTCCGTTTAGGACATAACATATCTCTACATAATCATGGCTGTGTTCAGGATAATGTATAAAACGTGTATGCTTCCTAATAGAAATCATTTTTCCAGAAGGGCAAACCTTGTCAAAGGATATTATGTTCCGGTATCTGTCGGTAAAAATACTATTATCGATACCAGATTGCTTATGGATGATTCCCTCTTCCTCAACATTGGTGGACTTCATCTTTTCCATGAAGTCATACAGCCCTCTATCCATAATAAACCTCATTCAGTGCACGGTTCTAACGATGTGGTGTGATGCAAACATTGGCTCACTTACGACCAAGATTTGCCTTAAACTGTAACCAACTCAAATATACACGCAAAATCAAAAAAAAATTGAACCATCGGTTTAACTGTGATTGTGGTCAACAATAGGGAAACGCAAACGGTTAAATTTTGGGTGTCGGTCACGATCGCGATACTGACAACAATGCGGGGAAAAAGTCGTCGAGAAAACGAGCAAAAAATGATGTTTTGGAGTGCAAACCTCTGTATTTATAGGTTAGTTATTGTCAATTAAACTACACGATCAGTAAGCATCGGAGGTTGTAATGAATTACTTTTTGGCAGTTGATATTGGTGCATCAAGCGGACGACACTTGCTAGGCCATTTGGACAATGGCAGGCTCAAGGTGGAAGAAATTCATAGGTTTAACAATCAAATTTATCAAGTAGACGAGCAACTCTGTTGGGATCTAGATTATCTGTTCTCTGAGATAATTACGGGTCTTCAAAAGTGTGCAAAGCAGGGGAAACAACCCAAAGCACTGGGTATTGACACTTGGGGGGTCGACTTCGTCCTTTTGGATAGTGAAGATTGTATGATCGGTCATGCCGTGTCTTATCGTGATAAACGAACCAATGGAGTGATGAAAGAGATTTGCAACCAAATTGGCAGTGAAACACTCTATGCAAAAACTGGTATTCAATTTATGGACTTTAATACCATTTGTCAGTTACGGACACTTTCCGAAGAGGTAAAGTCCAAAGCCAAGTCATTCCTTATGATCCCTGATTACCTGAATTACTTGCTAACAGGGAAAAAAGTAAACGAATATACCAATGCCACTACAACACAACTGTATAACATAGACACCAACAGATGGGATGAGGAACTCATTGACTTTGTTGGACTAAAACAAGAAGTATTCCATGAAGTTATGCAACCGCTATCAAAAGTCGGCAATCTAAGGCAAGCATTAGTTGACCAACTGGGCTTTGATTGTAAAGTGATTCTGCCACCCACTCATGATACTGGGGCTTCATTCATAGCGAGTAGTTTAAACATTGAAGATAATGGCGTTATTCTCAGCTCGGGAACTTGGTCCTTATTAGGTAAGGAACTACTAGAGCCAATCGTTAGTGAACAGTCAAGACTAAAAAACTTTACTAATGAGGGCGGAGTAGATAAACGCTACCGGTTTCTAAAGAATATTATGGGCTTGTGGATTGTCCAAGAAGTGTCCCGAAACCTTGACCATCGATACTCATATTCAGAGCTCGTTAATCTAGCAAGGGAGGCTAAAGACTTTACGTCTGTTATTGATGTCAATGACCAAAGATTTTTCATAAACGACAATATGATAGAAGAAATTGTTAATTATTGTAGGGAATCTGGCCAAACACCACCTTCTACGGTCGGGGAAGTTAGCGTATGCGTCTACCGCAGTCTAGCTGTTTGTTACAAGAAGTATATTGATGAAATGTCAGTAATAACAGGACAGGATATTAGAACAATTAATATTATTGGTGGAGGATGTAAGAACGAATTTCTTAATGAATTAATAGAAGAAGAGACAAGCTGCAACATAATTGTTGGTCCAGTTGAGGCAACGGGTATAGGTAACATAGTTTCCCAGATGATTGCTATGGAAGAAGTTTCGGATATTTATAGAGCTAAAAACATCATTGAATGCAGCGAGGTATAGGTTACTGCAAATATTGCCATTTTTTACTGCAATAGTATGTGTTTTTTGTTGTTGAAGTTCTTGATAAAGTAAATATAACGTCACTTATAATGATGAATGGTTATAGATGAATATAAATTGAGTGGCAAATTTACGTGAAATAAAATAACTATGATAGGAATGTCAATGAATAAGTTTAAATTTAGCTTATGTGCGAGCGCTATATTGGGCTCAATGTTATTTGTACCTGCTGGTGTAGCGAATGCTGCAATTTCGCTCGAAAGTGAATTGAAAATCACCGATGGCGCCCTTCACTTTGACGGAAGTCGAATAAAAGCTCGACATGCAGAGGACAATGGCTCTGATGTTTATGACTTTAAGTTTGGGCCTCAAATTTCTGCCCATGGAGACAGTGTAAAAACCTACAAAGATTATGTTTTCATGACTTGGTATCGTGGTGGTAAGCAAGACAGGCACGTAATGCTAAGTCGACTAAACACCAAAACTGGAGCTATAAAAACCATTGAATTCCCGCATCAACATACAGGTTTTCTAAACCAGCCACACATCGGTGAGTCACATAACACTATTGCAGTTGAAATAAGTCCAATCGATGGCACCATCCATCTACTTTATGATATGCATGCCTATGGAACAGATAGACCTTCGGATGGCTCATTTAGCGAAGACTACTTCCGCTACTCATACAGTGTGCCAGGCGCCGCAGAAGTTGCTGATAAAGACTTCACGCTTGAAAAATTTGTACAAGATCGTAGTCCACTTAGCCAAGGTGTTAGTGATTACAAGCACTTAACTCTTAGTGGCAAGATTGATTATGATAGCTATCATGGTCTAACTTATCCGACTTTCTATACCAACGATGACGGAACACTACTGGTATATATGCGCAAGGGTGGTAACAACAACGGCGGCTATGTTTTTGCTCACTATGATGCGCAGCAGGGTCATTGGTCGGACTGGAAACAGTTTAATGTTCTAGATGCCAAGTCTCATGGCAACGCGTATGACTGGGGTTTGTATGGCAGCATGAAGTACGTTAACGGCAAGCTTCGTGTTGGTTTCCAACAACGCGCTAATGTAGAAGATAAATTCGTTTACCAGAATGGCGTTTATTACGCATATTCTGATAGTCCCAATGGCGATGGTCAGTGGAAGAACCATCAGGGTGAGAGCATGAGTTTCCCATTAGTGAACTCTGACGAAATTAAAGTGTTCGAGCCTGGCGACTATATTTCGCATACTGAGAAAGATTCGGTACACATAGTGCAAAACTTTGATTGGACAGTGACAGAGAACGGCGATATACACATGATCAGCCGTGTTAAGTCCAGAGACAACAAGCGCTCAGACTTTGAAATGGTTCATTTACACTCCTATAAACCTGCAGGTGAAAAAGAGTTTATTATTTCTGAAGATTTTGTAGGCGCTTCAAATATATACACTGCAGGTGATAATATTTACATCATAGGTTTGAATAAGGATGGTAAGCCATATATAGAAAAAGCAAAAGGCGGTACCAACGAGTTCGAGCGAGTATATGAGTCTCAGTCAGACAGAAAGTTTAGCCATGGTAAGGTTCATATCAAAGATGGTAAATTGTATTACTACCTAATGGAACGTTCGCAAGGAAACTCTCGACCGCTTTATTTACAAGTTATTGATTTAGATCTTTAATTGAAAGCGATATAAAAAGAAGCCAATAGGATGCTGTTCTTGTTGGCTTCTTTCATATTATTGATTGTGGAAAAACTTAAAGGTTCTCAACTATTGTTAAAGCCAATAGTCGGTAAATCGACGGTAGTTAATATGCTCTGCAACCCAATCTACATCACTCATCTCACTTGACCTTGTTCTCGCATCTCCCAAGAGGATCTCTGCTACTGCGAATGCAAAGTCGATGGTGTAACCATAGTCTTGACCGGATATAAACTGACCATCAATTACGACGGGTTGATTGATGTATAAGCCATCGGAATAGTTTAAATAAAAATCACCACAACACACATAACGGTGGGAGCCTAGTAGTGAATTCTTAGCTAGGACTTTAGCTCCAGAAGAACAGAGGGAAGCTATGTAAGCTCCTTTGTCTATGTGCCTCTTAATGAAATGAACTACTGTATTATCGTTACCGAGTTTGTCTGTATTAGGCGGCCCACCCACAAGAATGACAGCTTCATAGTTAGTTTCAATATTGTCAGCGAACAGTTCATCCGCCACGACCTCTACGCCATGATAGGATGTGAGTGTCATCTCAAGTTCACAAGACAATAGGGTGACTGAAATCTGCAAACGACGCAATATATCAACAACATTAATTGCCTCGCCTTCTTCAAATCCATTGCATAATAATATCGCAACTGTTTTCATGTTGTATCACCTTCTTTGTGAAATGTAATCAAATAACGATTAGTATTTATATTGTCCTGACCATATTCAATAATTTTTTTTGCCGAACTAGGTATCATATGTTGCGCGCGTGGGCTTGTAATACAATATAATGGTTTTTTCTGTTCCTTGTGCAGAAATTGTCTCGTTTGTTAACAAAGATTAATCTTAAACTAAACGTCAATAACTGCAAAAATTAATATGTTTAAAAAACAGATTTTTAATCACGCCGAGAGTGAAAATTAATAAACTTGGCTAAAAATAATAAGTTCAAGGAATTGATAAATGAAAAAAGTTAATCTAATAACACTAGCAGTTGTATCCTCTCTCTTAAGTAGTTCTGTCTTTTCAGGTGTATTAATGGTTCGTCAAGAGCACTTGTCTGATCCTTTTAAACCGGAACAAAAAAATGCTACTTTGATCAAAGCTGGTGGTAGTGCGGGAAAAACCTTTTTCGGGGTGCAAGCTGTGCACAAAGGGGAGACACTGAGCACTTATGCATTGTCTAGTAGTGAAGTGCAGCTTGGCTACCGTTATGATGTGAATGATACAATAAGACTCATTCCTCAACTTCAAGCAACCGCGACAGCGAGTGGTATTGGTTGGAAACCGCAACTTGGCTTTGTTTATAAGTTTGGAGGGGGATTTTCTACGGAGCTTAAATATAAGCATGAGTATTTTGTGCGTCAAACACCGAATAGCAAAGGCGAGAGCACGTCTGAAAAGAGCCAATATCAAGTCAACCTAAACTATGCTTTAGACAAGCTGCGCCTGGGTCTCCAGTATGACTACCACAAAGGTCTAGATGGTCAGAAGTACTATAATGGGAATGGGTTTAAGCAAGAGCTTGAGCTAAAAGCATATTATCGAATTGCCAAAGGTTGGACTCCCTTTGTTACTTTTGCCGGCGTTCCTGTGCACCATAGTTCAGAAGACTATCAGCTTCGTACAAGGCTAGGTTTCTTGTATAGCTTCTAGCTTCGTAAACGTCGAGTCTCTTATTGGCTGGCGACTTAATCAGGTTTTAGATTGGATCAGGCTTATCATTTGATAGCCTGATTTTTAATAAATCAACAACATAAAAAATATTGAAATGGTCTTTTATATAAATTGCCCTTAACAATATGTTAGTTTGTTACTGACGAATGTCTTCTACACAATCTGTGAACATGAGTTTTTCATAAGACGACAGAGTTTCTATTCTTATTTCCTAACATTTCTATAATGTATAGTTATTATTAGTTCTATAAAGTGTTTATTTTTGCCATATTTGATGGAATCTAAAAATATCTTTTGCTTAAAGTGTGACTTGTTCTATGTTTATTTGTGAGACCAGTCATTGAAATGAGGAGAAAACCATGAAAGTTATTGTTGCAGTAGTTTCAGTTTGTATGTCATTAAGTGTCTATGCAATGACAGACCAAGATGTCTGTGAGGCATATGGTGTTGCTATAGCGTCGAATAGCACGCAAGACCAAGTACAGTTCCTTGATGAAATGCGAGCCAGAATAGAGAATGAATCTTGGAGCCTGAGTTCAGCAGAATGTAATAACCTGAGTTTAGAGGCTAAATATGACTACGATTTAGATTTGATCATAGATATGGGTACGGATTAATGTCTAGATTGCCAGGGTCAAAAAAAACCTCAACTCTCCTTAGTTAAGGGAGTTGAGGTCTTATTTATCGCTTTTATTCAGTTCGGGTGTTTGCTGCGCTCAGTGATCTTTTAACTGGACCGTTATCTCCAAGGAGGTACATTTTACGCCACTGTTTCTCTCCCTTGGCTTTTTCGGCGACAAACAGTCGAGCATCAGGGTGAGCATTGCTAATCATGGCGGACATTGCCCAACCAGACTTCGCTCTGCGCAATAGTTCTGTGCTCTTTTCAAATGTCTGGCCGCCATCTTCAGAAGTAAAGTAGGCAACGACACCATCTCCTTTCTCTTTATAGCCCAACGCAAATGTTACTTTCTCTGGTGATGAAATAAAGAAATCACCGCGAGTATCAACGCCCCAGTTCACTGCTGCAGGGTTGACTGGATTTCCGCCTACCCATTCTTCGCCCGTCCAGCGAATGTGAGAAGTCTGTTTTGGTCCGCCTGTCTTTTTAACACCTAAATCGACACCAATATTTGTACCAATATGTGGGTTGCCATCTTGGTCCAAATGAACAGAACCATTGAAGGTCCATTTATCTTTGGTATCCAAAGCGAGTGTTTTTTCATCGGCGAGTTCGCGAGTTACTGGCAGTTCGAATGTTTCACCTTTGACGTTGCGCCATGTTCCTTCTTTGGTATTGAAAATCATGTAGTAGGTATTGTGGCGTTCTGTGGTGTGTCCTCTGCCGTTATTAGCATGAGTTTTCCAGCACAGGTGGTAATCGTAAGTAATGACGATATCATCTCCCTGCCCCTTTACTGCCCATGCATACCAGCTATCAACAGCATCAACGTCTTCACGTTCCTTATGTTTGAGGAATGATATAGGTGCTTCGAATGTGCGACCGTGGTCTGTTGATTTTTGATATACCCAGTCACTCTCATGGGCACCGTGACGATAGAACAGGTATATGTCACCGTTGTCCATTTTCACTGCTTGGTTGTAGTTGCCAAATGGAGGAATGTTGTCAAGCTCTACCCACTCAGAAATGTCGTGGGGTTTCTTAGAAACAATGTGCTTGTTTCTGCCATCATGAACATCACCCAGCGGGTTTTCACCATGTCGTGCACTGCCGCCATGCCCACCAAAGAAAATGTGGAGGTAGCCCAGATCATCAATAATCATGGTTGGCTTACCGTGGTTATCGATGGCACGGCCAGATGGTGCCCAATAGTTATCCTTACCTAACTCACTAAAGCCCGCTTTGATCGGACCTTGCCACTCTTTGGTTTTGTGATTGTAGGACACCACATAGGGGTCTTCGAGATCGCCTTGGTAAGTGAGGTAGGTGACTCCTTTCTCATGTATTCCCGCTGGAGCTTGGACTAATGCGAGAGAGTTTCCAAACCCGTTATTGGCAAAGTAGTCAGCCATCTCGCCCTTATTTGGCACCGTCTTATCCGCGAAAGAGCTGAATGATATGGTACCTAGTGTGAGCATCATGGCGGGTACCAGCACTGTTTTCCTAAACTTTGGTAATTTTGTTTTAATGATTTGTTGAGGCAATGGGTTTTCATTGGTAGGTTTCATCTAAATTCCTTATATAATAATTATTGCGTGACTAGTTAATCCAAAGATTGTTAATTAAAGATCGACAACGAATTGTAGGTAAACATTAACTGATGTTAGATTCTGATCTTGTCGGTTTCTATGTCTATTTTTGGGTATTAAAAAGGCAATAATTGCACTAAATCAGTGCGTCTAAAAGGAGTGATGATTGTGAGATTATTTGGCAAAAGATAATCATGTGTTTGGCAGAAAACAGTTATAGTATGCGAAGATAACTTGAACTAACATAAACATTCGCCATGGCTCAATGTGTTATTTGAGCCCTGAATGAACTCCCTCGTTTACGGTGATTCTAGTATACCGGTTACCAAAATTGGTAACTGGTTTTTTTTTTGCTTCAATCTGTTGTTCGTTCTTAACGATAAGTTCCTTGAGAGTAATCATTTCCGCTGATTATTTTGCTATGCGCCTTTAGTGTTATTGATAACCGATCTTCTAGTCTCTTCCCTTTAGGTGTTCCAAGCACTGAGACCTGTTCTAACACTGTCAACGATAAAAGGTAGCTAAAACTAACCTCTAAGTTACTGATATTAATTAAAAAACAATGCAACATCAAGGGAGGTTTGGGCTGCAAAAAATGACACCATTAAGGGCAATTTAGCGCATTTTGCCTGCTGCTGTTTCTTGTATGATTAATTCAAACACTGGGAGATAGTTATGAATTACTTTTTGGCAATCGATATAGGTGCTTCTAGTGGAAGGCACTTATTAGGTCATATTGAGAATGAACAAATAGTGCTTGAAGAAATATACCGTTTTGAAAACAAGCTCACATCTGTCGATAACCAGTTATGTTGGGAAGTCGACAAGCTATTTAGCCATATTATTAGGGGGCTAAAGCAATGTGTTTTCTTGGGGAAAATACCTAAAAGCATCGGTATTGATACCTGGGGTGTCGATTTTGTCCTTCTAGATAGTGACGACAACGTTATTGGTAATACAGTTTCGTATCGGGACAGTCGTACTAAAGGTGTTATGAATGAGGTCTGCAGTCAAGTTGGACAAAGTGAAATATATCGTAAAACGGGCATTCAGTTTATGGGGTTTAACACTCTGTATCAGATGAGCTCTGTGGATTCAAACAATAAGCAAGCAGCGTGCTCTTTCTTAATGATCCCTGATTATATTCATTATCTCCTAACCGGTGTGAAAGCCAATGAGTATACCAATGCAACCACGACTCAAATGTTGAATGTTGATAGTGATGATTGGGATAAAGACTTGTTGGAAGTATGCGGCATTAGTAAAGATATTTTCGCTAAGCCTCAATATCCTGGTCATCGTCTTGGCAATCTGAAGCCATCAGTACAAGAGGCAGTCGGATTTGACTGTGAAGTTGTGTTGCCAGCAACGCACGATACCGCATCTGCATTTATCGCGAGTGTTCTCGATCTAAACGATGATGGCGTGATCCTGAGCTCCGGAACCTGGTCACTATTAGGTACAGAGCTTGAAAAACCGATTATCTCCGATATTTCTCTTGAAAGTAATTTCACCAATGAAGGTGGATACAACAAGCGATTTCGATTTTTGAAGAACATCATGGGACTTTGGATAGTTCAAGAAGTTTCAAGGATGTTGGATTATAAGTACTCCTACGCAGAGCTTGCTGATCTAGCTCGAGAGGCGAACCATTTTAAATCCGTCATCGATGTCAACAATGAACGCTTTTTTGTCAGCGAAAATATGATTAAAGAAATCAGCGATTATTGCAAAGAAACTGGACAAGACATCCCCCAAACAACGGGTGAAGTCTGTATGTGTGTTTATCGAAGTCTAGCTAAATCTTATGGCCAGTATATTGAAGAACTTGTCAGTATTACCGGTAAAACGGTAGATAAGGTCAACATTATTGGCGGGGGTTGCAAGAATCAGTTGTTGAACGAACTTATTGAACAGGAAACCAACAAAGAAATTATTGTCGGTCCAGTGGAGGCGACTGGAATGGGAAATATCATTGTACAAATGTTATCCATGGGTGAGGTTGCCCATTTAAAACAAGCAAAAAATTATATTAGAAACAGCATTTAATTAGGAATTATCATGGAACAGAGTTTAAAAGATAGATACGAACTGAGTAAATCACTTTACGCTAAATGGGGCATTGATGTTGATGCTGCGCTTGATAAATTGAAAGACGTTAAAGTCTCTATTCACTGCTGGCAGGGGGACGATGTTACAGGTTTCGAGGAAGCGGCTCATGAACTGTCTGGCGGTATCTCCGCTACTGGTAGCTACCCAGGTAAAGCGACGAATGCTCAGGAGTTACGTGCGGACTTAGACAAGGCTCTGAGCCTTATCCCAGGTAAACATAAAATTAACCTCCATGCCTTATATGCAGAAACACATGGTGTCGCGGTTGATCGCGATGAGTTGAAGCCAGAGCACTTTGCTGGCTGGGTTGAATGGGCGAAAGAGCGTGACCTCGGCTTAGACTTTAACCCAAGCCTGTTCTCTCATCCAAACGCGAGTGAAGGTTTGACGCTTTCTCACCCTGATAAAGAGATCCGTGATTTTTGGATTAAGCACTGTATCGCTTCTCGTAAGATTGGCGAATACTTCGGCAAGGAGTTAGATCAAACTTGTCTAACAAACATTTGGATTCCAGACGGTTATAAAGATACCCCAAGCAATCGCTTAGAACCGCGCCAGCGCCTCAAAGAATCACTTGATGAGATCTTCGCAGTAGACGTTGACGAACAGTTCAACAAGGATTCAGTAGAGTCAAAGGTATTCGGTATTGGTGTTGAATCCTACACGGTTGGTTCGCACGAGTTTTATATGGGGTACGCGATTGCGAACAATAAACTTTGCTTGTTAGACAATGGCCACTACCACCCGACGGAGTCAGTTGCTGACAAGATTTCATCTATGTTGCTTTATCAAGATGAGCTTGCTTTGCATGTGACTCGCCCTGTTCGTTGGGACAGTGATCATGTCGTAACGCTAAACGATGAAGTTAGAGAAATTGCAAAAGAGCTAGTTCGTACTGATAGCTTGGATAACGTTTACCTCGGCCTAGATTTCTTTGATGCCAGCATCAACCGCGTAGCCGCTTGGGTATTGGGCACACGCAATATGCAAAAAGCACTGCTTGAAGCCATGCTGATGCCGCATGACAAGTTGACTGAGTTGCAAAATGAAGGTGATTTCACTCAGCGCCTAGTTCTAATGGAAGAGCTAAAAACCTACCCAATGGGTGATATTTGGAACTACTTCTGTGAGTCAAACGATGTACCAGCAAACGAAGATTGGTTTAGAGCGGTCGAACTATACGAACAAGACGTTTTGTTTAAGCGAGGCAAATAATGGATAAGTTAGCATTTATACAAGAATTTAAAAAAACGACCCAGGATGCCTGGCTAAAAGGGTGGCATGAGCGTAATGGTGGTAATTTGTCCTACCGTTTGACTGAATCCGAAGTCGAACTGGCTCGTCCATTTTTTGATGAGGCATCGCAATGGGCGGACATCGGCGTGACGGTCGCGAATCTCGCCAATGAATACTTTATCGTCACAGGTAGCGGTAAGTACTTTCGAAACGTAGAAGTGTGTATTGAAGAGAATGCGGGAATTATCCAAGTATCAGAAGATGGTACTCAGTACAGAATTCTCTGGGGGCTTATTAACAACGCGAAGCCGACGAGTGAGCTACCTGCACATCTTATGAACCACTCAGTTAAGTTTGACGCTACGGATGGTGCGCATCGAGTCGTTATGCATTCTCACACGACAAACTTAATCGCGCTTACTTTTGTCTTGCCACTTGAAGCTGAGATATTTACCCGTGAATTGTGGGAAATGGCGACCGAGTGTCCGGTGGTATTTCCTGCCGGTGTGGGTATTGTTCCGTGGATGGTACCTGGTGGCCGCGCTATCGCAGAGCACACGAGTGAGTTGATGAAAACGTACGATGTCGCTATTTGGGCTCACCATGGCACGTTCTGTTCTGCAGAAGATCTAAGCCTAGCATTTGGCTTGATGGATACGGCAGAGAAGGCTGCTGAGATACTCGTTAAAGTTCTTGCAATGGGTGGTAAGCGACAGACTATTCAACCGCAAGAATTTAAAGAACTAGAGTCTGCATTCAACGTTACGTTGAATGAAAAAGCACTGGCTTGAGGAGGCGTTAGGTGATTAGAAAAGCGTTTAAACTCAAAGTTAATCCGGGTCAGTTTGAAGAATACAAAAAGCGTCATGACAACGTCTTTCCTGAATTAGTAGCGGTGCTTAAAGAAGCGGGAGCAAACAACTATTCCATCTTTCTAGACCAGGAGACCGGTTGTCTGTTTGGCTATGTCGAGTTAGAATCCATAGAGAAGTGGAACAATGTTTCAAAAACAGATGCTTGTCAGGAATGGTGGCGTTATATGGAAGATATCATGGAGACGAACCCTGATAGCAGTCCAAAGTCGACAGAGTTAACCGAGATGTTTTATCTAGCGTAATAACGATCAGCTAAAGCTATGAAATAAATAAGTATCAAGAGGTAAATATGAACAAGCCGAACATCATTGTAATTTTTAGCGATCAACAGCGTTGGGATACGTTAGGTTGTTACGGTCAGGAATTGCCTGTGACCCCAAATCTCGATGAGCTTGCACGCGATGGTGTCATGTTCGAGAACGCATTTACAGTTAACCCTGTATGTGGCCCTACACGTTCGACAATGCAAACGGGGCTATATCCAACCGAAACAGGTTGCTTCCGAAATGACATCATTCTTCCTCAAGGTCAAAAAACTGTAGCTCACTTTCTTTCTGATGAGGGATACAGTGTCGGTTACGTGGGTAAGTGGCACCTAGCCTCAAACAACACCGCTCATGAAGGCTTTGTTGTAGCAGCACCAACAGAGAGTTCAGGTGAAACGATCGATAACTGTTTCACAGCAATACCAAAACAATATCGCGGTGGGTATAAAGACTTCTGGGTTGCATCAGATATTCTAGAGGGTACTTCACATGGCTACGGTGGGCACATGTTTGACATCGATGGCAACAAGGTAAGCTGGGATGAAGATGTGTATCGTGCAGACTTTTTGACTGACTTAACTACCGATTACATCGGTAATTACCAGGAAGAGAAGCCGTTCTTCTTATTCTTGTCTTACCTAGAGCCGCATCATCAGAATGATCGCAAAACCTACGAAGGCCCACATGGCTCGCAAGAGAAGTGGAGTAACTTCAAGGTGCCTGGCGATCTAGAACCATTTGTTGATGGTGATTGGGCTGAGGAGTACCCAGACTATCTAGGGTGTTGTCACAACCTAGACCAAAACGTGGGTAAAATCCGCCAAGCAGTGAAAGATAAAGGATTAGATGACAACACGGTCATCATCTATCTGAGTGATCACGGTTCTCACTTCAAGACACGAAACAGCGAATACAAGCGCTCATGCCACGATTCTTCGATCCGTATTCCATTTGTGATTTACGATCCACGAGCGAAAGCGGGTCAGGTGATTGACGATCACGCGAGTATTATCGACGTTGTTCCGACTCTGCTTAAGGCTGCAGGAATCAATGTACCGAGCTACATGCAAGGTCAACCGCTGCAAGATTTGTACATTGATAGTGCGAAGAAGGACAATGTGAGCTTCATTCAGATCAGTGAGTCACAAATTGGCCGTGCCATTCGTACTGATACATGGACATACTCGGTATCGGCTCCGGACCAAAGTGGCTTGATTGAGAAAGAAAGTGCAGTTTATCAAGAAGAGTTCTTATATAACCTTGTAGACGATCCTAATCAGTTAGAAAACCTAGTTGCTAACGAGGATTTGAAACCGGTTAAAGAGAAACTAAGACAACTACTTCTTGACGAGATCTATCGCATTGAAGGAACGAAACCTAAAATTTTAGAAGCCTAGTTTTTAGAAGCCTGGTTTTTAGAAGCCTGGTTTTTAGAAGCATAGTTTTTAGCGGCATAGCCATCGCGTAAATTATCGCTAGTATGCTAAAAGATAAAGTCCATAGTGTCGCCACTATGGACTTTTTTGCTACCGAGCTTTTTAGTCTATTCGCCCGGTTACTTTGTCTTCTCAATAATCAACTATCACCCGACGTCATTTACGCGCAACAGCGCTTATATTTCTTACCACTGCCACATGGGCAGGCGTCATTTCTACCCACCCTCTCCGTCGGTTTATTCGAAAACTGCTCCATAATCTTGGCTGGTGATTGGCCGCTTTTGATCAGCTTTGCCATGTAAGCCATCGCATGCTGAGAATGGTCGAAGAAGCTAAAGTACCCTTGACACAAATAGTTATGGTCGAGTTCACCTGTTGGTCCAGGCAAAAAGCGGTGTTTCGGGCAACCACCATGGCAGGCGAATCGGTATCGGCATGACAGACACTTACTATTCAGTTGTTTAGACTTATTGAGTCCGAAATTAATCGCTTCGTCGCTATTGTTCATCGACTGGATAGTGCGATCGTGGATATTGCCAAGTTTATACTCTGGGTAGACGTAGTGGTCACATTGAAATAGATCACCATTCGCCTCGATAGCAAAGGCATGTCCACACCTTGGTGAAAACACGCATATCGGACTCGGTTGTCCTAGCCAGGTCGTTAACGTGGTATCAAATTGCTGAACAAATACTCGTCCTACATCTTTGGTGACCCAGTAATCGAAGATGGAATTTAGGAATTGGCCGTACTCATCGGGTTGGACCGACCAAGGGGTGACCTTGCCATCTTTTTGATCTGGGTTAACCAACCAGGTATCGTTTGTTAGCTGGTTGGATTCTTGTCGTTCTACCAAAGGAATGAATTGAATGAAGTTCGAACCAATGCTTTTTAAGTACTGGTATACCCTAAGAGGGTGTTTAACGTTCTTATCGTTGACGACGGTAAGGGTATTAAATTCGACACCATGTTTTTTTAGTAACTCGATCGCATCGACAACTTTGCGATGGGTACCTTTGCCGCTCGTGTTGGTGCGATAGGCATCATGAAGATCTTCTGGCCCATCAATAGACACACCAATCAAAAAGTCGTTTTGTTTGAACAGCTCACACCATTCGTCGTTAATCAAAATTCCATTAGTTTGAAAACCGTGTGAGATCTTTTTGTTGCCCCGATAACGTTCGCACAACTCCACTATGGTGCGATAAAAGTCTACGCCGAGTAGTGTTGGCTCTCCTCCTTGCCAAGCAAATTGAACGGTATCGCCCTGCTGCGCATCGATGTATTGCTGAATAAACACCTCAAGCGTTTCCTCATCCATACGCCAGTTCTTTTGTCTATCAGGGTAGAGTTTCTCTTTCTCTAAATAAAAGCAGTAGTCACAGTCGATATTACATACCGAGCCAGACGGCTTGGCCATCACATGACAGTTGGAAATTTGGTTCATTGTAGTTTTCCTATGAAGACATCAGATAGCATGGTTAAGGCGTAGGCTGCTGCTATCAGCATTATTATTATTGAAGTCAAAAACTTGACCATTCTCGCGTGGGAGAGAGAACACATGATGGCAACCAGCATTGCTGTTGCGCCGCATAGATAAATGAGTGTGGCATCTTGAGTGATCGACACTTTTATCAACACCACTCCGATAGCAAATAAAACCAACTGTGTCCGTAGCCAAGACAAGACAGTACGTTCTAACTGCAGACCATTTACCGTACTCATAGAGTGATGGCCAACGCGATGATGAAAGTAAGCACCAAAATGGTGGCACTAATAATCTTCATGTTCGATGTGTATTGGAGCTCTTGGTTTAATCTCATCGCTTGCTCGTTGCGAGACCACCGTCGGTAAGCATAGATCCCAAAAGCACCAGAGCAGAGACACAGGAAACAAGAAAGCAACAGTCGCACTAATGGGTTTGCAAGCTCTGGAGTCAGTTGGTCAAGAGCAATAGCGCCGGCTAACAAGGCGAGCGATGTTCTAATCCACGCCAGATAGGTTCTTTCGTTGGCAAGTGAAAAGCGATAATCCGGAGCGTTCCCTTCTTCACGCCATGGTGATTTCTTAGATCTAAGCTTTTTCATTTAATGCTTTCCTTGGACATCCCTTGGGTGTTTGTCAGTTTTGATAGATCGAGCGGGTGGGGGTTGCGATGGTGTTTGCAAAGCACACCTGATTGTTTGAGTAGCTTACAAAACCGAATTACAGTCGTGACGTCCGTAGCACTGTATTCGCTAATTTCGCGATAGGTCCAAGGATAGTGGGGGTAGTGCGTGAAGAAATGCTGTAGCGCATCGATGATCCTGTTTTTAGCATTGAAAGCACTAAATTGAACGAGACGTCGCTCGGCTTCGCCTAACTCCTGACATACCTCGGTTGTGAGTGCTTTGGTTAGTGGGGGGGACAGGTGTTGCAAGTCTTCAAAGGAGTGAACATTAACCCGACTGACAACACTGTCTTCCATTGCCCTTGCAGTCGCAGGGTAGCGCTGATAGGTAAAGAGAGAGCGGTACCCAAAATACGAGCCCTTCCCATACAGTCTTAATAACGATTCTTTCCCGGTTTCTGCTACCTGATAAAGCCCGATAAATCCACTTTCAACGCGATAAAACCCAGATGCCTTATCTTGACTAAAGTAGACGGCTTCTCGTTTGCCAACGGTGATTCTATTGGTCATCTCTTTTAGTGATGTTGGTATTGGTATCGTCATTCTGCCGTCATTGAGAGCTATTGGAAGGGGTAGTTTACTGCAAAAAAAACAGACGAAATATGATCAACACCATAAACCAAAAACAAACTGGTACGTTAGATTGTAATAATTGAAAAAGTGTTTTGTTTTGCTTGTTGAGGAGATGGTTTATGCCATTCTATGAGCTGTTGATGAACGTGTGGTCTGCGGATGCGGTGGCATTGAAGCTGCTTTTAGGAAGCATTTTTGGTCTTTGCTTGGGGCTAACTGGGGTAGGTGGTGGCGTGCTGTTAATACCCATGTTGCAGTTGTTTTGTGGTATGTCTCCGGTGTTGGCGGTCGGCACTGCGAGTATGATTTCAGCAATGGTCAAAATCAATGCTTCCCTAGTACACATAAAAGCTCGCAACGTATCTTGGAACAAAATAGCACTACTTTTTGTCGGGGCGGTTCCAGTTACCTTGATGGTCACCCAGTTGGTCGTTTACTTCAGTACACATCCGTTTTACTCGCAAAGGACAGAGCAGATGGTGGCTTGGCTGGTGACCATTGTGATGATTGGATCTCTGATTTCTGTGTTCTCCAAATACAAAAGCTCGTCCAAGGCCAATCAGGGCACCACTTCGGAGCCTAAAACAAACACTAAAAAAGCGATTGTCTCTGGCATGTTTTGTGGTTCAGTTTTAGGCTCTACGGGTGTTGGTGGGGGCGTTTTGCTTCTCCCTGTCCTAAACAATGTGTTGCATCTGGATATAAAGAAAGCCGTCGGCTCTTCGGTAGTGTTGGCATTGTGTCTATCCGCCATTGCAGCAGCTGGGTATGCAAAAGGTGGACAGTCAGATATTCATACTGCAATCCTGTTTTTTATCGGCTCATTTCTTGGTGTTCCTGTGGCTGCTAATTTGATGAAACGCATGTCTGAACGCCACGTTTATTCAGCGACCATGATCGTTATTTTGGTCAGTTTGATAGCGTATCTCACGCTTTAGATATCGAGCCTAGGATTTGCTTTAAGTCTCTGTCGCTGGTGAATCAGCGCTCTAAAAGTTTGTGGTCGAGTTTTAATAATCGACCTGTGATTATTTGTAAATATATAGTTGTTAATTACAAGGAATAAATATGGCTTTTACTTTGGCACTACCCAAAATTAATATCTCTGGGGAACATGCGATCAATGAATTGGTTGGTCATTTAGTCTCGAAAGAGGTTGGAGATGGCTTCATTATTGCAGACAATGCACTGAAGGAACTCGGTCTACTTGACCCGCTGATTGCTGCGCTTAGAGAGTCTAACTTATCATTCACTTGTTTCACCGATACCGTACCAAACCCAACCGTCGCAGTGGTTGACAAAGCCTATCAAGCCTACAAAGAGTCCGGTGCCAACTACATTATTGGTTTTGGCGGAGGTAGCGCTATTGATACCGCGAAGGCGGTAAAAATCCTGACTGCAAATCCACAACCCATCACTCTTTATACAGGGGTGAATAATGTAAAGAATCAAGGTGTACCGCTATTTGCTATCAATACTACCGCTGGCACGGCTGCAGAGGTGACCAGTAATGCTGTCATTACTGATGAAAAGAACAAAGTAAAGTGCGTTATTATCGATAGTAATATTATTCCGGATATCTCGGTGAATGATCCTAGCATTATGGTTGGCTTGCCCGCGGATGTTACGGCAGCAACGGGTATGGATGCTCTGACGCATGCTATTGAAGCTTACGTTTCAATGGGTGCACACACCCTAACCGACCACTCTGCGTTAGAGTCTGTTCGCGTGATTAGTCAGTACTTACCTCATGCCGTCGAGGATGGCTCAAACATCGAAGCGCGAGAGAAAATGGCATT
Source organism: Vibrio sp. 10N (assembly GCF_036245475.1). Classification (NCBI taxonomy): domain Bacteria; kingdom Pseudomonadati; phylum Pseudomonadota; class Gammaproteobacteria; order Vibrionales; family Vibrionaceae; genus Vibrio; species Vibrio sp. 10N. The sequence continues at coordinate 1,509,168 of NZ_BTPM01000002.1, read as the reverse complement.
AGGCCAGTTCCTAGCGGGTATGGCATTCAATAGCGCTGGGTTAGGGATGGTTCACGCCATGGCACACCCTGCAGGTGCACATAAGAACCTTCCTCATGGGGTATGCAACGCTATTCTCTTGCCGTTAGTGTGCGAGTTTAACCGGCCATACAGGATAGAGAAGTTTGCCAAGCTGGCAGTTGCCCTAGGGTGCAACACTGATGGAATGTCTGAAGAGCAAGCGAGTATCGAAGCTGTAAAGTCTATCCGTGAACTCAGCTCACGTGTTGGTATTCCCGCCGGCTTTGGCCAGTTGGGCGTCACAGAAGATGATGTAAAAGTTTGGGTGGATAGTGCATTGGCAGATCCGTGCGCAGGCGGAAACCCTGTAAGCATGACCCCTGATGATGTTCTGGCACTGTACATGAAGTCGCTAAGGTAATTTTACCCAATCAGTGAAATCCGTGAGCCCGTCATTCATGACGGGCTCATTTTTTTGAGCTTTTTGAGGTCTTAGAGGAGGGAGTATCATGGTGATTCCCTTTTTAAACCGATGTGCTTTGCTCATCCAGTAACGCGATCAATTCTCAGTTATTTTAACTCATACACTATGCAAATTTTGCCCTCAAAATTACCAAAGATTATCATTTCACTAAATCGGTATTGATTGTAACTTTACTATGTTGGTTTTAATTGATTGTGAAATTAGTTCTCAAATGAAAAATTGGTGACTCAAGAGTAGATTAAATGGATTTTTATTCTACATTCTTTTGTCACTTATCTATTCAAGTGAGATTGTGATTAATGTTCGGGTAAAACGAGCAAATTAAAATAAATTACGTTGAAATAAAATAATGAAAGGGAAGAAACATGGTTGATATAGCAATCGTACTGGTTTACTTTGGCTTCCTTGTGGCAATTGGGGTCTTATTCAAATCCTTTAGTAACTCCACAAGTGATTATTTTCGTGGGGGCGGTAAAATGCTCTGGTGGATGGTAGGTTCCACATCATTCATGACAGCAGTGAGCGCCATGACGTTTACTGGCCACATGGGTAAGGCACTCACAGGTGGATTTGCAGTAGCAACAACCGTTTTTTATGCAAACGCGCTTGGCTACCTATGTAACTATCTGTTTTTTGCTGCAAAAGCACGCCAAATGCGTGTAGAAACGCCGCTTGAAGGTGTGCGCATGCGATTAGGTCCAGTGAACGAGCAGATTTTTACGTGGGCAAACGTTCCATTGAGTGTCCTTCAAGCATCTATCTGGATTAATGCACTAGCGGTATTCACTAGCGCGGTAATCGGACTTCCTTTGGAGCTCACTATCGTAGTCGCTGGTTCCGTTGTGCTGTTCATGTCCTTGGTTGGTGGTAGCTGGGCGGTAATCGCCTCGGACTTCATGCAGATGATTATTCTGACAACCATGACCTTGGTAACGGGCGCAGTGGCGATTTGGAAATCTGGTGGCTTGACACCACTTCTTGATGCCGGTCTTCCTGAGCAACCATTTATTGGTGACGGATACAACCACGCGTATTTGTTTGTTGGCTGGTTTATCTTCATGTTTATTAAACAGTTCTTTAGCACCAATAACATGGTAGATTCCTACCGTTATATTGCGGCAAAAGATACCAAAAATGCTCGTAAAGCAGCGATTTTGGCGGGTACGTTAATGCTTATCGGTCCACTGCTTTGGTTTGTACCTGCGTGGTATGTAGCAGCACACTATCCAGATACAAGCACTTGGGGATTGGCTGGACTTGGTAATAAAGTCGCGGATGCAACCTACTTCATGTTTGTAAGCCGTGAAATGCCAGTGGGCATGGTTGGTTTGATGCTTGCTGCGATGTTTGCCGCAACCATGTCTTCGATGGACTCAGCGTTGAACCGCAATGCCGGTATTATTCTGAAAAGTGTTTATCAACCATACTTCTGCAAAAACCACTCTGAGTCTCACCTTATCTTTGTGAGTAAGTTACTGACGGCTCTGTTTGGTATCGTCATTATTATTTCAGCGCTTTTCCTAACATCATTGAAAGAGTTTGGTTTGTTTGATTTAACGATGTTGGTGAGCACGCTTATTGGCTTCCCAATCCTTATTCCTTCGATCATGTGTTTCTTTGTTAGGAAAACACCTGATTGGGCTGGTTGGGGTACAGTTCTCGTCGGTATGTGTGTGTCAGGCTTTATTGCCTTTGTACTGACACCGGAAGCGCTACAATCGATTCTAGGCTTAGATCAACCGCTTACATCTCGTGAATATACCGAAATGAAGTCGGTAACGTTAGGCTTAATCGGACATATGTCGATTACACTGCCATTCTTTGTTTGCTCACAGTTCTTCTACAAAGGACTGCCTGCGCAACGAGAGGCTGAGGTTAAACAGTTCTTTACTAACGTCGACACTGAAGTTGTTGTAGAAGATAGCCTAGAAAGTGTTGCAATGGACAATAAACAGAACAATGTGCTGGGTAAAATGGTACTTATCGCGTCAGTCTTTATTCTCTGCCTGACATTAGTTCCAAACCCACTTTGGGGAAGAATGCTGTTCGTCATTATCGCAGCAATCCTCGCTCTAATCGGTACCTTGTTGGTTAAGTCTGAACGTAAACTTGAAAACACTAAAGTAACAAAAGAGTCAGCAATCGCTTAAAAAAAGAAGCTGATACAAAAACCCTTAATGAGTTAATTATCGTTAAGGGTTTTTTTAGTTTATAGAGAACTAGCATTAATTTGCTACTTTTAGGATTCGAATATTACAGGCAAATGATGACGTGGCTACGGGCAATAAATTACCTTGTTGGATCCTTATTTACATCAAATGATTAATTAACTCGCAATGGTGGACGCCTTAGTTTTAATAACGCCAATAGAGTACTCATTTAAACAATAGCTGAAACAAAACAAGAGAAATTTATGAATCGCAATCATTTGTCAAACAAACTATCCTTCCTCATTCTCTCCTTGATATCGAGCGCAGTAGTCGCAGAAGACTGTACTTCCACTCCGATAAACCCCAAAGGTAATACAAGCAAACTCCAAGCCGCGCTCCAACAAGCCACGAATACTGGTTCTGAGTTGGTACTTACGGGGACCTATTACATTAGCCAAGATACAAAAGTCTACTTGAGAAAAGATCTTAAAGTAGACGCTAGTGAGGCTCGTTTTATTGCTACCGAGCAGTTGGATGGAGATATGTTTAGTTTTGATACGCATTCGTCAAAATCAGATGAGTGTGGTGGTGCGAGCGTGTTAGCGAATTTTGATTGGACTGGTGGCACGTTCAATATGTCAAAAGCCAAGGTTTCTGCTGTTGTTCCCCTTCGCTACAAAACCCCAGCGGGAAGAGAGGGAACTACGCAGACAGCAGACGCGCTCTCAATCCGTGGTGCGACAAGCTCAGGTAAGAGCAAACTAAATGAACTACTCATAGAGAATATTGTTTTTATCGGCACTGAAAATGATACGGATCCTTATTATTTAGCGGGTGGAGACAGTGGAATTCTCATGACAGGAGCACTAAAAGCAACCATTAGAAACAACAGCTTCTTTGGCGTTCGTGATGCAGCAATCTATGTTTCTGCTGGGGGCGAGTCAGGAGAGTATGGTGACCACTTCACACTCATCAATAACTATGTAGAAAGAGCCTATGATGGCATTACGAGTAAACGAGGGGCTGACAATATTAAGATGCAAAACAATGTCATGCACGATGTCGTGGTAGGTTTGAGTATTAAGAGGGTGTATGACGGTTGGACGGCAACCAACGTCAATATCTCTGAAAATAGTGTGGCAAACACGGTCAGACCCATCAGTGTCGAGCGCGCTAATGATGTAGTTATAGATAACAACCGTATCGATAACCTAGGTTCGATAGTTGCCGATTCTCCTACGCCGACAAATAAGTACGGAAAACAATACGAAGGTATCGCTCTTAATGGTGTTCAGGGCAGTAATCGCGTGACGAACAATATAATCAACGGAATCACGCAAGACGGTTCACGGGAGAAAGACACAACGACATGGGGTATCGTCCTTCGTCCGGAGGATGGTAGAGAAACGACGAATGTTACTATTGAGGGAAATACCTACTCTAGACTCGACAAGTGGGTGAATAGAATCTCACTGTGATCTGCTAGAAAGAGAGCCTCTCATTAAATGAGTGGCTCTTAGTACGAAAATGACATGAGGCCCAAGCGCTAGACTGGGTAGTGGTGATACCCGAGGTTTTTAGAGATGTTTCGAGCAGCATGGTGCAATGAACTGAGGTAATCGAGTTTTCTTCGCTCATCGAATCGACTTGTTGGAAAAGAGAGTGAAATCGCAGCTACGACTTCACCAAATCGGTCAAACACAGGCACCGCAATACATCGTAGTCCTGGCTCTTGCTCTTCAATATCTTCTGCATAATGTCGATGTTTAACCCAATCTAGCTCTGCTAACAGTTGCTCAATAGTTCTGTGTGTTTTGTCTGTGTGAGCCTTGAATTTCACATGATTGAGCAACTCTCGGATTTCTGATTCACACAGGTAGCTCATGAGAACTTTTCCAAGCGCGGTGCTATACAGAGGGTTTCGTCGACCAACTCTTGAGTGCATTCGAAAGTGATAGTCTGAATCTATTTTGTGGAGGTAAATGATCGCATCGTCATCGATGGTTCCAAGATGAACAGTTTCATTAAAAGCTTTGCAGACTGTTGCCATCTCCTTCCTTGCTGCGACGACTAAGTCAACATGTTCTAGCGCTTTTGAACCGAGTTCAAATAGCTTCGATGTTAGCAAGTACTTCTCTGCTTCCCTGTTTTGATGCACAAACCCTAAGCTCGTCATCGTTTGTAAAAAACGATGAGTCGTTGCTTTTGACATCCTCAATTGCTTTGAGAGCTCAGTTAGCCCAGCTCCTTTTTGGTCGGCTAAAGCAGAGACGAGATTAAACACCTTCAGTACTGAGGAAACGGCGCCAGGCTGGGTTGCTTTCTCCATTTCATGCCCTCGTTAAACTTGAATCAAACAGTAATTGCACAAAGTTCTGCAAACTTTGTTTTGTCATTTTGATAAATATTAGTTTTGAGTTAAAGGCAAAGATTTGCAGTGTTGACAGGCAGATTTAGTACTTTCAAATAAAAAAGTTCGACTGAGCATGAAGTCGAACTTTTTGCAGATATGAGTTTGGACTCTACATCACCAACGAAGAAATAACCCCAATCACACCACCAAACACGCCGCCCCAGACCACAAGCCAACCAAGGTGCTCTTTAATCATCTTCTGAACAATCTCTTTTACTAGCTTTGGCGTTAGCTCACTCAAGCGTTGGTCGATAATCGCTTCTACGTTGCCTTTCACCTCATCAAGCATGGCTGGGGATTCAAGCTGCTCAATCAGCGCCTGTTTGACCGAGTCGCTCTGGCTAATGTCGATAACCGCTTGCTGCATCTTCTCGACGAATGGCTGTTTCATTGGTTGCAGTGCCTCTGAGCCGCCAAGCATAGCGAGCATACCGCCAAATTGAGAGTTTTCGATGACCTCAACCAGAGAGTCAAAAGCAGGGTTAAAGTCGACTTTCTCTAGCACTGGCTCTAGGTTGATGTTGATGCCCGAGCTCATTTCTTTGTTAAGAAAGCGGTCGATATTTTCGCTGGTAAAAAACTGCTCCATCATGAGGTTTTTGATCGCCAGTTTGAAATCTTCAAACCGAGCGGGAATGACGCCGGAGCCATAAAGGCCGGGTACCTTTTCGAACAGCATGTGAATGGCAAGCCAGTTGGTAACGGCACCAGAGAACGCGAAAAGACCCGCGTACAGCAGCAGGCTATTATCCAGTTGATAACCCGCACCAAGTAGCGCAAGTGCGATGAAATTGGTAATGAAGCTCTTGTTCATGATTCGATCTTGATAAAAAACGTTGCGCTGATTTTAGAGAAAAAATCAGCGCATAAAAAGCCTCGTGTTGAATCGGTTTGTTAGTGAGGGGTAGAAACTACTCAGGTAGCACTCGAATGGTTTTGATTTTCTCTAGCAGCACAGACTTGTTAAAGGGCTTAGAGACGTAATCGTCCATACCACTGTCTGTGCAGCGCTGGATGTCATCATCGAGCACGCTAGCCGTAAGTGCGATAATTGGCGTTCGTGCCTTGTTGTACTGCTCCTCATACATGCGAAACTCTTCCGATGCGGTAAAACCGTCCTTCACTGGCATCATGCAGTCCATCAGCACCACGTGATATTCATTATTGTCATCGCACAACAAGTCCAACGCTTCTTGCCCATTGTTGGCTATGTCGACGTTATAGCCGGACTTTTTGAGTAATAAAGAGGCCACTTTTTGGTTAACCAGATTATCTTCTACCAGCAAGATGGATTGGTTATCGGGACTCTTTGCCACTTCTTGCATTGTCGCTTGGGTCGGCTTGACCCTAATATGGTCTTCGGGATCGCCGCTACCGACGACCTCGAGTTTTGGCTCTCTCGTTTTACCCATCGCTTGGTGCTGTTTTGGTGCATTAGAGAGTGCATCAATTAATCGAGCACCGAGTAGAGGGTAGGTGACCAATCCAGCAATCAGCCCCTGATAGTCACCCGCAGCTGCATTTTGTGGCTGAATTAGAACAATAGGAGTTGAAGACCAAGTGACGGCAAGTTTCATTAAGTCAGTACGAGCACGTTGGCTGTCACTCATACAATAAATGATGATGCTGTTGCTGGTAACATCCTTTATGTCACCGATCTGCGTGTGTATCACTTGGTGCTGTAAACCGAAGTGAGTGAGCTCATCGGTCACCGATTGGGCAAACTCTTGTTGATGGGTGACGATAACAAATTGCGTCTGATTCAACAGGGGTGACACCGGCGCTTTCTCCTGCGCAATACCTGACTCTATAGTGAAGTAGAAGCGGCTGCCTTTGCCTTTTTCTGAGTCGATCTCTATTCGTCCACCCATTAGCTCAACCAGTTGAGAAGAAATCGCCAATCCTAGACCGGTTCCTCCAAACTGGCGGGTGACCGAGCTGTCTTCTTGAGTAAAGGGCTTGAAGATAGAATCTTGTTTTTCTTTTTCGATACCAATTCCCGTGTCTTCGATAGCTATCGTCAGCGCACATCGCTCCACACCAATATGCTCAACATCGATGGTGATTCCCACATGTCCCTTACTGGTAAACTTGACGGCATTAGACATGAGGTTCATTAAGATCTGGCGCAGACGGTGATCATCGATAATGAGCATATGTGGCATGCCGCGTGTGAAGCGCACTTGAAGATCGAGATCTTTTTCTTTGGCTTTCGACATCACAATGGCGATCGTGTCATAGGCGATCTCACGTAAGTTTGAGCTATGAAGCGAGATGAGCAGGTTACCAGACTCGATCTTAGAGATATCTAAGATATCGTTGATCAAGATCAGCAGCGTCTGTGATGAAGTTTCAATGGTGTTCAGGTAATCGCGTTGCACGGGATCGAGTTGGGAATCCGACAAGATCCCTGACATGCCGATAATGCCATTTAAAGGGGTGCGTATTTCGTGGGACATGTTGGCTAAGAAGGAGCTTTTCGCGACATTGGCGCGCTCGGCTTCTTCTTTCGCTGCTATCATGCGTCGTTCATTCTCAAGGCGCTCTTCGATCAAGCGATTCATTTGCCCGCCAAAACGGCTAAATTCATCGTGCCCTTCGGTTGAAGCCAGTATGGTAGTATCACCGTCATGTTTCTCAATTTTTTCAAATGTCTCGAGTGTATTATTGAGGAAAAAGATGATGCGACGGGCGATGTTTAAGCTCAGTATGAGCAGTGTTAGCATCACAGAGACGGTAATCCCGATGGTGAGCCACAACCGAGTCTCTAGGGCACTGATTCCTAACCTCATTTCATTTGAAAGCTGTGTATTGATTTGCTCCGTTGCTTGCTGGATCAACTCTAAACGACGGTCTAGAGCCTTAACTCCTGCAATTATCTCCACAAGTTTGGGCTTTGCACCTTCGTCATTTAACACGCGATCGCGAAATTGAATACTCTCTATAAACGAGTCATCAGAAAAGGTTTTGAGTAGTAGGCTGACTTGTGAGGCATCAGCGTTGATATTCAAGAATCGGTCAATGAGATATTGTTGCCTTTCAAATAGAGTGCCCAATGCTTCGCGGCTTTCTTCATGATGTCCATGATTCACGCCGTGCCCTTCATAGATGTCTATATGAATAAACCAGTTCTCTTCGGTTGCCCAAAAGCGTATCCACTCTAGAGTGAATAGAGCATTAAGGTGAGATTCAATAGGGCGTGAGCCAGTATCGACTTTGACGCTTTCAAGTTTAGCAATGAGGGCAGAAATCAGCTCTTCGACCCAAGAGCTCCAATCTTCGAGATCTTCAATGTCAGTTACAAACTCTATTTCTGCTTGTGCCTCTCGAAGTTCGTTAAGCGTATTTTGGACGGTATCTATATCTGTCAGGTAATAAGCTTTGTCTAACACAAGTTGTAATTTATCGAGGCACTCGTCTAGTTTCGGAAAAATGACATTTTTATTACCGTCAAATGTTCGCTGCAGTTTTTCTAGTCGCGCTTGATGAAGAATAGCACTGTACTTTTCTATATAGCCAAGTGCTTGTGATTGATGGGAAAGTACCGACATTTGTTGCAGGTTTCTCTGTGTTCGGAACGCTTCCCAAGCGGAAAAGACCAAAATCACAATTAATGGTAAAACCGCCATTAAAATGATTCGAGTTTTGATCGACATCTTGTTTAAAGCATTCATATTCCAATTTCCTAGTGAATATTCTTGAACATCACTTTTTGTCAACTAATCTATCGTTAGTCTAGGAAAGGAATCCGCTATAGTGTAATAATAATGATTAAAAAACGGCATTCGCTCGAATGTACAAACCTCTCAAATATCATAGGCTTGTTGGTGGTTGGCCTCATGATTGTCATCGCCTCTTTGTATGCGCCTAAAGTGAGCGCGGCGGAGTCCTACGCCATTTTTTCAATGAATGCCAGCTTCAACGAGTTAAGCCGAAGCAAAGCGCGCATGCTGTACCGAGGAAAAACCAAGTCATTGCAAGGCAAACGCATAGAGTTGTCCGATTGGCCAGAGAGCTCTACTGAGCGTGCTGAGTTCTACCAATCGCTGCTGGGGAAAGATGTGGCACAGATGAATGCCTATTGGGCAAGCCTCTCTTTTTCTGGTAAAGCCCGCCCTCCA